>DATMCL010000251.1:0-20951 GCA_035558375.1 Polyangiaceae bacterium
TGGTGGTCGCACGGGCATCGGCGGTCGCGGTGGCCGCGGCGGGCGTACCGGCTTCGGCGGTCGCACCAACGGCAACGCCGGCGAAGGCGGCGCGTAGTCAAATTATTCAGGGCGCGCCTCGCGTGGGGGCGCGCCACGGCGCGGCCTCAGAGCGCGACGCGCACTTCGAGCTCGATGCCGACGGCGGCGAGGCGCGCCGCTTCCTCGTCCAGATCGGCTCGCGTGAGCGGGCTTCGCTCGAAGCCCTCCGGCTCGAAGCGCAAGACGAGCCGCTTTCCGTCGCTTTTCAACGCAAAAGCCGGTGGGTCGCTCATGCGGCTGCGGTTCAAGCAGCAGGCGAGACGGAAGACGATCGCCAGTCTTAGCGCGCGCTCGCGCTGGGGTTCCGGCAGGGCGGCGAGCGCTTCCGTCGGAAACTTGCGCCGCTGCGCGAGCACGACGAACGCGAGCAGCTGCTGGTCGTTTTTGGAGAAGCCGGGCATGTCCGCGTTGCCCACGACGTAGGCGCCGTGCTTGTGAAAGCCCGTGTGCGCGATGTCGAGGCCGATCTCGTGCAGGCGAGCGGCCCAGGTGAGATAGCTCTGCGCGTCCTCGTCCTCGAGCCCCCAGCTCTCCTTCACTCCCGCGAGCGCGCGCAAGGCGGTGCGCTCGACGCGTGCCGCCTGCTCGAGGTCCGCGTGCGAACGCTCGGCAAGCCAGCGGATGCTGCGCTCGCGCACGTCCTCGTGCCGGATGCGGCCGATGAGGTCGTAGAGTAATCCTTCGCGAAGCGCGCTCTCCGCGGGCCTCATGCGCTCGATGCCGAGGCTCTTGAACGCCGCGAGCAGGATCGCGAGGCCTCCCGGCAGCACGGCGGCACGATCCGGATCGACGCCGGGCAGCGTCACTTTGGCCGTGCTCCCCAGCTCGCAGAGGACGGCGCGGAGCTTCTTCAGGCCCTTGCGCGTGAGTCCGTCCTCGGCGAAGCCGCTCTTCTCGACGGCCTCGGCGATCGCGAGCACGGTGCCGGACGAGCCGTAGCAGGCTTGCCAGCCGAGTGAGCGGTAGGGGCGCTCGAAGGACTGGAGCTCGAGGGCGGCCGCAGTCTGCGCCTTCCGGAACGCGTCCCGCGTGATGATGCCACCGGGGAAGAAGCGGTTCGAGAAGCTCACGCACCCCATGTACGTGCTCTCGGTCGCGATCGAGTCGAAGCCTTCGCCGAGGATGCATTCGGTGCTGCCGCCGCCGATGTCGATGACCAGCCTGCGCCCCGGCGAGTTCGGCACGCCGTGCGCGACGCCGAGGTAGATGAGGCGAGCTTCTTCGCGGCCGGCGATCACGTCGATGGGGTGGCCGAGCGCTTCCTGCGCGCGCGAAAGGAAGACGGGCGCGTTCTTGGCCTGGCGGAGCGTGTTGGTGCCGGCCGCGCGCACCGAGCCCGGGGGCAGCTCGCGCACGCGCTGGCCGAAGCGGGTGAGGCAGGCGAGGCCGCGCTCCATGGCTTCCTCGCTGAGCCGGCGATCGGGGCCGAGGCCCGAGGCGAGCCGTACGCGCTCGCGCATCCGGTCGACGATGTGGAGCTGTCCCTCGTCGACGCGGGCGACGATCATGTGGAAGCTGTTCGAGCCGAGATCGACTCCTGCGACGGTGTCAGGCATGGCGGCCGCTCGAGCACGCAGTGTGCCGCGAGTGAGGAGCGCTGGATACCGGATCGCGCCGTCCGCACGAGACGAGCGTCTGTCCGGTCCGCGCGGACAAGCGTCCGGCCCGCGGTTTTTCGCCGTTGTAGCGCGGCGCCTGCAGCTCCGCGCGAGAACTCCCGAGTGAAAGGCCCGCGCCGGCGCCCGCCAGCGAGCCGGTGACGAGTCGGCACACGCCTTGCTCAAGGGCCCACCGAAGGACGCTCGCCACCCACGCGACTCGCCATGACCCGAACCCGCTCACTCCGTTCGTTGCTCGTTTCGCTCGTCGCGTCGCTCGTGCTGCTCGCCGCGGCTCCGGCGCGCGCCGCCGAGACGAGCAAGGAGCGCGCGGTTCCGGACTACGACGGGCGCGGCTCGGAGCCCACCACCGCGGGGGACGTGGCGCTTTGGGTTCCGCGCCTCGTGCTGCTCCCGCCGTACCTCGTGAGCGAGTACGTGCTCAGGAGGCCGCTCGGCTTTGCGATCGCGGGCGCCGAGCGCGCGGGTTGGCCGGCGGCCGTCTACGACTTCTTCACGTTCGGCCCGAACCACGACGCCGGCTTCTTTCCGACGGCGTACTTCGACTTCGGCTTCCGGACGAGCGTCGGCCTCTACACGTTTTGGAACAACGCGGGCATGCAGGGGCACGACCTCGTGCTGCGCGGCTCCACGGGCGGCAAGGATTGGCTGACCGCGACGTTCTCGGAGCGCTTTCGCTTCGGCCCCGGGCGGCGCTCGAGCTTTACGCTCGAGGCGATGGGTGTGAGCCGGCCCGACTACATGTACTACGGGCTCGGCCCCGACACGCAGAAGGGCGAGCTCATGCGCTACGGGCAGGACCGCCTGCAGGGGCGTCTGACGTTCGAGACGCGCCCGACCACGGCGACGCTCGTGCGGAGCGAGCTCACGCTGCGCAGCGTCGAATTTCGGCCGGGTGGCTTCGCGAACGACGCGCGCTTGAGCGACGCCGTGGCGAATGGCCTGGCGGCGCCGGCGGGCTACACGCGGGGTTACACGCTCGTTCGGAGCGAGCTCACGGCGACGTACGACGAGCGCAAGCTCAAGGCGCGGCGCGCGGGCGTGTTTGCGGGGGCCCGCGGCGCCATGAATTCGGAGCTGCGCGCAGCGGAGAGCTTCGTGACGTACGGCGCGAAGGTCGGCGGGTTTTTGGACGTGAACAAGCGGGGGCGCGTCGTGTCTCTCGCCGCGACGACTCGCTTCGCCGATCCGCTCGACGGCGGCGAGATCCCGTTCACCGAGCTCGTGACGCTCGGCGGCCTCGAGCCGATGCGCGGCTTCTATGCGGGCCGCCTCGCCGATCGCAGCGCCGCGGTCGCCGAGCTCGCGTACCGCTGGCCGATCTGGATCTGGCTCAACGGCTCGATGCGCGCCGAGGTCGGCAACGTCTTCGGCGAGCACCTCGCGGGCTTCGACGCGAAGAAGCTGCGCTGGTCGGGGACGATTGGCATCGAGAGCACGAACCCTGCCGAAACCGGCTTCGAGCTCCTGTTCGGCGTGGGGTCCGAGACCTTCGAGTCCGGCGGCAAGGTGGACTCGGTTCGCTTCGTGATCGGAACGACCAATGGCCTCTAAGACGATTCTTTCCCTGGTCCTGATGTTGACTGCTTGCGGCGGCGCGCCCCGTTACCCGCTCGCCGCTCCGCTCGCGAACGATACCGATCGTCGCCCGGTGAGCGTTTCGTGCGAGGAGCGCCCGAGCGAGAAAGATGCGAAGCACGTCGCGTGCGCGCCCGAGCCGTACGTCTCGCCCCTCGTGTGGGACGCCGCCGACAACTCGATCTTCCGGCCGCTCGCGCGCGTGTTCGCGGTCGATCCCGCGGGCGAGGCCGTCAACGTGAATGCGCTCGACGAGGTGCCCGACAGCGCCTGGTTCGAGAATCGGCTTGGTGTCGGCAAGCTCACGCGCGAGGAGCTGCTGCGCGGTGCCTGCACCGAGGACGAGATGCTCGACCCCAGCGCTGCGGCCCCCGAAAGCTTCGTCATCGATCAGGGCAAGGCGAACGGCGCATCGGCGGGCTTCCGCATCAAGGTGGACGGTCAGCGCAAATACATGCTGAAAACAGACACCAAGGAGCAGCCCGAGCGTCCGAGCGCCGCGAGCGCGATCGGCGCGGCGATCTACCACGCGGTCGGCTTCAACACCTCGTGCGAGCAGGTCGTCTACCTCGACCCGCGCATTCTGAAGCTCGCGCCGGGCCTCAAGGTCACCGACAACACGGGCGTCACCAGGCACTTCGATCGGGCCGCGCTCGGTCGCGTGCTCGGCCAGGCGACGCGACGCGGCGACCTCGTTCGCTTGCAGGCGAGCGCGTGGCTGCCCGGTTATCTGATCGGTCCCTTTCGCTACGAGGGTACGCGCAGCGACGATCCGAACGACGTGATCGCGCACGAGGACCGGCGCGATCTGCGCGGCGCCCGCGTGCTCGCTGCCTGGATCAACCATTTCGACGCTCGCGAACAGAACACCATGGACTCCTGGATCGCCGTGAACGGCAAGGTGAAGGACTCTTCGCCCGGCTTCGTCCGCCACTACTATCTCGATACGAGCGACTCGTTCGGCAGCGAGTGGATGGACGACGGGATCTCCCGCCGGCTCGGCAACTCGTACCTGCTCGATTTCGGCGATATCGCGACGGATTTCGTCACGCTGGGCACGAAGAGCGAGCCGTGGGAGCGCGCGGAGCGCACGCCCGGCATGGAGGATTTCGGCTACTTCCACCATCGCGATTTCGACCCCGAAGGCTGGAAGAACGAGTACCCGAACCCCGCGTTCAGCCGCGCTTCGGAGCGGGACAACGCCTGGATGGCGCGCATCCTCTCGCGCTTCGACCGCGACGACATTCGCGCGCTCGTGACGCTCGGTCGCTTCTCGAACCCCGAGCAGGCGGCCTTCTTGAGCGGCGTGCTCGAGGGCCGACTCGAGCGGATCCTCGAGCGCTACTTCCTGCGGCTGTCGCCGCTCGGCGAGGCGCGCGTCGAGGGCGACGTGCTCGCGCTCACGGATCTGGCGCGGCGCCGCTCGGTGCGGCCGGCGCAGAGCTTCACGTACCGCGCCGTCGTGGCCTCGCCGGACGGCGTGCGCGCGGTGCGCCCCGACGTGGGCGCGGCCGGTAGCGTGCGCATCACGTTGCCGCACGGCGTGTTCGCTGCGGGCGTCGCCGCCAACGACGCGTCGCGCTACCGGGTCGTGACCATCGACAACGGCGCCTCGCGCTACCCGCTGCGCGCGCATCTTTACGACCTCGGTGCTGGGCGCGGCTTCCGGCTCGTCGGCATCGAGCGCCCCGAGCAGAGTTTCGGCGACCTCGCGAAAGACCGGGTGGAGCCGTGAGCGCGCGGGGCTCGATGCGTGCCGCCTTCTGGCGGCGGCTAGCGGTGTGTCTGCTGCTCGCGCTTTCGACGTTGGGCGTCGCGGGCCGGGCGTCGGCGGAGCAAGCGCGCACCGTGACCTGGGATCCGGAATGGCCGAAGTTTCGCCCGGCGGAGATCGCGGTCACGGCGGGCCTCTCGCTGCAGGTTGCCGCGACGATGTTCCTCTACCCGGATCCGAAGGCCAACTGGCACGGCGGCATCTTGTGGGACGACGGCGTGCGCAACGGTCTCCGCCTCCACTCGCGCTCCGCGCGCCAAACGGCGAGCGCGGTGAGCGACGCCATCTACTACGGGCTCCTCGCGTATCCGCTCGTGGTCGACGCCGGCATCGTCGCGGGCGGCGTGCACGGCTCGGGTGACGTTGCCGTTCAGCTGCTCGCGATGGATCTCGAGTCCTTCGCGTTGGCCGGTGCGATCGCCATGACGGCCGAGAAGATCGGCCGCGTGCGCCCGGAGGAGCGAGGATGCCGCACGGATCCGAACTACAGCAAGGACTGCGGCAAGCCGGCTCAGCTCAACGCGAGCTTCATGAGCGGCCACACGACGATCGCGTTCACGGGTGCGGGGCTCATCTGTGCCCACCACCAAAACCTGCCGCTCTACGGCGGCGGCGCGCCCGACCTCATCGCGTGCATCACGGCGCTCACCGCCGCGACGACCGCGGGCGCGATGCGCATCTCGTCGGACAAGCATTACTCGACCGACGTGCTGCTCGGCATGGGTGTCGGCCTCTTCAGCGGCTACGGGTTGCCGACGCTGCTCCACTACGGTGCCGGTGGTGGCGACAAGAAGCCGCGCTCGATCTTGCCGTCGTTTCACTCGCAGAAGGCGGGGATCGATGCGGTGCTCGCGCCCTCCGTTGGGCCCGACGGGATCGGGGCGGCGCTGGTCGGGACGTTCTGAACGAGGGTTCGTTCACGGATAGCGTCCCGCGTCGCACTGCGCGGCGAGCTCGGACCAAACCTTCGCTTGCCGGAGGTCCCCCGCCGCCTGGCGCTCGTGAGCGGCAGCTTCGTACGCGGAACGCGCGAGCTCGGCGGTGGGAAGGGTGCGAACCTCGAAGTGATCGCTGAACTCGCCCGCGAAGTCGTGGCTCAGGACCGCAAGCGTCAAGCCGTCCGGCGAAACCACGATGGTTTCGGGGTGAATGGTGTCGGCGTCGCGGCTCGCGCTGATCGCGATGGGTAGCGCGGCCGCGGTTGCCGTCGCGGTTCGGACGCGGGCGCCGACACGCAGCACGGGAGGCGGCGCTTCATCCGGCAGAGGGTTGGCCGGATCGCGCAGCCCCGTGACCTCCCAGACCAGGACCAGATCGCGCGCGTAGCGCCACGCGCCGGGCGGTGCCTGATCCCGCGCCATGTGGCGAGCGAGCTCGTCGGTGAGCCGGGGGTTGGGCTCACCCGTGTTCCGGTCGAAGTCGGACGCGTCCGTGCGACGGCCGCTCGCATCCAGGAAACCGCAGCGCGTGGCGCCCGCGCCGCCGTCGGTCATGCAGTAACCGAATTCGCGTGAATCCGCGCTGAATCCGAAGCGATCCGCGTGGTCCATCATGCCCATCACGAAGGGCGGCACTGCCGGGTCGAGCACCGCGTCGCCCGGTGGACCGAAGTCGGGCGAAGGCTCGGTCGCGGGGCGTGCAGCGGTCGCGCACGCGGTGAGCGACGACAGCGCGGTGAGGGTCGTGAACAGTCGCGGGAGCACCGACGCGGAAGAGTAGCTCACTCCGCCGCGTGCCCCACCGCCGCGCGCGTGAGGATCACCGAGGGTGACGCCCCGCGCGTGCTCGGCGCCGGTCGCGTGCCCGCGGCGAGCAGCGGGCGACCCCGTGTCTGCCACCACTGCGCGGCGTTCTCGGGCGTGTAGCTCGCGGCAGCCGAGGACGCCAAGAGCTCGCGCCGCAACGTAGCCGCATCGGGGGGCCGCTCGCTCGGCGACTTGGCGAGGCACTTCAGGAGCAATTGCTCGAGATCCGCGTGGATCGGCGCGGGGGTCTTCTCGGAGGGCGGGGTCGGCTTCGTGTGCAGGTGATGCCCGCACACTTCGACGACGCTCGCGCCCGTGAACGGTGGAAGGCCCGTGAGGAGCATGTAACCGACGGCCCCGAGCGCGTAGAGATCGCTGCGGCCGTCGACCGAATTCGGATCGGTGATGGCTTCGGGGGAGAGGTAGAGCGGCGTGCCGATGATGCGATCGGTGCCGCTCGCCGTGAGATCGACGCGATCCGAGGGGCCGAGTTGCTTGACGAGGCCGAAATCGAGCACTTTGACCACGTCGGGCGTGCCGCCGCGCTCGCACAGGATGACGTTCGCCGGCTTCACGTCGCGGTGGATGAGCCCGACGCCGTGTGCCTCCGTCAGGGCGCCGCACACCTGCGCGAGGATGTGCGCCACGCGGCCGGCAGGTTGCGGGCCGTCGCTATCGACCAGCGTCTGGAGGTCGAGGCCCTCGAGGTATTCCATCGCGTAGTAGAAGGTGCCCTCGGGGGTGCGACCGAAATCGTAGATGGAGACGGTGTTCGGGTGGGTGAGCATGCTCGTGAGCTGCACCTCGCGCTCGAAGCGGACGAGGTTGTGCTCGCCGGCGCGCTCGGGCGGCAGGAGCTTGATGGCCGTCGGGCGGCGCAGGAGCGCGTGGCTGGCGCGGTAGACGACGCCCATGCCGCCCTCGCCGATCTTCTCGTCGAGCGTGTATTGGCCGAGCTTCATCGCTTCGCGCACGCGCTCGCGCAAGCCGTGGACGGTGCGCGAGACGACCGTTGCGATCACGACCACGAGGGTGGAGCTCAGGGCGCTGTTGAACGTGAGCCCGAACGGAGTCGGCCCTTCTGCGAGCGGATGCCTGCTGAAGAAGAAATAGGTCGTGATGGGGATCGGCAACACCGAGAGGATGGCAATGAACGTCGAGCCGTTCACCGTGCACGGGATGATCGTCGCGCGCAGGGCCAAGAGCTGCGACACGACGAATACCGTGAACATGTCGGGTCGCGTCCAGGCCGGCGCGCCGATGCCCATCAGCTCCCAGGTGCCGGCCCCGCCGAGCGTGACCAAGACGTCGGCGCAGCGCAGCGCGCGTTCGCTGTGCTCGCCGTGCTTGGCCCACCACCACAGCGCGAGGAACATCACGCAGCCAATCGCCTGGAGCAGCGAAGCGAGGCTCCAAACGCCTGCCCACCCCGCCGCACCCGCCGACCCCACGAGGTAGCGCGAGATCATGCCGAGCGGATAAAAGACGACGCTCACCCAGCTGATGATCTTCGCGTAGCGGACGACGCGCGACTGCAGGAGGGCGCGTCCCTCCTCCGTGTTGCGGTAGGCCGTGTCGGGTGTGCGCGGCTTCTTGCGAGACCCGGGTGAAGGCGAGGACGCGGCCACCGTACTCAACGCACGCGCCGTTCCATCTCGATGCCGAGCCGCTCCATGCGCCGGTAGAGTGCTTGCCGGCTCAGGCCGAGCTCGGCCGCAGCGCGCGACACGACGCCGCGAGCGCGCCCGAGTGCCGCGTGAATCGCCTCGCGTTCGACCTCCGAGAGGGTTCCCGACCCGAGGCCGTCGTTGCTCGAAACCGGCGGAAGCGAGCTGGTCGCGGGGGTGGGAGCGCTCGCGGGGGGCGCGTAGGAGCTCCGCTCGTCGAGCCCGAGATGTTGCACCTTGATCGGGCCGTCCTGACAGACGAGCACGGCGCGCTGCACGCGATTCTCGAGCTCGCGTACGTTGCCCGGCCAGTCGTGCCGCTCGAGCGCCTGGCGTGCCTCGGGCGAGAAGACGACGCCGTTGCCCGCCGCGTGCTGGGCCAGGAAATGCTCGGCGAGGAGCAAGATGTCCTCCGGTCGCGCCGCGAGCGGGGGTACCGGGAGCTCGATCACGTTCAGGCGGAAGTAGAGGTCTTCACGGAAGCGGCCAGCGGCGATCTCCGCGCGGAGATCCGCGTTGGTGGCGCTGATGAGGCGCACCGAGGCCGTGCGCGTGACGTTGCTGCCGAGCCGCTGGAACTCCCCGGTCTGGAGCACGCGCAGGAGCTTCATCTGGCCGCTCGGCGAGAGATTGCCGAGCTCGTCCAGGAAGAGCGTGCCGCCGTGCGCGGCCTCGAAGCGCCCGATGCGCAGTTTCGTTGCGCCGGTGTACGCGCCGGCCTCCGCGCCGAAGAGCTCCGCTTCGAGCAGCTGATCGGGCAGGCCTCCGGCATTGACCTGAACGAAGGGCTTGTCGGCGCGGCGCGAGCTCGACTGCACGATCTCCGCCAGGCGCTCCTTGCCCGAGCCGTTCGGCCCGGTGATGAGCACGGGCGCATCCGACGGGGCCACGTGGACGGCGAGCGTCACGAGCTCGTGCATGCGACGGCTCTGGTAGACGAGGCCGCGCAGGTCGAAGCGCTTGGCGATGTCGCGGCGCGAGCGCTCGTCTTGGCCTTTGAGGCGGCGGTTCTCGTCCCGAGCCTGCCGGAGATTCATCAGATTCTGCACCGTGACGACGAGCTTCTGATCGTCCCACGGTTTGGCGAGGTAGTCGGCGGCGCCTTCCTTGACGAGCATCACGGCGCTTTCGAGCGACGTCCAGGCGGTGAGCAGGATCACGGGCAGCTCGGGATCGAGCTCGTGGATCTCGCGGAAGAGCGCGATGCCCTCTTCTCCGGACGTGGTGTCCTTGGAGAAGTTCATGTCCTGAATCGCGACGCCCACGTCCTCGCGCCGCACGAGATCGAGTGCTTCCTCCGGCGTGGAGGCCGAAAGGCACTCGATCCCGTGCAAGTCGAGCAGCAAGGAGAGGGCGGTTCGCACCGCGTCCTGATCGTCGATGACTAGCGCTTTCATGGGCAGTTGCGGGCGGCCGGGTCGATCCTTCTTCCGGGCATGTCGGGCGTCAAGCACGCGCCGCGGCCGAGCGCGCGCGCCAAGCGGACTTCGGCGACTCGAGCGTCGATATGCGCGTTGATGGCGTCGAGGCGCGCCTGCGTGAGGTCCGTTTCGGCGTCGATGAGCTCACCCGTCGTGGCGCGGCCGTTCTCGAACAAAAGCTTGCGTGCGCGGTACGATTCCTCGGCCGCGTCGAGCTGGCGCTTGGTGGTGCCCTGTGAGACGCGAGTTTCCTGGAGGGATTGCTGGGCCGACATCACCTCGAGGTGGATCTGGTCGAGGAGGTCGTCGCGCTCGGCCTCCTTCGACTGGTAGCGAGCCTCGTCGCCCTTCACGCGCTGCACCGTCGAGGGCAGATCCGAGATCGTCCAGGAGAGCGCGACTCCCGCGTCCCAGCTGCCCCGAAATTCGGCCTTCGTCGGGAAGACGCGCGAGTTCGGGTTCGAGTACTGCGCATCCGCGAAGAGATCGACGCGCGGCACGTAGGCGGCGCGGTCGTACTGGATGCCGCTCTCGCGCGCGTCCTGCGCCAGGTTTGCAGCAGCGATCTCGGGCCGCGAGTGCTCGGCTTCCTGCCACAGGTTGAACATCGGCGGCAGCGGACGGCCGAGGCTCGCCGGGCGCAGATCTTCCGCGATGTGGAAGGTCTGCGTGCGGGGCGCGTGCATGTAGGTTCGAAGCTGCTCCTCGGCCTTGGCGTCGAGGTTTTGGGCGCGCACTATCAGAAGCTCGTTCTTAGCGACGAGCGATTCGACGCGCAGTACGTCCGCTTGCGAGCCAGCGCCCGCTTCGAATTGGCTCTTGGCATCCGTGAGGTGCGCTTGCGATTGGGCGAGCGCGGCTTGGGCCACGATGACCTGAAAACGGCCGCGCACCCAGTCGTAGTAGGCGATGCGAGCATTGGCCGCCGTGGTGTGCTCGGTCGCGAGAGCGTACTGGCGCGTCGCAGCGTGCGTCGAGACCGCCGCATCGCGATTCGGGCCCACCCGCAGAAGATAGTCGGAAACCGGCACCGTCAGGCTCGCCTGCAGGGTGTACTGGTTCAACGGCATCTCGAACGTGACGGGGGCGTTGGCGAGCTGGGCGCCCGCGGGAATGGGCCCGGCAGGCTGTCCCGGCGCGACCACGAGATTTCCGAGTTGCCCTTGGCCGATGTCGGAGAGCCTCGCGTAACGTGCGCCCACCGTCGCGATGGGCACGTAGCCGAGGGTCGCGCGACTCACGTCGGCGTCGGCGGCCTCGACATCAGCGGCCCTCGCTTTCACGAGTGGGTTCGTGTGCAGCGCGGCACGCGCGGCGTCGTCGGCGGTGAGACCACCCGGCGTCGCGAGCTCGCGATCGAGGAGCTCGTCGAACGACGAGTGCACCTCGTCCGCTGCGTGAGCGGGGAGCGTCACGCCGAGCGCGAGAGCCAGAGCCTGGGTGCACCACAATGCTTTCGAGATCGTTGTCACGGTCGTCCTCCGGTTTCGTCGCTCCGAATTCACGGACCGTGCCAAGCGCGCCGAACGGCACGAAGGCTGCGCGCGGCGCGCCGTTTTCGTCACTTTCGAGCGCGACTCGGCGCGTCCCGCACGCGGCGAGCGCCTGTCCGAGACCGGACACCTGTCGCGGGCTCGCGCGCGGACGCGGCCCGGAGACGCCGGAATTAGGCTCGATTTGCGCGTCCGCCGCGCTCTCTGCGCGTTGGCCCGACTCGTGCACGAGGGCGCGCCATGACCCGCATCCGAACCACCCGATCCATCGAGCTCGCCCCGCCCGGACTGTCGAAGAAGATGGGCCGTACCGGGCAGGCGTTCATGGCTGCCTTCGCGATGTCCTTCGTGTTCATGTACCTCTCATGAGCCCGGTGCTGATCCTCGTCGTCGGGCTCGCGCTCGGTTTCGGTCTCGGTCTCGTGCTCCGCCGCGTCGCCAAGCGACCGGAGTCACGACCGTCGGCGGCTGCGTGGCCCGAAGCGGCTCACAAGTCGGGCGACCAGGTGATTCGCCTGATCGCCGACAGCGTCCCCGAAGCGGTGCTGTTCTTCTCCGATCTCGGCGTGATTCGCTACGCGAACACCTCGGCGCGCGAGCTCTTCTTCGAGGGCAAGGCGCCCGAGGGTCAGAACTTCATCCGGCTCGTCGCCGACGCGCCCGTGCCGCTGCGTGAAGCGCTGCTCGGCGACAGCGACCGGCTCTTCAGCATGGATCTCGCCGGCACGCGCCAGACCTACCACCTCTCGCGCCGCACCTTCACCCTCGACGACGAGCTTCACACCCTGCTCGTCGTGATGCACATGACGCGCGAGATCAGCCGCCACGAGGTCGAGGTGCTGAAGCGCGTCGTGCGCGTGATCAGCCACGAGGTGAACAACTCTCTCGCGCCCGTGACATCGCTCATCCACTCCGCGCGCCTGATCGCGAAGAAGCCCGAGCAGGTGGGGAAGCTCGACCAGGTGTTCGACACGGTGGAGGAGCGCACGCGGCACCTGAAGACGTTCCTCGACGGCTATGCGACGCTCGCGCGCCTGCCGAAGCCGCGCGCTCGTGCCGTGGATTGGGGCACGTTCTTGCCGCAGCTCACGGCGCTCTACCCGCGCGTTCAGTGGGCCGCGGCGCCCAAGGTCGCCGGTTATTTCGACGCCACGCAGCTCGAGCAGGTGCTCATCAATCTGATCAAGAACGCGACGGAGGCCGGGAGCGGAGAGACCGACGTGGAGGTGCGCCTCACGACGCACGCGGACGGCGCGACCGAAATCGACGTGCTCGACCGGGGCCCCGGCTTCAGCAGCGAAGCGCTGAAGAACGCGCTCATGCCGCTCTACACGACGAAAGCGTCCGGGAGCGGCATGGGCCTCTCGCTCAGCCAGGAGATCACGGAGGCGCACGGTGGCAGCATCGGTGTGTCGAACCGTCCCGAGGGCGGCGCGTGGATTCGCGTCATCCTGCCCGGTCGCGCCACGAACGGCGCGGATCTCACCCGCTCGCGCCTGACGCTCACGAGAGCCTGATGAAACCGTCGCCGACCTCATCGCACAGCCAGGGCGCCGTCGCCCTCGCGATGGTGTGTGCGGCGCTCCTCATCGCGATGCACGTCGCCGGGCGCGCGCTCCGCGATGCCCTGTTCTTGGCCAGCTTCCCGAGCACGGCTCTGCCCCAGGCGATGCTCGTCGCGGCCGCCGTGGGCCTCGGGAGCGTGCTTTCCGCCGCGCGGGCCATGGCGCGCTTCGGTCCCGGGCGCGTCATCCCTCTGGTCCTCGTCGCGAGCGCCGCGCTCCACGCCGTCGAGTGGGAGCTCTTGAGCCACCTGCCGCGCGCGGCCGTGCTGCTCGTCTACCTGCATGTCTCGAGCGTGAGCGGCATCGCGGTGAGCGGCCTCTGGTCGGTCGTGAACGAGCGCTTCGATCCGCATTCGGTGCGAAAGCTCGCCACCAAGCTCGGCGTCGGGCTGGCTACGGGAGGTCTCTTCGGCGGTCTCGCCGCGAAGAGCATCAGTGGCGCGTACGGCTTGCGACCTCTCTTGCTCGCTCTAGCGGCGGCCTCCGCGGTTGCGGCCGTCGGCGTGCGCGGGCTCTCCAGAGGCTCGTCGGCGCTCGAGCACACGCAGCGCAACGCGCCGACCACGAAGAGCGAGACGAGCAGCCGCTACCTAGCGTACATGGCCGCGCTCGTCGCGCTCACGGGGCTCTCGAGCGCGGTCGTGGATTTCGCGTTCAAGGCCAAGGTCTCGAGCGTCGTCGCGTCCGGGCCCGAGCTCGCGGGCTTCTTCGCCGTGTTCTACATGGTCGTGAGCGTCGTCTCGGTCGTGCTGCAGCTGACGGTGGCGCGCTACACGCTGGATCACTTCGGTCTGGGCGTCGGGCTCGCTTCGCTACCGCTCGCCGTGGTCGGGCTCGGCGCGCTCGGGATCGCGGTGCCCGCGACCTGGGTCCTCGTCCTTTTGCGCGGCTCGGGCGTCGTGCTCGAGAGCTCGCTCTTCCGCGCCGCCTACGAGCCCCTGTACGCGCCGCTGCCCGTGGCCCAGAAACGCGCCAAAAAGACGCTGATCGACGTGGCCTGCGACCGACTCGGCGAAGCCTTTGGCAGCGGCTCGGTGCTCGTCGTCGCCGCGCTCGCGCCCGCCTGGTCGGGCCGCGCGGCGCTCGGGCTTGCGATTGCGGCTTCGGCCTGCGCGGCCTGGCTCGCGACCCGGCTCGAGCGCGGGTACGTGGCCGAGCTCGCCGCGAGCCTGCGCAGCGGTCGCGTCAAGCTCGACGCCAACGAGGTGCGCGACGCGACCACGCGCCTCACGCTCTCGCAGACTCAGCTCGAGCTCGATCGCGACGCGCTGCTCCGCCAGATCGACACGCTCCGGCGCGGCCAGGATCGCCCGACACCGAAGCCCCAGAGCGAGCTCGCGCTCGCCCTCGAAAGCGACGATCCGGAGCGCATCAATCGCGCGCTGCTCGCCGGGCCCATGGACAAGGATCTCGCCTCGCTCGTGATGCCTTGCCTCGAGCACGACGAGACGGCGGAGGCGGCCGTGGTCGCGCTCCGCGGCATCGCAGCGAAGATCCCGGGCCAGCTCGTCGACGTGCTGCTCGACACGGATCGGCCCCTGCGCCTGCGCCGCCGCATCCCGCGCGTCCTGCGCACGGCGGCGCACCCCCGCGTCGTGCGCGGCCTCACCGAAGCGCTGAGCGCGCCGGAGCCCGAGCTACGCCTGCGCGCCGCGCTCGCCCTGCGCGACCTCACGCAGGATCACCCCGAGCTTGCGCCTCCGCGGCGCGTCGTGCTCGAAGCCGCCGCGCGTGAGCTCGAGCTCGACCAGGAGGGCATGCTCGACCAGGTGTTCACGCTGCTCGGCTTCGTCGTCGATCGCGAATCGCTCGAGCTCTCGCTGCGAGCGCTCGGCCTCGAGGACGAGAAGCTCCGCGGCACGGCGCTCGAGTACCTCGACCACGTGATCCCGGAGCCGATCCGCGCCTCGATCCTGCCGCGCCTCAACGCGGCGCGACACCCGCTGCCGGCTCGCAAACGAACCTCGACCGAAATTGCAGCCGAGCTCCGGCGCTCCCTGGGATGACATGAAGACGCCGAGCTTCAGGAGCCGTCCCGAGATCGAGCGCGCGCTGCTTCGCGCCGGCTCGACGGCGAGCGAGGAAGAGGCGAATCGCTTCTACGGCGAGCGCGTTGCCGACTTCGGCCGGACGATCGGCGTCGTGTTCGGCGGGATCTACCTGTTGGGCCTGATCGCGGTGCCGCTCGCTTTTCCGGGACTCTTCTGGGTCGTCCACCTCCACCCCGCGAAGCTCTTCAATCTGGGGCTCGCCCTCGGCGGGCTCGGGATCTCCTGGGTCGCGCGGCGTCCCGGTATCCCGAGCGGCGTGCTCACCGCGTTCGACATCGGGTTGCCGCTCAGCGTCTCCCTCGCGACTGCCGGCGTGGCTCATACCGTGCCGGCCGAGATTGCCGCCTACCTGCTGCCGCTCCTCATCTCGACCATCGTGCTCGTCGTGCGCGCGGCGATCGTGCCGAGCCCGACCGCGCGCACGTTCCTGATCGGCATCGCTTCGGGGATTCCCGTGGTTTACGCCGGCTGGGTCGTCGCCACGCGCTCGCAGGGCACGACCGTGATCCCTCTGTTCGTGATCCTCGTGGGCGCGGCCGCGCTCGCCGTCGCGGTGGCCTTTGCGACCACGAACGTCTCGCGTGTCATCTACGGGCTGCAGCGCGAGGTGCAGAGCGCCAAACGGCTCGGCCAGTACGTGCTCGGCGACCTCATCGGCGAAGGCGGCATGGGGGCGGTCTACCGCGCTCAGCACGCCATGCTGCGCCGCCCGACCGCCGTGAAGCTTCTCTTGCCCGAGCGCGCGGGTCCGGAAAACATCGCGCGCTTCGAACGCGAGGTGCAGCTCACGGCGCGCCTCACCCATCCGAACACGGTGGCCGTCTACGACTACGGCCGCACTCCGGAAGGCGTCTTCTACTACGCGATGGAGTACCTCGACGGGCTCTCGCTCGAGGAGCTCGTGCGCAGGTACGGTCCGCAGCCCGAGGGGCGCGTGATCCACATCCTGCTCCAGGCGACGGGAGCCCTGCTCGAGGCCCATTCGACGGGGCTCATTCACCGTGACGTGAAACCCGCCAATATCTTGCTCTGCGAGCGCGGCGGGATGTCCGACCTCGTGAAGCTCCTCGACTTCGGGCTCGTGAAGAGCCTCGGCACGGCGCAGAGCCCCGGGCTCACCCAGGCGAACGCGATCACGGGCACACCGCTCTATCTGGCGCCCGAATCCGTCCTCGACCCGACGACGGTCGACGCGCGCGTCGATCTCTACGCCTTGGGCGCCGTCGCGTACTACCTCCTCACGGGCCGCCCCGTCTTCGAGGGTCGAAGCGTGCTCGAGATCTGCGGGCACCACCTGCACACCGTCCCGGAGCGGCCGAGCGAGCGCCTCGGTCGGCCCCTGCTTCCCGAGCTCGAGGAGCTCGTCATGCGTTGCCTCGACAAGCAGCGCGACCGGCGTCCGGAAAGCGCGCTTGAGGTTCAGGGGATCCTCGAGCGCTGCGAACGACTGGCGCCATTTCAGCGCGCCGACGCACAGGCGTTCTGGCGGAGCTTTCGGGCGGCAGAGGCTGCCCCCGGACCCGAGCACGCACCGCCCGGACAGCTGTCCGACACGCGGACGGACGCTCTTTAGCGAGCAGGGTAGCGGCCGCCGGAAGCGCGAACCAGCAGCGAAATAGGCCAAATCGAGCCAGCGCCGGCTTGGCACGCTCGATGCTTAGGGGCGTTACATGGCCCACCTCACACTGCGCAGAAGCTGGCTCGTCACGCGCGACCCGCTTTCCGTCGTCTACCTGGCAATCATCTACGCCGTTCTGACGATCGCGCTCGTGGCCGAGTGGGGCCGAATCGTCCGGGTGCTCGCCATCGACGTGAGCCAAAGCGGCGGCGACGCAGCAGCACCCTACCTGAGCCCCGCCCCGGGAGACCTGCCGTGAGCACCACCACCCAGAAGCCGTCGCTCGTCGGCCGCGCGCTGAGGCTCGTGACCAACGTGCACGACGACGAGATCCCGCTCGCCCTCGTGCTGTCCCTCAACGTCTTCCTCCTGCTGACGGCGTACTACGTCATCAAGCCCGTGCGGGAGGCGCTCATCTTGGCGCTCGCTTCGGGGGCCGAATACAAAAGCTACATGAGCGCGGTGATCGCGCTCGCGCTGCTCGTCGCCGTGCCCGCGTACGCCAGGCTCGTCGATCGCCTGCCCCGGCTCAAGCTCGTGGTCGGCGTCACGCTCTTCTTTGCCTCGCACCTCGTGCTCTTCTACTTCGGGAGCCAAATCGAGGCACTCCGCGCGAGCCTCGGGCTCGTCTTCTACGTTTGGATCGGCGTGTTCAACATGATGGTGGTCGCGCAGCTCTGGTCCTTCGCGACCGATCTCTACGATCCGGAGCGCGGCAAGCGGCTGTTTCCGCTGGTGGCGCTCGGCGCGTCCCTCGGCGCCGCGCTCGGGAGCAAGATCGCGGGCCTCTTGGTCGAGCCGCTCGGCGTTTCGGCGATGCTGCTCGTGAGCGCCGCGCTGCTCGTCGGGTGCGCGTGGCTGTTCGTCAAGGCCGAGCGCCTCGCGACCGCTTCGCGGAGCGCCCTCCCCGCCGCACCCCAGAAGGCGGCGAAGCCCGCGGCGCCGGCTGCCCCTGCCGACCGCGGCGGCGCGTTCCAGCTCGTGTTTCGCCATCGCTACGTGGCGCTGATCGCCGTGCTCACCGCCGTCTACAACTTCGCGAACTCCAACGGCGAGTACATGCTCGGCAAGGTCGTGAAGAGCACCGCGCTCGCGGCCGTCGCGGCGGGCTCGCTCGCGCCCCACGACGTGGGCGCCTTCATCGGCAAGAGCTACGCCGACTTCTTCTTCGCCGTGAACGTCGTCGGCGTGCTCCTGCAGGCATTCGTCGTCTCGCGTGTCGTTCGCTACGGCGGGCTCGGCGTGGCGCTGCTCGTGCTCCCGGTGATTGCGCTCTCGAACGGCCTCGCCATGCTCGCCTGGCCGCTTCTCTCGGTCATTCGCGCCGGCAAGACGCTCGAGAATGCCACCGACTACTCGCTCAACAACACCGTGCGCCAGCTCCTGTGGTTGCCGCTCTCCCCGGCGCTCAAATACAAGGCCAAGCAGGCGGTCGACACCTTCTTCGTGCGTCTCGGCGACGTGAGCTCTGCGCTGCTCGTGGCGCTCGGATCGCAAGCTTTTGCCTGGTCGGTGCGCGAGTTCGCGGTCGCCAACGCCGTCCTGGCGGTGATCTGGCTCGGCCTCGGCGCGGCCATCCTCCTCGAGCATCGCCGGCTCGTGCCGCGTGAGCCCGCCTCGCGTTCGCCCGTCACCCCACTGCCCCGGATGACGGAAGCGGGCGCGACGGCTGCCTGACCCGGCGCTGCTCTGCCCCGCGACGGACCGAGGGTCCTCGACAAGAGCGCGAATTTTCGGCAATATCCGGGCTCTGGTCGGTGGCGGTGGTGTTCGGCTCGATGGCGAGTCAGCCCGCCGGGGAAGCTCGCATGATGACTTCGATTTCGTTCCTTCGGTGGTGCTTGGTTTCGGTGGCCGTCGCGTCCCTCTCGATGGCCGCGTGCGGCGGCAGTGGTGACGACGACGACAGCAGCGGCGGCGAATCCGGCGACAAGGGGAGTGGTGGTACCAGCGGCACCGGCGGCTCCGGCAAGGGCGGCACGGGCGGCACGCTCGGCAAGGGCGGTTCGGTCGGTAAGGGCGGCACCGGCGGTACGAACGGGGACGGAACCTGTCAGCCCACCTGCGCCAAGACGTGCGCTACCGACAACGACTGCGAGACGGCCCAGGGGGAGCTCTGCTGCGATTACGGCGCGCCCGGCAAGGCCTGCACCGTCGCCGTTCTGTGTCCGCGCCGCTGTGAGGACGACTCGAGCTGCACCACGAACCAGGGCGAAGCTTGCCTGTCGACGAGCCTGGCGTCGCCGAAGGAGTGTGTCGCCAGCGGGGGCGGCCTCCGAACCTGCACCGACGACAGTGACTGCACGTCAGCCGAGGTGTGCTGCGGCATCTACAATCAAGCTATTTGCGTGCCGACGGGGTACTGCCCCGCCTCGTGCGAGGCGAGCAGCGACTGCAACACCGCCCAGGGCGAGACCTGCTGCACGTCCGTGCGCGCGGTCGAACCGAACCTCGCCGTCGATGGCCTCTGCCTCAATCCGACCTACGGCGGCCAGTGCCCGAAGACGTGCAAGAGCTCGAGTGACTGCTCGACGGCAAGCGGAGAGATCTGCTGCAACGGCCTGTGCGACTACAGCTGCCCGAAGTCGTGCAAGCAGAGCTCGGACTGCACCTCGAACGACGCGCGCATCTGCTGCACGTCGGCTTCCGCGCGCCTACCCAAGCCCACCCGCTACTTCAGCGTCGGGCCCACGTGCATGGGCAACGCGTACTCTTGCCCCACGCTCGGCAACTTGAGCTCGAGCTACTGCACACCCGCAACCGGCTGCTCGCCGAGCTCCCAGCCGTGCAGCGGCACGCCCTACACCTGCGATTTTTCCGACGGCCTTCAGAGCGAGTGCGAGATGCGGCCCGGCTGCAGCTACGACGAGGACACCGGCTTCTGCGACGGCACGCCCGATCCCTGCGCCGACTCCGCGACCTCGACGGAGTGCTACGCGAACTATGGCTGCAGCTGGCTCACGATGGGTGGCTGCACCGGCACCGCGACGCCCTGCAGCCAGATGCCGTCGAACCAGTGCAGCGCGAACCCGGGCTGCTACCTCGGGCAGGCTCTGTAAACGACTCCGGCGAGGCGGCGGGCCTGCGCGGCCGCCTCATTGCGGTCGTGGCGAGGCGGCCGGCGTGTGCCGCCGCCTCATCCGGGGCCCGGGGGTCGCTCAGCGAGTGACGATGTGCGGCTTGCAGCCCGCGAGGATCTGCAGCGTGGCCATCGTGTCTGCCTTCACCGTGTCGCAGGTGCTCGGGCAGAGGTGAATGACCGTCGGGTTCATCGGATCGTCGTAGTACCAGGCCGGCTCGCTGCCGCAGGCCGCGAGGTTTTCGACGTACCCGAGCTCCATGCCCGGATCCGTTCCGGAGGCGTAGTTCACGTTGATGAGGTGCGGGTTGATCTCCATGCCCGCCTCGTCGTTCGTCGGAACGTCGAGGTCGCAGCTCAGGGCCATGCCCTTGATGGAGATCAGCGTCTTCAGGAGCTCGTCCGTGGCGCCGTTGCCGTCGGAGACGAAGTACGCCATGTCGGTGCCGCCCGAGCGGGCGATCTGGTTCAGCCCTGCTTCGCTCGAGCCCGTCAGGCCGACGACGTAGGTGAGGACGCCCGCCTGCGTGTTCGCATCCGCGGCGAGCTTCGCGATGTTGTTCGTGCTCATGTCGCAGCCCTGGGGCTCGCCGTCCGTGACGAGCACCACGACGGCCTGCCCGTCCGGGTGGGCCATCTGGTAGGCGACGGCCCATTGCTCGGCACCGCCGAGCGCTGCGTACGTCGGCGTGCTCGGGTTCGGATTCGGCATCTCCGGGCCGGGCGGCGAGTGACTCATGACTGCCGCGACGAGCTCCGCCTCATGCGCGTCGGTCGGCGCCGGATCGGCGAGCAACGGCGCGATATTTACGAGCGGCATGGCGCAGGTGGGAATGTCGCAGTTGAGGTCGGCGCCGGCGTCGGCCGCCGGGGCGGGCGTTCCCGCATCCATGCCTGGGATGGGGAAGCCCATGCCGCCGCCCGTGGGGAAGCCGGTACAGCCCGGTACGTCGTCCGGGAAGAAGCGGAGCGCCACGTTCAGGTCGGCTGCGTCCGCCGACTGGAAGAACTTGATCAGCGCCGCCGACGTCAGGTCCCAGCGGCTGAGCGTCGGGCAGTCGAGCGTGTTGTTCATGATCGGCGCGTCGTTGCCGTCGCCGCACTCGTTCATCGACCAGGAGCGGTCGTACATGACCAGCATGTTGACGGGCTTGAGGGTGGCGCTCGCCTTGCCGGTGCCGCAGGCCGCGTCTTCCTCGATCGTCATGCTGCCGTCCGCTTGGCCGGCATCCGGGTTGATGACCGGGACGGTGCCGGTGT
>DATMCL010000252.1:0-6173 GCA_035558375.1 Polyangiaceae bacterium
GCTCGAGCGCTTTCGTGCGCTGATTGCCGCGTACGGCGCGCGCCCCGAGCTCTGGCCGGAGGCGGAGCGGGCAGCGGCGCTCGCACTCCGCGACGCTTCGGCCGAAGCGCGCGGGCTCTTCGAGGAGGAGGCGGCGCTCGATGCGACGCTGGGTGCGTTGCCGGAGCCGGATGTGTCGCCCGGCTTCTTGCGACGCCTGAACGAAGTGCCGCTGCGTGCTCCGCAGAAGCGACGCTGGTTCGCGCTGCCCGGAATGTGGATCCCCGCGGTGAGCTGGGCGTTCGCGGCGGTGCTCGGGCTCGGGTTGGGCTTCAGTACCGACGTGCTCGAGACGGACGAAGCGGACGGCGGGACTACGGTCGCTGCCGTCGATTCCGGGGCGCCGTCGAGCGAAGCCGCGACCGCGACGGGGGAAGAGGATTTCAGCGCGCTCGCTCTGGACGCGCTCGACGAGCTCGAGGAATGACCATGACCCCGCTATCCAAGAAGCTGATCATCGCTCTCGTGGTGTCCGTCGCCGTGAACTTGCTGCTCGGCGGCGTGCTCGTCGGCGCTGCGATTCAACGCCACCGCATGCGCGCCGAGCGCGCCATGATGATGCCGCCGCGTGGCTTCGGCCCGCACGAAGCCGGTCCACGGAACGAGGAGAGGTCCGAGCGCGCGGAGCGCAAACAACGCGATCGGCGCGAAGGTCGCGAAGGTCGCGAAGGTCGCGGCCCGCGTCGTGGCCCGATGTTCGGCGGCTTGCTCTCCGACGAGCTCCGCCCGCGCCGTGAGGCGATGGCGAAAGCTCGCGGCGACGTGCACGAGGCGCTCGTGCACGAGCCGTTCGATCCCGCGGCGCTCGAGCGCTCCCTCACGACCTTCGGAACCGAGACGGTGACCACGCAGGACCTGCTTCACAAGCGCATCGTCGAGCTCTCGAAGAAGGACGCGGAGACCCGGGCGAAGCTCGCGCGCGGATTCGAGCCGCGGGGCGCGCCGCGGGGCGCGCCGTAGCAGAGCGCCCTCCGCGGACTTTTCGAAATCTGACGGGTCGAAGACCCGCGTCGGCAACCTTGCCTGCGAGATGAGGCAAAGTGGGCCGTCCAACAGAGTCCGGGCGCTCGAGGCCGTAGCCCGCACCGCGCTCGTCGCGGCGGTTGCCTGTGGGGCCCCTGCCGCCGCTCCGAGCGAGCGCGATGCTGGTGGCAGTGGCGGCTCGGCGGCGTCGGGAACCGGTGGCAAGACGCCGGCGAGCGGCGGGATGACGACGTCGAACGCCGGCACGACGACTGGCGGCGCGAGCTCCGTGACCATGGGCGGCTCGATGTCGATGGCGGGCAGCGGCTCGGGTGCCGCTGGCGGGACCATGGCGAGTGGGGGAGCGAGCGGCGCGCCACCAGCGACGGGTGGCACCGCGCCAGCGGGCGGCACCGATAGCGGCGGCGGCTCAGGCGCAGCAGCGGCAAGGGCCGGGACCGGCGGCTCGAGCGCGGGTGGCGACGCCGGAAGCGGAAACGGCGGCGCCACGGCCGGAATGAGCGGCAGCGCCGGCGCCATGAGCGGTGGGAGCGGCGGCATGCCGGGCAATCTCGATCTCGTGGTTGCGCCCGACGGCATCGAAAGCGCTGCCGGCACGCTCGACGCACCCACGACGCTCGCCTCCGCGCTCACGCGCATCACGGCGGGGCACACGATCTTCGCGCGCGCGGGTAGCTACACCTCGAACGCGCAGGTCACCATCGCGCGGGACAACAGCGGCACGAGCGACGCGCCGAAATCGCTGGTCGCGTACGGCTCGGAGCACCCGGTCCTCGATTTCTCGTCGCAGCCGTACGGGACGAGCTCGAACCCGCGCGGGCTTCAGATCAACGGCAGCTACTGGTACGTGCGCGGCCTCGAGGTCATGGGCTCGGCGGACAACGGCATCTACGTCGCAGGCAACGGCAACCTGATCGAAGGCTGTGTGACGCACGGCAATCGCGACACGGGCCTGCAGATCGGTCGCGCGAGCTCCGACGACGCGGATCCCTCGAGCTGGCCCTCCAACAATCTCATTTTGAACTGCGAATCGTACGACAACTACGACGCGCCGCCCGGCGGCGGCGAGAACGCCGACGGCTTCGCCGCGAAGCTGACGGTCGGCACCGGCAACGTCTTCCGCGGCTGCGTTTCGCACAACAACATCGACGACGGCTGGGATCTCTACACGAAGACCGACACCGGCCCGATCGGTCCCGTCACCATCGACCAGTGCATCGCCTACTCGAACGGCACCCTCACCGACGGGACGAGCAACGACAACGGGGACCGCAACGGCTTCAAGCTGGGCGGCGACGACATCGCCGTCGCGCACGTCGTCACGCGCTCCGTCGCGTTCGAGAACGGCAAGAACGGCTTCACCTGGAACAGCAATCCGGGTGCCATTCGTCTCTCCAACAACCTCGCTTTCGACAACGTCGAGGGCAACTTCAAGTTCGGCGACAACTCCACGCCCACCGCCGCCGTCTTCACCAACAACGTCTCGCTCTGGACCAGCACGTCGAGCACGCAGAGCGACAAGGCCATGGGCACCGACCAAAGCGGCACGAACGCGTGGTGGGACAAGTCGGATGCCGTGTCCGTCACGGCGAAGGGTCTCAGCGTGACGACTGCCGACTTCGCCGTCGCGCTCACGAGCCCGAAGCTCACCCGCAACGCCGATGGCAGCTTGAATTTCGCCGCGTTCGCACTCGCTTCGGGCAGCGATCTCTTGAACGCCGGCGTCGTCCCGCCCGGCGAGCTGCCGTTCACCGCGTCGAGCTATTACCTGGGCATGCCGGATCTCGGCGCCGTCGAGACGAAGTAAGTCGTCCCGTTACCGTCTCCTGGTGGTCGGCGCTTTGACGGCTCCGCCGAGGTCACAGTGCCTGGGCCTCGCCGAGCCACTGCTTGGTCTTGCTGCCGAAATCGGTCAGCGTCGTGAGCGCGACGTCCGAGAACATGTTGGGCGTCCAGCTGTCGTCGGTGACCCACGCGGACCAGCTCGCGCCGTTGCCGTCGACGATCGCCCGGAACTTCGAGAGCCATTCGGCATCGTTCGTTCCGCCGACCGAGTCCGTCGAGTTCAGCATGTATCCCCATTCGGTGATGAAGACCGGGACGTTCGCCACCGCCGTTGCCAGCTGCGCCTGCGTCGCCGAGTTCCAGTTCGAGGGGTAGATGTGCATCGTGTACATCAGGTTGGTCCCCGTGAGCGGAGACTGCGATGCGTCGCCCGGTTTCTGATCCCAGTTCATCGACGGCACGATCACGATGTTGTCGGGTGCGCCCGCGCGGATCGTGTCGGCCCATTGCTGCGCGCGCGGCTTGAACGTGGCCCACGACGTGCTCGTGTCCATCGGTTCGTTGAACGGCTCGTAGAGCACGTTCGTGTAGCCCGCGAACTTCGGTGCCATGTACGCCCAGAATTCCGTCGCTTCCGTCGCCGAGGCGCCGTCCGTGTCGTCGATCTGGTGGTAGTCGAGGATGACGTAGAGGCCCTTCGACGTGAGGTAGTCGACCGCGGGCTTCAGCATGCTTGCCACGTAGTCGTCGGCGCTCGGCCCGTTCTCGGTTCCACCGGCGCCGCTCGGGAACGGATAGGGCGATGCGTACGGGAACATGCCGTTGTGCGAGACGCGCGGATACACCGGGATGCGCACGACGCGCGCCTGGAACCCCGCGCCGAGCACCTTGTCGATCCGCTGCGTCACCGCGCTGATCGTGTTGCCGCCGTACGCATAGACCATCCCGAGATCGATGAGATCGATCCCGCGCAGCACGACGGTATTGCCGTCCGGATCGAGGAGCTTCGTGCCCTCGATGTGCAGCCGAGGGATCTCGCCGGGCGTGCTCCCAGCCGTTCCGCCCATGCTCCCGCCGGTTCCCGCGCCCCCGGACATGCTGCCGCCGGTACCCCCGGTACCGCCTGGCGTGCCGCCGCCCGTGCCCGCGCTGCCGCCGCCGGTTCCGCCCGTCCCGGTACCACCCGGCGACGAGCCACCCCCGCCACCCTTCGCGGCGGAACCGCCCGTCGAGCCGCCCGTGCCGCCCTGACCGACGTTGCCCGAGCCGCCCTGAGCGCTCGAGCCGCCGTTCAGGGTGCCCGAGGAGCCGGATTCGCCGGACTGCCCTCCGGAGCCGCCGTCGTCATCGTCCGAATCGTTCTTCGAGCTGCAAGCGACCAGAAGGAGGAGGAGGGGACCTAGAGCGTAACGAAGGGAGGTGCGCATGATAGGGAAGCCGAGAAGTATGACCCGACGGGGTGAACGCGGCTAGGCCCTCTGCAATGGCCGGCTTCCCGGATTTCCGTTAACAAAAATCCGATGCGCCGCCCCGGATCCCGTTCCGGCTCACGATGCCGGCGGGCGCATCGCGGCGCGCAGGGCGGCGCGCGCGAGCAGGCGCGTCGAATCGAGGGTCGGCAGCGGGGAGCATCAGCTCCGCAACCCCCGACCAATCGTTTCGTTCGAGGCAGCGCACGTACGCGGAGTGCGGGTGTGTGTGGAGCGAAACCTCCGGGTGTCCGTAGGCGCCGAGCAGCGTCGCGCCTTCGCTGCACAGGGTGCGATAGCAAAGCGAGGCGCCCTCGGCGGAGCAGGCGACGATGCCCACGTGGCGGGGTGTGCTCGGTGTCATGGTCGAAGCTCCTCGGTTCCTTGGCTGAACGAGCGAATGCAGCGCACGAGACCCTCGATCTCCGCGGCCGGAAGGTCGGCGTTGGCAGGCATGGCGGGACTGAGTCCGACGAGCGCGCCGCCGCTACGGATCACCCTGGCGAGGCGCTCGTCTCCGGTGCCGGCGCTCCACGCGCCGTTCGTGAAGTCTCGGGGCGGTGGCTTGAGCGTGGAGGCGGCGACGCCGTCGCCGTGCCCCAGGCTTCCGTGGCAGGCCGCGCAGCGCGCGAAGTAGAGCGGAGGGCAAGCGGCCCGCGTTGCGCCGGACGCCGCCCCTGCAGTCGAGATGGGCGTGGTCCTGAAGAGCGGTCGTCCCGCCGGGAGAAATGGCCAGGGGATGCCCGCGGCGAGCAGCAGCACCGCCGCTCCGTTCCACAGCGCGACGTGGCGGTGGCGTACGGGGCCGGGGGCCGCACGCTTCGAAAACCGCCGCCCGAGGTGCAGGAGCACGACGCCGAGGAGCATCATCGTGGGATGCTCCAGGCCGAAGAAGCGGAGCGTCGAGTCGCGCAGCGCGTGGCCGCTGTCGGCAAGGAACGCGCGAACGAGCGGGCTCGCAACGAGGTAGAGCGACAGCCCCAAAAGGAGCTGCGTGTCCACGGCCGCCATCAGCGCGACGTGGAGCCGTTGGTCGAGTCGCGCGAAGTCACGCCGGCCGAGCCAGCCGCGCAGGGCGCGGAAGGACACGACGACGAGCAGCAGAAGCGCGACCCAGCGCAGCCACGAGTGGAGCAAGAGGAGCGGCTCGTAGCCCGCCATCGCGAGGAGACTCTACGACCGGCGGGGTAGGCACGATTGTCAATTCAGTCGAAAATTGTGCCAACGTCTCGCCGCGCGCGAGCCGGCTCCGCGGGCGTCCCTCAGCTCGCGATGCGGCGCCGTGGCTCTTCACGCGCGTGGAGCAGGCGGTACTCCGCCGGAGCCACGCCGAGCTCCCGCTCGAAGGCGCGCTTCATGTTGGCCGCCGTACCGAACCCGCAGCGCGTCGCGAGCGTTTTGGCCGACTCCCGCGTCGTGACGAGCAGGGTTCGGGCCTGCTCGACGCGAACCTTCTCGATCAGCCGTCGGGGCGTCAGCGCGAGGTGCTCGTGACAGCGGCGGTGCAGCGTCCGCACCGACAGCGCCGACGCTCGGGCCAGCGTGTCGACGCTCGCCTCACGGAGGTGGGTGCGGATCCACGCGACTGCGGCTCCGAGCGGGCTCGAGTCCTCCATCTGGGACACGAGCGCTTCGCTCCACTGCGACTGAAAGCCGGGACGCCGCGCGTAAAGGACGAGCCCTGCGGCAATGGCATCGGCGACGGCGCGACCGTGATCCTTTTCGACCATCGCAAGAGCCATATCGATGCCCGTCGTGACGCCGGCCGACGTCCAGATCGGACCGTCGGAAACGAAGATGGCGTTCGCGTCGACGCGCACGCGCGGGAACATGCGCCCGAGCCGCTCGCACCCGCGCCAGTGCGTCGTGGCGCGCCGGCCATCGAGGAGCCCGGCC
>DATMCL010000253.1:0-4645 GCA_035558375.1 Polyangiaceae bacterium
GTTCGCCCGCTACGAGCAGACGGTAACGCTCGTCGCCGGCAACGTGAGCACGCTGGAGCCGGTGCTCGAAAGCGAGACCATCGATCTCGACACCGTGAAAGTCACGGACGCGTCACACGGCGAGTCGGCTGCGACTGACGCCGCGCGCCCCCACTCATCCGCCCCCGCGAGCCTGGCAGAGCGCTTGAAGGCGGCCTCGACGGTGAAGCCCGTGCCTGTCGTGCTCGAAGAAACCCCAGAAAATCCCTACCCGGGCCTGCTCGCGGCCAGCTCGAACCCCTCGGCCATGCTGGTCGTCGACGGGCGTCCGCTCGGACAGTCGCCGCGCGCAATCGATCTTCCGCCCGGCATCCACACCGTCGTCTTCGTGCACCCCGAGCTCGGGCGCAAATCGATGACGGTGAGCATCTGGGCCGGCAAGACGACGAACGTCGCCGTCGACTTCTGAGCGCTCTGCACCTGCGCCGGCTCGCCGGACGCTCTACTTCGCCTTGCGCTTCTTCGGCTGGGCGGGCGCGGGCTCGTCTTCCGCCTTCGCCTTGGCGGGCGGCTTCAGCACGCTCGGTGGCGGCGCCGGGGCGTTCGCGAGCGTGCGCTTGAGCGCGTCGAAGAGATCGATGATCTGCGCCTTGGGAGCTTCGGGCGCGACCGTGATCTCTTTGCCGGCGGCCTTTTGCTCCACGGCCGCGCGTACCTTGTCGCTGAACGTGTCGTGGTACTTCGCCGCCTCGAAGGCCGTGCTCGTGAGTTGATCGATGAGTTTTTCCGCGAGCTCGTGCTCTTTCTCGCTGATCGTCACCTTCGCGGCGGGGTCCACGTCGGCGAACGAGCGCACCTCGTTCGCGTAGTAGAGCTGGTGCAGGATCAAGCCATCCTCGTACGGCCGGACGACGACGAGCTGCTCCTTGCCGCGCGCCGCCCAGCGTCCGACGGCGACGACCTTCTTGTGCGTCATCGCCTGCGACAGCAAGCGGTAGGCCTTGTCGCCGCCCTTATCGGCGCCGACGTAGTAGCTCTTCTCGACGTGCACGAAGTCTACGCTCGCTAGCGGCACGAACTCCGTGATCTCGATCGCGTTGGAGCGCTCCGCCTCGAAGGCCTTGAGCTCTTCCTCCGTGAAGATCACGTACTGGCCACGCGCGTACTCGTAGCCCTTCACCATGTCCTTGCGATCGACGACCTCGTTGTTGTCGGTCGGGCAGATGTACTGCTGCTTCACGCGCCCCCCGCACTTCTGATGCAACATATTGAAGCTCGCCTGCTCGCTCGAGGCGGCGGTGAAGAGCTTCACGGGAATGGACACGAGGCCGAAGCTGACGGTTCCGGAGGCGATGGCGCGAGACGGCATGACGAATTCCTCGGGCGGGTGACGCAAAGCGGCCAGGGGGGTCCGGCGCGGAGCCCCTGACGACCGCGTAGAATGCTAACAAGGGCTATCCCCCCCCGGAAAACTTCTGCGAAGGATCCGGCCCCGGCGCCCGGCGATCCGCTCGGCGATTACCGCAAGAAGCGGGATCCGCTCACCACCAACGAGCCCTTCGCCGCTGAACGCAAGACCAGCGCCCGGGAAACGCGGCAGGGGCGCTACGTCGTCCACCTGCATCACGCGACGCGCACGCACTACGACGTGCGGCTCCAGATCGGCGGCACGCTGAAGAGCTTCGCGGTGCCGAAGGGCCCGACGCTCGACCCGGCGGTGAAGCACCTCGCGATGCTGACCGAGGACCACCCGCTCGAGTACATGGATTTCGAGGCGGTGATTCCGGAAGGGAACTACGGCGCCGGACCGATGATTGCGTGGGACCGCGGGCGCATCCGCTACCTCGACGGCACGGCCGAGGAAGGCCTCGCGAAGGGCAAGCTCGATTTCGTGCTCACGGGCTTCAAGCTCAACGGACGCTTCGCGCTGATCGAGACCGGCAGCCGACAGGGCGACAAGAAGCTCGAGGGCAAGCAGTGGCTGCTCGTGAAGAAGCAGGACGCGCACGCGACGACGCGCGACGTGGTGGTGGAGGAGCCGCGCAGCGTGCTCGGCGGGCTCACGATCGAGGAGTTGTCACGTCGCGCCGAGCTTTCCGAGGAGCTGACGGGCTTGGCCGCCGAAGCGGGCGCCATACGAGCCGACGTGCGCGTCGAGCAGCTGACGCCGATGCTCTGCGCGACCGAAGGCGGGCGGCTCGACGACCCCGAGCGCCTCTACGAGCTCAAGCTAGACGGAGTGCGCATCGTCGCCGACAAGCACGGCGACGCCGTGGCGCTCCGCTATCGCAACGGGCGTTCCGGGACCGCGGCGTACCCCGAAATTGCGCGCGGCGTGCGGGCCCTCGCGCCCGATCGCGTGGTGCTCGACGGCGAGATCGTCGCCTTCGACGAGGCAGGGCGCCCGAGCTTTCACAAGCTCGGACCGCGCATTCACGCCGAGCGCCCCCTCGACGTGCTGCGCGTTCAGGCAGAAGTGCCGGTGAGCTACCTCGTGTTCGACGTGCTCGCGCTCGGCGATCGCGACTTGCGCGGCGTGCCGCTCGCCGCGCGCAAAGAGATCCTGCGGCACGTCGTGCAGGGCAAAGGACTCTTGCGCGCCCTCGATCACATCGAGGACGACGCCCGGGCGCTCTTCGAGTTCTGCACGCAAAATCACCTCGAGGGCGTCGTTGCCAAGCGCAAGACGTCGCTTTACCGGCCGGGACCCACGCGCGGCGATGACTGGATCAAGATCAAGTGCGATCGCGACGAGGAGTTCGTCGTGATCGGCTGGATGGAAGGCAGAGGCGCCCGCGGGCGGCTCGGGGCGCTGTGCCTCGCGAGCACCACAGAGGACGGGCTCCGCTACCGGGGCCGCGTCGGCAGCGGGCTCGACGAAGCGGCCATCGCGGCGCTCGTGCCGAAGCTCGCCGCCCTCGCCGTCGACGAGTTTCCCGGTGTGGGCGGGATTCCGGCCGAATCCAAAGATGCTCACTGGGTGCGGCCGGAGCTCGTCGTGAGCGTGCGCTTCCAAGGTTGGACGCCCGATGCGCACCTGCGCCATCCGGTGTTCCGCGGCTTGCGCACCGACCTCGAGCCAGACGCGTGCCGCGCGATGCCGCCCGAGGAGGTGCTGGCCTCGAGCGATGGTCCCGCCGCGAGCGCGACCGAATCGGATGCGCATGTCGATGCTGCCGATGCGCTGCCCGACGCCGCGCCGGCGCCGCGCAAGTCGCGCGTCAACGTCACGAATCGCGACAAGGTGTTCTGGCCGGACGAGGGTTACACCAAGGGCGATCTCATCGAGTACTACGCCGCGATGGCGCCTGCGATGCTCCCGTTCCTCGCGGATCGCCCCGTCGTGATGGTGCGCTACCCCGACGGCATTCGCGGCAAGAGCTTCTATCAGTGGAACGTGCCCCAGGGCACGCCCGACTGGCTGCGCCGCACCATGCTCCGCGACTCGAGCGACCCGGACAAGCGCGAGAAGGTCGTGTTCTTGGTCGACGACGTGGACGCGCTCGTCTACCTCGCGAATCTCGGCACGATCCCGCTCCACGTCCTCGCCTGCCGCGAAGAGACGCGCCACGCGTGCGATTTCTTGACGGTCGATTTCGACATCGGCGAGCACCCCTTCGAGCGCGCCGTCGTGCTCACGCTCACGCTAAAGGAGATCCTCGACGAGATCGGCCTCGCCGGCTACCCGAAGACGTCGGGGCAAAAGGGGCTGCATGTGCTCGTTCCGCTCGGCCCCGGCGTCGGCTTCGAGGCGGCGAAGCTCCTCTGCGAGCTCTTCGGTCAGCTCGTCGTCGCGCGCCACCCAAAGCTCTGCACGCTCGAGCGTCGCGTCGACAAACGCGGCGGCAAGGCGCTGGTCGACATCGGCCAAACCGGACCGTCGCGCACCATCGTCGCGCCGTACTCCGTACGCGCGTGGCCGGGCGCCACGGTCTCGACTCCGCTCTACTGGGAAGAGGTGCACGTCGCGCTCGATCCGAAGCGCTTCACGCTGCTCACCGTGCCGACGCGCTTGATGGAGAGCGGCGATCCGCTGATGGGTCTCTTGGATCAGACGCCCGATATCGGTGCAGCAGTCGTGAAGCTCGAGGCGCTGCATGCGAAGGTGAAGGGGTAGCGGCCGCCAATGAACGGCGCTGGCTGCGTTGGTATTGGCGCATTCCGGCGCGTCGGCGAAGCGTCGGCCGCGCGCGATGGCGCGCCCCCGCGCGCGTGGGTATGATTCAGGTTCGGGAGCGGGTGCTTATGAGAACATCGACTTTAGCGGTGTGCGGCGTGCTGGTGGTCGCGGCGTGTGCGGGGCGCTCGACGATTCGGAAAGGGGAGAATTCGGCTAGTCCCGGTGGCACGACGGGCACCAGCGGCGCCGGCGGCAAGGGCGCGAGCAGTGCCGCGGGCGGAAGCGCCGCCCGCCCCTCTGGCGGTCGTGGTGGTACGGGCGCTCGTGGCGGCAGTGGAACCATCGTCGACGGCGGGAGCGGCGGCCGAACCGGTGGTACCTCGGCGCTCGGTGGTGACGCGGGCACGGACGCGGGAGCGGGGCCGATGGCAGGCACTGGCGCGTTCGGTGGCGACGCCGGAAACGGTGACGGGGCTGGCGGCACTGCCGGCGGAACTGCGGGAGACGCGGGCACGGGTGGAGTGGGTGGCGAGTCGGAGCCCCACA
>DATMCL010000254.1:0-13151 GCA_035558375.1 Polyangiaceae bacterium
CCCATCTCGGAGCGAATCGCTCGAATCAGTTCAAACGGTTGACGCGAGGCGCTTTCCGAGGTCTCCGCGCGCCGCCGAGAGCATGGCGCCAGCAGGCACACGAACTGCTGGAAAATCCGAAAGGCCATCACGGTGCTCTCAGCAGTCGTCAGCCCGGCATTTTTGATTGGCACGCCCCAGCCGTGAAAATCCTCCTCAATCTCGCCCCGAAGCACGCGCCCAACGGCAAACGCTGGCTCAAACCCAGCAAGCTTCTCGCTCTGGTCATCCGCGACGCGCTCGAAGCCGTCATCATGGCCAATCGCCTGTACCTGCGGCTGCACCACGCGCCGCCCTTGTACGAGAGCGGCGTGCGCTACGAAGAGGAGCCCGCGGGGCAGCCCTACGAAGATTTCGCCAGCATCCCCGTAGTTCTGGCGAGAGGCTGGGCGGACTGCGACGATCTGGTCAGCTGGCGTATCGCCGAGCTCCGCAACGCGGGCGAGAACGCCAAGGTGCGGCTCAAGTGGCAGTTCGACCCGGTACGCGGCGCGCGCCTCTATCACGTGCTCGTTCGGCGCGCCAACGGCCAGGTCGAAGACCCGAGCAAGCGCCTCGGCATGGGCAACCACGAGGCCGCGCGCGGCGTCGGCCCAACCACACCCTGACTCTTTCCTCTCTCGGGAGACCTCACGCCCCATGGCACGACGCAAATCTAGCAAGAAACCGCTCTTTCTCATCGCCGCGTTCGGCGCTGGGCTCGCCGCGCTCTCCAAGAGCAAGACGGCATCCGCCGCCGAGACCAAGCAGAAGGTGCCCACGGTGCCCGCGACGACGCCGCCCGCGGCCGGGGCGCGTACGCACACGACCACCATCAACGGCCACATCTACAAGCTCGTGCAGCGCCCCGACGGCGACATCGATGCGTACGCGCCCGCCGGCTCCTCCTGGGGCAACGCGCAGGAGCTGCTCATCGCGCGCTACCGCACCATCGGCCCCAAGAACATCGTCATGGGGGTCGGCCAGGGCGTGCCCGAACCCGTGCTCAAAGCCGCCATGACCGACTTGAAGCTCGAGCCGCCGAGCACGCCGGTCTCGGCGAATCTGCCGAGCGGGCAGAGCGCGGCGACGGGCAAGGTCATGCCGACGTCGCTCCAGGCCGAGATGCTGGCGACGATGACGGCGCTCGGGGTCGATGCCACGGGCGTCGTGCGAGGACCGGTATCAGCCGAGGCCGTCCGGCGCGCGACCGAGCTCAGTAGCCGTCTCGATCAGGCGGGCTTCCCGGAAGCGGCCGCCGCGATGCGGAACTACGCCCAGCAGGCGGGCAAGATGCTGCCACAGCCGGCAAACCCCGCGCCCGCCATCCCCGGCGTGCCTGCCGAGCTGATGGCTCAGATCCAGCGCGCGCTCGAGCTCGAACGCGACCCGGCAAAACTCGAGCTCCTCCGAGCGACGCTCGCGCAGCTGCCCCAGAGCCCGCAACGTGACCTCTTGCTCGGGGCGCTCGACGCCCTGATTCTGCAGGTCCGAGCGGCTCAAGCCGTGAGCCAGGCTGCGACCGCCATCGATGAGCGGATGAAGACGCCGGCCGCGTCGGCGTCGAGCGGCACCCGCATCCTGAAGCTCGTCACGCCGAACATGACCGGCGCCGACGTCGCCGACTGGCAGCGCGTCCTCATCGCGAGCGGCTACTCCACGGTCAAAGCCGACGGCGTCTTCGGGCCGGCGACGGATGCGGCGACGACGGACTGGCAGCGAAAACGGGGCCTGCCCGCCGACGGCGACGTGGGGCCCTTGACCCGCGCCAAGATTGGCACGCCGCCGACGGCGCCGCTGGCAGTCCCGAGCTCGGCCTCGCCGCAGCCTGACCCCAAGCCGAAGACCGCGACGGAGGTCGCGGCCGACGCGCTCGCGACGCACCTGCTCGCCCTCCAAGTGAAGCACGGCGTCCCGGGCAGCAAGGGCCGCCAGGACATGGCGCTGGTCAAGCGCTTCCAGAGCGCCGTGGGCGGCGTCGCCGATGGCCTGCCGGGCCCGAACACGATGATCGCCCTGGCCAAGAACGGCGTCGGGATTCTGCCGGCGGTCATGTACTGGCCGAAGAACGCGACGAAGGCGCGTGACCTGCCGGTCTATCGCTCGGCGCTCGGCACGGTCGCTCAGGCCGCGGGAGCGCGCGGCAACGCGACCTTGCAGGCAGCGATTCAAGCGAGCGCCGCTCGCGAAACCGGGCTCGGAGGGCTGAAATGATGATGGACCTGATTGGAGCCGTGCCGCATGCGTCGCGCCCCGTGTGGCTGCGGGCCGTGACGGTGCGTGAAGGCGACGACGTCGTCACGCGATGCTGTGTGGTGACGGCTGGGCAATTCCACCCGATCGAAGTGCGGGTCAACGTGCCCAAGCTCATTGCGGCCCTACGCGCGCTCGGGCTCGACCCGGGACACGACCGGGTCGGGGGGTTCGGCTCGTTTTTGAAGAAAGCCGTGCGGAGCGTCACCAAGAGCAAAATCATTCGGAGCGTCGCCAAGGTCGTCGACAAGACGGTGTCGAGCCCGGTGTTCCAGGTGGCGAGCAACATCGTGGCCCCCGGCCTCGGCGCGGGGCTGTATTTGGGGCTGAAGGGCGCCAAGGCGGCCATCAAAGTCGGCGACAAGCTGATCAAGAGCAAGGGTAACCCCATCAAGGTCGCCACCGCCATCGGAGCCGGCGCTCTCGATTACGTCTCGCCAGAAGCCGCTGCGGCCCTCGGCGTCGGCCTCAAAGCAGTCAAGACCGCCGGCGCCGGCCCCGCCATCGCCGCCACGGCGAAGCTCGTCAAGAGCAACATCGACCTCGGCAAGAAGGCGGCGCTCGCGGTCAAGCAGAAGACCGTCGACCCGAAGAAGGCAAAGCCCCTCATCCAGCAGGCGGTCAAGGCGCGAGCGGCGGTGACGAAGCTCGCGCCCGCTCTCGCCAAGCAAGCCGTCGCGAGCAAGAAGGTCCAGAACCAGATCGCCGCCATCGCCAAGAAGGCCAAAGCCGGTTCGCATGAAGCGAAGCTCGCGGCCTCCGTGCTCGCGGCGAGTCACGCGGCGCTGAAGAAGGTCGACGCGCTCGAGAGCAAGGCGGTCGGGGGCTTGCCGGGGCTGCTCGTCACGGCGCAAGGGCGCATCGTGCGCGCTCCGAAGGGGCGGTTTCTCCAATCGCCCACGGCCGAGCCCGGCACGCTCTACCGCGGCAAAGACCTGCCAACGCTCAAAGGCAGGTTCTCGGCCGTGGCCGGCGCCTCGTGGGGCGGCTCGCGCGACCCGGCCGACGACATCGAGGGGCCGCTCTACCCGGCACGGCACCCGGAGGGACGCGTGATGCTGGACGACTACTCCGCCGTAGGAGTGCTGACGCCATGAGCAAGCGAGTCCGTCTGCGCACGAAGACTGCCCGGCAGAAGGCCTTGACCCCCTGGCTGCCGGCAACCCCCGCCGAGCAGGCACGCCTCAGCGCCGCAGCGAAGCTCGAGCTCGCTCGCATCGCCCATCACCTCAAACGCCCGCTTTCGAAGATTGGAGCTGACATGCACCACACCGACCTACCCGCCGAGCTCGCCAGCTACGATGACGGCGCTTACATCGGATGCGACTGCGCCGATATCTCCGGAGCCGTCGCCGGCAGCCTCTCGGACGTCGCCATCGGCGCGGGGCTACCGGGTTACCTCCTGACGCGCCGGGGGCTCTCGAACGCGACCGTACGTCGGCGCGTGGCCGAGGCCATCGACCGGCTCACGCCCAAGATGCGGCGGCGCGTGATGGCACGCTTGCGTCAGGCCGCGATGGTAGCGCGCATCTCGGGCGAGGTCCGCAGCGCCTACCCGTCGATCGCGGGCGGCTGGCACGGAGCGAGTGTGGCCGTGGGGCGCTGCCCGTACGCCAACGTCGCCGGAGCGCTCACCCCGTGAACCGGCTCGTCCTGCTCGCTGCCGCCGGGCTCGGAGCGGGGCTCTGGCTGCGCACGCGTTCGAGCTCGCCGCCGGGGGACTCGGCTCACCCGGGCGCGCCGGCGCCGCTCTATCCGGGCGTGCCCTACCTCTTCGTCGTCGGCGTGCGCCAGGACCCCTCTGATGCGCTCGCGACGCTCGAAGACAAGGGCGCGGCCGCGATCGAGTTCTCGGGCGCGAGCGTGTCGTTTCGCGCGACGCCCGAGGGCCGGTCGACGGTGACGCTCGGGCAGGACTTCTACGGCATCGGGCCGATCGAGGCGCTGGTGCGCATGGACGGGCAGCCGCTCACCCGGGCGCCCGCACTCGTCTGATGGCCGTCGAACGCCGAGACCCAGTCCCCCCCGGGCGCTACTCGATCTTCGTGAACGAGTCCGAGCTCGGCCGCTTCGGACAGTGGCTGGACGAGCACCGCGCGACCGTGAAAGTCGTCGCCGTCGTCGACAAGATGCGCCTGCCGGGCAACCCGAGCGACGCGCTCGCGCCGGTGTTCTCCACGACCTGGCGCGGCGGCATCATCCAAGAGCGCGCGGGCAGCGTCGCTCTCTTCGACGTCTCGCAGCCGACGCCCTGGGTCGGTTTCGGCTTCCCCACCATCGAGGGCGGGCTCAGCGCTACGGCGTTCGGCGGGCGCGAGACCGATAACCCCGAATACATCCCCGAGCCCGGCGCGCTCGAGGAGCTGAAGGGGCTCGCGCTCATCGCGGGCGCCATCGCGCTCGGCGCCGTGCTCTTCAGCCGGGCCATGCGCTGAGAGGATCATTCATGTTCGTCATCCCCGCCATCTGTTTTCTCGGAGGTCTGGTCGCCATGGGGCGCACGAAGCCCGAGACCGCCGTCCGCAAGCTCGTCTGCCTCGGACCCCGGAGCGGCATCGTCTACCCGGTGGAAGACTTCCCCGAGGTCGGCGTCGTCGTCGTGCGAGCGCCGGGCGGCCGCGCCATCGCGCAGTTTCTCCGGGCCGGCGTGCGCGAGCCCGGGCGCCCCGGGCTCATCTACCAGCACGGCCAGGGCGAGCCTGCGCTGCTCGAAGCCATCAAAGCGGACTTCGGCGTCGAGCCGCCGAAGCTGTCGGCCGTGCCGGGCGCGGCGAAGCCTGCCGAAACGAAGGGGGCGTGAGTCATGGCCGATAAGCCGCTCTTCCCGCCCGTGTTTGCGCCGAACGTGAGCCACCCGATGGTGGACGATTTCACGGCGCGCGCCTCACGCCAGCGAGCTCGCGCTCACCCGTCGCTGCCGATGATGCAGCCCGTGCCGCTCCGAGATCATCCGATGTGGCAGGGCAACAGCGAGCTCGGCCAAGAGGTGCCCTTCGCGCCCGACGACAACAACCGCCAAACGGTGCTCAAGATGGAGACGTGGGGGCCGCCAGAAATCTGGACGGTCTCACTCGGCCTCGCGGTGCCGGAGGAGGACCTCACCAACAACGGTTGGGACACGACGGCGCTGATCCAGTTCGGCGGCGGCGGCAACGTCCAGCAGGTCGAGATCGACTGGCTCAACGGCGCGAGCATCAGCCTGCCCGCCAACGCCATCACGGTGAACGCCCGCTACGACTTCACCATCAGCGAGGGCGGAGACGGCCCCCCGAATAGCTTGCGCCTGCAAGCCATGGTCGCCCGAAACAACCTATCGGCGGCGCTGCCGACGCGCACCATCCGCGCACGGGAGAACGACACGACGTTTCGTATCCCCCCCTACGCCAAGAACGTCTCGCTCATCCCCTTCGTGAGCTTTCCCGGCATCAGGCCGTTCACGCTCTACTCGAGCGGCGGCTATCTACTGTTGATGACGACGACCTCGTCAGTCGCTGCGGCGTTCGAAATCAGTCAATTCGTCAGCTACCTCGACGCGGTCAACAACGTCGTGGGTGCTCCGATGAAGATTCAGCTGCCGTCTTTCATTCGCTACGTGGCCATCGGGGACCCGACGGCGACTCCCATCGACGCTTCGAGCATCGGCGTCTACGGGTTTCAGTTCGACATCGGAGTCTGACGCATGAAGCTCTCTCCGAACGGCCGCGCTTTGATTCAGGGCTTCGAAGGCCTGTCGCTCAAGGCCTACCGGGACGCCGACGGGTACTCCATCGGCTATGGGCACTTCATCGGCAAAGACCCGAGCCTCGCGAGCCGCACCATCACGGCGAGCGAAGCCGAGGCGCTGTTCGATCAGGACCTCGTCAAGTTCGACGCGGTCGTCTCGCTCGAGACGCCGAACGCGCTCGCCCACGAGCACGACGCGATGGTGAGCCTCGCCTACAACATCGGCACGGCGGGGTTTTCGACGTCGACCGTCGCGCGCAAAATGCAGCTCGGCGACCGCCAGGGCGCCGCCGACGCTTTTCTCCTCTGGAACAAGAGCACGGGCCCGGATGGCGTGAGGCGCGAGAACCCCGTGCTCGTCAAGCGCCGCGCCAAAGAACGCGACGTCTTCCTGAACGGTTACACCCAGCCGGGGCACTTCCCCACCCCGCCGCAGCAATCGACCGATTCCAGCTGGCCCGTGCATCTCGCGAGCACGAGCTCACCGCTCCGCACCGCGTCTCTCATCTCCGTCGCAGCCGTCGCCGCCGCGTGGTTGCTGCATCGATTCATTCACTGAAAGAGCAAGGTCATGAGCAGCAAAAAGAAGAAAGTGACACGTCGGGCCAAGAAGAGCCCCACGAAGAGCGAGCGCGAGCTCGGCCGCGCGTTTGCGGCCGCTCTCCACCGCCCGAGCGAAGCCGGCTATGGGCGTGCGTTCGGCGCGGCCCTGATGCGCCCGAGCGAAGCCGCCATCGGCCGCGCTCTTGCCGCAGCTCGCGGCGGCGCGTTCGGAGCTCGCCGAGCTCCCGGCACGGCGGGACAGATGAAGAGCCCGAAGCGCAAGCTCACGGCTGCCGAGAAGGCCGCTCGCAAGCGCGTGAAGAAGGCGCACTCGGCCATCGCTCGCGCCGCGCGGCTACCCGGCAAGAAGAAGCGCTCCGGCAAGAAGCGCGCTCCTGCGGCCGCCGCTCGCAAAGCGACGCGCCGGTCGAGCCGCAAGAAAGTAGCGACGGTGAGCGCAGCGCAAGTCATCGCGAAAGCGGCGACCGCGGCGCTCAAGACGTGGGCGTGCCGGGGCCCGAAGCGCACCGGCTGCGGCGCGGGCGGCACGCGCGTCGTGAGCGTCGGCAAGCTGCCCGTGGGCGGGCTCCGTCGTATCCGCCCGCCGCGGTTCATGACCGCCGGCTGAGCTCCTTCCGACGGCGGGCCTTCACGGGACCCTTTCCCCCCGCGCCGTGCTTGCCGTCGACCTTTCTACCCAATCCGATACCCTCTTTCCCCGAAAGCCCTATCATGAGCGATCGCAAATCCCCCTCTGGTCCCATCAGCTCCATCAAAGGCACCATCGCCATCGCGAGCACCGCGGTCGCGACGACGGCCGTCGCCACGGCCACGGGCTCCTTTGTGCCCTCGAGCGGTCCCGATGTCCCGGTCAATTCCGTGCTCAGCCTCAGCCCGCAAGCGAACCTGACGGCGTCCATCTCGGTCGGCTACGCCCGCGTGGTCTCGGCCGGCATCGTCGTCGTGAGCTTCGTGAACGTAGGCGCCTCGACCGCGCAAGCGGCCGTGACGTTCGACGCCGACGCGCAGATTCGGTGATGCAGACTCGGGAGACGGCAGCCGTGATAGTCCCCCGAGCGCTCGACCTCGGCAGCGGGCCTGCCCCCGCTGCCGGATATGTGGGCGTCGACCTGTGCCCGGCGGATGAGGGCCACGAGGTCGTCATCGCCGACCTGATGAGCGGCGAACCCTGGCCGTTCGAGAGCGGTAGCGTCGAGCGCCTGCGCGCTCATCACGTCATCGAGCACATCCCCCACGGACGTGTCGAGACCGGCGCACGCATCAAAACGCGCCGCGTCGTGCGCTCTCCCGGGCGATGGCCCGTGACGCACATCGGGAGCATGCCGGTCATGCAGGACACGTTTTTCTGGTTCTTCGACGAGGCATGGCGGGTGGCGGCTCCCGGCTGCCGCTTCGAGCTCGCCTGGCCCCACCCCCAGAGCGACGGAGCCGATCAGGACCCGACCCACCAACGGCGCATCCCTTCGTCCACGCTGCACTATCTCTCGCGCGCCGGGCGCCGCGCACTCCGTGTTCACCAGTACCCGGTCGGCTGCGACTGGCAGATTGTCCCCGGCAGCGTGCTCGAGCTCGCGACCGACGCCGAGCTCGCGCGCTTCCAGAATCCCGACGGCTCCTTCGACATCGCCCGGGCCAAGCGCGAGCACGGCGTGTTCCACGAAATCGTGGCCACCCTCTACAAGCCGGAGGTCGCATGAGCACCGCTGCCCAAGTGAGCAAAGACCGCCTCGCCCTCAATTTCTTCATCGCCCTGAGCGGCGTCGCGGGAGTCACGGTCACGGCCGCGCTCGATACGCTGAACGCTGCCCTCGCGGCGCTCGACTCGACGGGAGACGAAGCATGACCGGCATCAACATCCGAAACAGCCCGAGCGGGGCTCTCATCAATTTCGGTGTCGACCAAGCAAGCGAAGTGGAATGTGTCGACGGCGTACCGCTCACCGTAATGCCTGACGGGGCCTTCTTCGTTCTCGACATATGGGCGGGCGGCGCCTCGGGCGGCGGCGGATCGCGAAACAACGCAGTCGTCTCCGTCAACGGCGGCAGCGGCGCCGGAGGAGGCGCGCACCGACGAGTGCTTCTCACCCGCGCCGAGCTCGCGCTGCTCTTCATCGCGTACTCGGGAGCCATCACCGTGGCCGTGGGCGCGGCCGTCGCGGGTGGAGCGGGACGCACAGCCGCTCAAGGTAACGGCAGCGGCACGAGCGGCAGTCCCGGCAACCCCTCCCGGTTCGGCGACTACCAGAGTTTTTCAGGGGGGCGCGGCACCGGCGGGAACAACGCCGGTGGCAACCAAAACTCCGGCTCGGGCGGCGGAACCATGAGCGCTGGCAGCAACGGTAGCGGCTCATCCGCCATTCTCGCCGGAGGCGCTCCAGGACTCGCCCAAATTTTCTTCAGCGGTTCTGGCACTCAGGGGACAGTCGTCGCCGATGCCTCGGGCGGCGGCGGCGGATCGGGCGGCGCATCCAACGCCAACACGCGCCCCGGTGGCGGCGCTGAAGACGGCGGAGGAGGCGGAGGCTGCGGAGGCAGCTCGGCCAACGGCAATGGCGCCAATGGTGGCGCATCGCTCACAGGCGGAGGAGGAGGAGGCGGCGGCGGCGCCGTCAGCGTAACCCCCGCTGCCGGCATCGGTGGAGACGGAGGCGGGCACGGCCCCGATAACACGACATCGGGGCGCAACGGCGGCGGCGGCGCTGGAGCCACCATCATCGGACAATCCGGAAGTGCCGGCGACGATCAACGCTCGCCAAACGAAGGCGGAGAAGGCGGAGGCGGAGGCTGCGCGGGGCTCGGCGCCACCAACGGAGGCCACGGGGGCGCCGGAGGATTCCCCGGAGGCGCCGGAGCAGGAGGCGGATCTACCCAAACCGGTGACGCGGGCGACGGCGGCGCAGGAGCCGCAGGGCGCGTGCTGCTTCGAGGGTTTTACTAAGCTCCCCGATCTTCGACCTGTACGCTTCGGCGACCCGGCTCGCCTCGTTCTGACGTTTTCCGCATCGTTGACGCTCTGCCCGCGCTCGTGGCATCGTGCGCGACGACAGCGCCGGGAGCATTTTCGATTCAACCATCGGCCCCCACACGTCGATGCGGGCCAAGACCCCCCGGAGAAAAGCTCCCGGCGCTTCGCCAATACCGGGGCGTCCCATCTCGGGTTTCACCCTGACGGCAAAAAGTTGGACGGCGTTGCTTTCTCAACGCATATTTTAACTCGTGCCCGCCCCGAAAATCAAAATCACCCGCTCCCACATCGTTCTTCTCTTGAATTTCATCTTGGGTCTGCTCGGCGGCAACGCCCTGCCCCCGCTACCGTTCATCGGCTCGGACGAGGCGCCCGCTCCCGAGTGCCCGCCCGCCTCACCAGCGAGCGGCGCGGTCCTCGGTCGTTGAATGAGGGCGCCGCGCCGTTTTTGCTCCTGCTTCTGCTACCGCGGCGATCGCAGTCCACTCTCCCGCGCTCGCCTAGAGCGTGGCGAACGCAACGAGCGCGAGCCCGACGGCGGCAGCGAGCAGGCCGAACGACAGCGCGAGCGGATAACCGACGATGAGGAGCACGCCGCTCGCCACGACGAAGCCGAAGGCGGCGCCGTGAATCATCTCGACCAGCGCTCGCCGCATCGTCAGCGTCCGAGCTCGCTCAGCACGAGATGATTGCGGCCCACCAGAAGCCGCAGCGTGTTTTCACACGGCGTGATGAGCACGAGCTCGTAGCCCGACCCACGCCGACGCCAGAGCTCGTGCACGCCCACCAAACGCCCGCATCGCATCACCCTGCGCTCCACATGCTTGTAGCAGACGGCCGGTCGCCCCCCTCCCGAGCGCTCAGTCATGCGTGCCGCTCTTCAGTCGAAAAAAACCCGGCTGCGTCTCGATGAGCGGCAGGCACCGCCGCCAGTTACGCCCGAACCACGTCTTGCGCTTGCGGTTCGACATCCGCGCCACGCGCTGAGCGAGCGCCCATGTCGTCCAGTACGGACGGTCATTGATGAGCATGACCTGCCGTGCGGTATACTTGCTCGGGCCGCTACTCCACCGCGTCCAGCGAATCGAGGCTCCGTTCGTACCGTTCCACATTCTAGCGCCCTCGTTTTCTCGGTAACTCGCCGCTCTTGCAAGTCCTCATCATCACTCGGCCGCCGACTCCGCCCGAGGCTCGACCGCGGTCGTCTCATCCGGGAACTCGCGAGCCCCCACCATCACGTCCAGCGGCAGCGCTCCCGCGCTGAGCAGCGCCTCTTTCGCCTCGGCGCGCGAGACGACATTGACGCTCTCCATCGTCTCGAAGCGCGGCACCACGATGCCCACATCTTCTAGCCCGTAGTCATACGAGCCGCGATGCGCGAGCCTCACGCGGGTGTCGATGAACACCCGGCACGGCCGGCCCGAATGGCTCATCTCCCATTGCGGCTCGTGCTCGGCGCTGCCCGCGTCGCGCAGTTTGACGCTGAGGTCGTGGACGCGGTTCGTGAAGCTCACATCCTCGCCCGCGTAAAACCCCGTCGAGCAGTCGAGCGCGTACCACGGACGAATCAAGCCGCTATCGCCCGGCATCAGCATACTGAGAGCCCGACACGACAGCTTCGCCAAACCCATTCCGACCAGCACGCTCTCGGGCACCGCCGAAAACCCGAGCCCCGAGTAGTACGCCGGCAAGGTCTCCCCGCCTTTGAAAAACTTCATGGGCCCCGGCTTCACATCGAACGAACCGATGATGCTCCGGCCGCCCTTGCGCATCGAGTACGCGCCCGATACCACCGCGCTCCGGTCGAGCGCCTGCTCGCAGAGCCGGAGCACGTCGTTCGGGTCAAAAATGATGTCATGGTCGAGGAAAAACACGCCCTTGCCGACCGACAGCGCCTTCTCCGTCAGGTAGCTCCGGGCGATGTCGATCCACGGGCAATCGTGCATGCGAAAAACGGTCATGCCCGCCCGCTCGAGTATCGCGACGGCGCGCTGCTGGTCCTGGTCGAGCGTGCCGAACGACGGAATGCAGAGCGCGAAATACGAGCCCGGCTCGTGGGTCATGCCACGATCGAGATTGTGCCCGCTCCCGTAGCACCGACGGCGCCGAGCTCTCAGGCCACTCGGAAAATGCGTCGCGACGGATGCCCCCGCGCGTCGCGCGCGATAGAGAAACGCTTCCGAGTCCGTCAGATAGCATCCCGGTTCGAGTGACGTGCCGTGTCGATTCCAGGGACTCGCGAGCGGGACGCTCGACACTTTCTCCGAGCCCCACATCACATCCACCGCGCTGTTCTGGTAGCGCTGACCCTCGTCACGCACCATCGATTCGAGCACGTCGCTCGAAAACGCGGCCGCCTCCAGCGACCACGGGCTCTCGTGCGCGACGGCGACGCCATGCTGCTCGGCGACCGCAACGAGCTCTTCGATCGCTTGCACGCTCGTTTCGACGTGCGCGTCGATGAACACCAGCACGCCCACCCCCGCAATACGCGCTTGCCGCACCTGCTCGGCGCGCGCCATCTCCGGATACGCGCAGCCGCGAATATTCAGAATCGGCCGCCCCTGCCGCGCGAGCTCGTTCTCCAGCTCGGCGATTGCCCAGCTCTCGCCTCCGTAGTGCGCGATGCTGACGCCGTATCGATGTCCCATGAAGTGCTCTGACCTTTCCCGAAAGAGCACCCATCCGCCGGCACCCCTTCAAACCCCCAGAAACCGCACGGCCCCGCACGGCGCCGGGGGGAGCGCGCGTGCGGGGCCCTTGTCGAGGAGCCGATCTCTCGTGGCGGAAACGAGAGGGTCGATGATTTGCTTACACGCCTCGCCACGTTTCGTCACGGGGCAATCGTACGCTCGCGCGCAAAAAGGCCCCACCCCGTGTGAGAGACTCCTACCTCAGAGCCCGAGCGCCGCCGCCGCTTCAATCGCCTCGCTCGAGATGTCCGGCGCCATCGAAAACCCCTCGTCGGGCGCTTTCACCGGCGGCAGACCGAGCGATGAGCGTGCACCGAGCCACACTTCCATGCTCTCGCGATGCGAAAACCGCCACCAGCGCTCCCCACACTCGCGAAGGTCGCGCTCGATAGAGCCCGCAGGAGCCGCAGCGGGCGCGTGAAATGCGCGGGCGCTCTCAGCCCGCGAGTTTTTGGAGCCGCTCGCGCGCAAATTCGGCGTCGTCTCCCCACGGGAATCGCCGGAGGAACGACCGCCACTGCCGGCGGGCAGCCGCTCGCTGCCCCACCCGCTCGAGCGCGAGCGCGAGGTTCTGCCGCGCTTCTTTCTGCTCGGGATTGATGCGGATCGAGTCTTCGAGGTAAACGACCGCGAGCTCATATTTTCGTTCATCATAGAACATGCTCCCGACGTTGTTCAGCGTCGCCGCCGACAGCGGCTCGATGTCGAGCGCGTCGCGCCAATGATCGAGCGCCGCGCCCGGGTCCTTCGCGCGGTACGCGAGCACGCCCAGGTTGTTGTGAGCCTCCCAGTGGTCCGGCGCGATACGGACGACCTCCCGGTACAGCTCACGCGCGAGCCCCGCGGTTTTTTCGTTCTCGTCGAGCGCCATCGCTCGGTTGAATAACTGCGCCACATGGCGCGGCGTCGAATAGAGCGGCGTCAGTGTCCCCATGA
>DATMCL010000255.1:0-43377 GCA_035558375.1 Polyangiaceae bacterium
GATGCGGGTCATCGCCAGCATCGAGCCGGCGGTGAGCAGGTAGATGAGCGAGGTCCCGAGATCCGGCTGCGCCATCACGAGCGCCACGGGCACGAGGGTCAGCAGCGCGGGCCGCGTGAAGTCGAGCAGCGTGCGTGGCTCGACCTTGGGGTCATTGTGGAGGAAGCGCGCGAGCACGAGGATCAGGATGATCTTCATGAACTCGCTCGGCTGGAAATTGAAGCTGCCGATCGCGATCCAGCGCGAGGCGCCGCGGATGTTGCGCGCGAGCACGAAGACGAGCGCGAGCGCGACGAGGCCCCCGAAATAGGAGACGAGCGCGAGACGATCGAAGCTCCGGTAGTCGATGGACGCCACCAGGATGGCGAGCAGCGTGCCGACGACGATCCAGTAGATCTGCGACACGTAGATGTCGGCGAGCTGGGCGCGCTGGGCGTCGTCGGCGTACACGCTCGTCGCGCTGTAGAGGTTCACGAGGCCGAGCGTGATGATCGCCATGACGGCGAGCAGCAGCGGCGTGTCGATGCCCGGGCTGCCGCGCGCGGTGATGTGATCGCGGGCCATTTCAGCGCCTCGCCTCGGGCCGGGGCTGCATCAGAGGTTCCCCTTGGCCTGACCAGCGCCGGCGGCCCGGGCGGCGAGCCGGTCCTCTTTCATCTTCTGCCAGTCGCGCACGACGCGCATCGCGACGGGCACGGCGTTTTTGCCACCGCCGCCGCCGTGCTCGATCAGCACGACGATGGCGATCTCGGGCGACACGGACGGCGAGTAGCCGGCGAACCAGGCGTGGTCGCGGTTGAAGTACCACTCGCGGTTAGGGTCGACGCTGCGCGGGGTGACGTGGCTCACCTGCGCCGTCCCCGTCTTCCCCGCCAGGTCGATGCCGGGGATACGTCCGCCGTAGCCGGTGCCGTGCTTGTCCGTGACGACGCCCTGCATCGCCGCCTTCACCATCGTGAGGTGGCTCTGGTCGAGGTCGACCATGCGCTTCACGCGCGGCGGGAACTCCTGCACGACGGTGCCGTCGCTCGTCTCGATGCTGCGCACGACCTGCGGCTGGTACACGGTGCCGCCGTTCGCGAGCGCCGCGTACGCGAGCGCCAGCTGCAGCACGGTGACGGTCGTCGCGCCCTGGCCGATGGCCGACAGCACCGTGAAGCCGCCGCGGAACGCCTCCTTGTAGCGCCGCGTGTACCAGCCGCGCGTCGGCATGCGGCCGCGCGCCTCGGGGTTCACGCCGATGCCGGTGCGCACGCCGAAGCCGAAATCGAGCCCGATCGACGCGAGGCGATCGATGCTGATGCGCGAGCCGAGCTCGTAGAAGTAGGTGTTGCACGACTGCACGATCGCGCTGTGCAGGTTCACGCGCCGGTGCACGCCCGTGCAACGGAAGTAACGTTTGCCGTACTCGAAGCCGCCGCGACAATCGACCTCCGCGTGAGGATCGACGAGCCCGTCGGCGAGCCCCGCGAGCGCGGTGAACGGCTTGTAGGTCGAGCCCGGCGGGTACGCGGCGGAGATGGTCTTGTCGAGCGTCGGCTTGAGCGGGTCGGCGTAGAGGCGGGTGTACGCCTCGCTCACGGCCTTGATCCCCTGCCCTCCCGAGACGACGTTGGGATCGAAGCTCGGCTTGGAGAGCAGCGCGAGGATGCGCCCGGTGCGCACGTCGACGGCCACGGCGGCGCCGGCGAGCTGACCGTGCATGGCGCGCTCCATCGACTCGATGAGCTCGATGTCGAGCGTGAGCGAGATGTCGCGCCCCGGGATCGGCTCGACGCGGCGCGGCTCCTCGAGGTACTTCGCCTCGAGCTCGGCTTGATCCATGCGGCGGCCAGCCGCCCGCACCACCTTGCGCATACCCCGCTGGCCGCGCAGGTAGCTTTCCCAGCGCCGTTCGATGCCGATCGCGCCGGTGCGGTCGCCGGCGCGGTAGCCGCGGTCGCTGAGGAACCCGAGCTCCTCGCGATCCACCTCGCGCATGGTTCCGATGACGTGCGCGCCGAGCGAGCCGTACGGGTAATAGCGCACGGGTGAGGGCGCGACCGTGAGCCCTTCGAGCTCGCGCTTGTGCGTTTCGAGGTATGCGACGGCGTCGCGGTCGATGTCGACCTTGACGAGGATTTGCTGCGTTCGGCGGCGGTCCTTCGGGTCGAGGTTGCGACGGTCGCGGATCTTCTGCTCGAGAGCCGTGCGCTCGGCGTCGTCGAGGTGCGTGAGCCGCGCGAGGAGCGGCCAGGCCTTCTCCATGTCGAGCTGCGCGGGCGTGATGTAGACGTTGTAGGCGGGCCGGTTCGCGGCGAGCACTCGGCCGAGCGAATCGCGGATCACGCCGCGCGTGGTCGCGAGAAAGCCCTCGCTCACGATGTTGCGGCGCGCCTGCGCGCGGTGCACGTCGCCCTCGACGAGCTGGAGCAGCACGAGGCGCCCGACGAGGATGAAGAACGTCGCGACGACGAACAGCACCATCCAGCGATAGCGCCGGCGAAATTCGCCGACGTCGGAGCGCTGAACGAAGAGGCGCACGGGAGCCTCAGCCCTCCGCCGGGCGCGCGGGCTGAGCGGCGCTCTGGCGCAGGCGCTGCGCGAGCCGGAACACGGGCGGCGAGCAGAGCGCGGTTGCGAGCGAGCGCGGGATGAGGACGCTCGCCACCTCGACCGGGCGGCGCGTGTCGCCGCCGAAGACGGCGAGCAGGATCAGCACCATCGCGCCCTCGACCAGCGAGAATGCGAGCGCGAGCGACATCCGCGGTAGCGCCGTCTGCGCCGTGAGCCGCACGCCGGCCACGCGCGCGAGCCACCAGATGGCGACGGAGATGAACGTGAAGAGTCCGACGGGCGCTCCGCTCAGCATGTCCTCGGCGTAGCCGATGCCGAACGCGAGGAGCGCACCGCGCGCCGTCGAGAGCTCGTGCACGCCGAGAAAGATGATGAGGGGCAAGACGAGGCTCGGGGTGATGCCATGCACGAAGCGCGGCCCCACGAGCGACGCGAGCGGCCCGATCAGCCGAAACAGATTGCTCTGAATCAGGATCAGGAGCACCGCCAAGCCGAGATACGCCGTGCTTCGCATGCGTCCCTCTAGCGTTGGGCCCGCGGGCGGCGGCCGCCCTGTGACTCGCGCTGATCGCACTCGCTCGAGTCGGTGAGGACGACGAGCACTTCCTCGAGCCGCGAGAAGTCCACCGAGGGCTCTGCCTCCACCGTCTGATAGATGCCGAAATCGCGCCGGACGACCTTGGAGATGCGGGCCACGGGGATGCCCTTCGGGAAGCGGCAGCCCACACCGCTCGTCACGAGCAAATCGCCCACCTCGACCAGATCCGAGCGCGGCACGTACTCGACGCGCACCGCGTACTTCGAGCGATCGCCCGAGCCGCGCACGAAGCCGCGCGCGCCCGTGCGCTCGACGACCACGTCGACGCCGAAGCCGCTATCGACGGTGAGCTGCACGTCGGCGTCGTGCCCGGCGACGCGCAGCACGGTTCCAACGGCGCCGTCGAGCGAGATGACGGGCATGTCCGGGCGCACGGCGGCGTTCGGCGCGTCGATCGTGAGGTGCCAGACGCGGAAATACTCGGTCGTGTCCTTGGCGACGACGAGCGCGCTCACGGTTTCGCGCTGCACCGTGTCGCGCAGGCCGAGCAGGCGGCGCAGGCGGCGATTCTCCGCGAGCGCGTCGGCGAGCTCGCGCTGGCTCGAGCGCAGGCGCGCGTTCTCGTAGACGAGGCGATCGTTGTCGCTCTTCACGTCGACCAAGTAGACGTACTGCCCGACCACGCTCGAGATGCCGCGCGACAGCGCCGCCGCGGCGTACTGGAGCGGCGCCGCGATGCGCAGGATCGTGCGATCGACCGCGTTGAGCTCCTCCGGCCGGCGGATGCTCGAGCGCAGGAAGAAGAACGGCAGCGCGAGCAGCAGCACGACCAGCACCGTCTCGCGCAGACGCTTGAAGAGGTTCATTTAGCGGAGCCCCTCCGCCGGACGAGGCGTGCCGAGAGCTCGATTCGTCCTGTCACGTCCCGCTCCGTCGAGGACCTTCAACGCCCGAGGCGACCGGGCATCAGCCGATCGCCACTTCCTTGAGGAGCTCGATGTGGTCCAGCGTCTTGCCGCTGCCGAGCACGACGGCGCTGATCGGGTCGTCGGCGACCATGACGGGGAGACCCGTCTCCTCGCGCAGGAGAACGTCCATGTTCTTCAGCAGCGCGCCGCCGCCGGTGAGGACGATGCCCTTGTCGACGATGTCGGCCGCGAGCTCGGGCGGCGTGCGCTCGAGCGCCAAGAGCACGGCTTCGACGATGGCGTTGATCGGCTCCGCGAGCGCCTCGCGCGTCTCTTCCGAGCTCACGAGCACCGTTTTCGGGATGCCGGCGACCATGTCGCGCCCTTTCACCTCCATCGTGAGCTCTTGCTCGAGGGGGTGCGCGTTGCCGATCGTCATCTTGATGCGCTCGGCCGTCTGCTCGCCGATCGCCATGTTGTACTTGCGCTTCATGTAGGCGACGATCGCCTCGTCCATCTTGTCGCCGCCGACACGCACGCTCTGCGAGTAGACGATGCCGGCGAGCGAGATGACGGCGACCTCGGTCGTTCCCCCGCCGATGTCGACCACCATGTTGCCGCTCGGCTCCGTGATGGGGAGGCCCGCGCCGATCGCCGCCGCCATCGGCTCTTCGATCAGGTAGACCTCGCGCGCCCCGGCGCTCTCGGCGCTTTCCTTCACGGCGCGCTTCTCGACCTCGGTGATGCCGAAGGGGACGCAGATGATGATGCGAGGCTTCACGAGCGTGCGGCGGCTGTGGGCCCGCGTGATGAAGTACCGGAGCATCGCCTCCGTGAGCTCGAAGTCGGCAATGACACCGTCGCGCAGAGGCCGGACGGCCACGATGTTGCCGGGAGTGCGGCCGAGCATGTCCTTGGCCTCGCGGCCGACAGCGAGCACGTTCTGCTCGCCGCGCGCGTCGCGCTGGACGGCGACGACCGAGGGCTCGCAGCTGACGATGCCCTTACCCTTCACGTAGATCAGCGTCGTCGCCGTACCGAGGTCGACGGCCAGATCGTTCGAGAAAAGGCCATATAGCCAATCGAAAATCATCGAGTCGGCTCGCTGTTGCTCACTGCTTCAGGCCTCGCGCGGCGCCTTAGGCCCCCCGCCCTACCCCCCGGCCCAGGAGAGGCAGGGGGACGGGCCGGGGCAACCGGCGGTCATGCGAGCGCACCTCGTAGCATGTGGCTCGTGCCGCAAGCAATCGGGGGCACCCAGATTTCGGAGGCGGTTCGGCAGCCAAAACCGCACGGCTCACGGGCCGTACGACGATCGCCATCCATACAAATTTATTGACGATTCCGTTCAGCAACGAGGCCGACCGGGCGACCGAAAAACCTCAGTCTTCGTCGTCGCGGTTCCAGGAGCGCCAAGTGCCGCCGCCACCGCGTTCGGGGGGTCCCTCGCGCCCCTTGCCGGCGGCGCCTCGCTTTTTCTTGGCTGGCTTGCGCTCCTCCTCGCCGCCCTCGGGGGACGTGCTGCCACGGCGACGACCGTCAGGTCGCCCGGTTGCCGCCGCGGGATCGGGCGGCGGTCCTGAGAAGCCAGAACGTCCCTCGTTCGACCAGCCGCCGCCTTCCGGGCGCGGGCCGCCCGGTCCTCCGCGTCCACCACCGCCGCCCGGCGCCGAGCCGCGCGGGTGAGCGATGTTCACGAGCAGACGGCGGCCGCGAACCTCCACCCCGCGCAGCGAGATGATGGCTTGGTTGGCCGCTTCCGCGCTGCCGAGCGTGACGAATCCGAAACCGCGCGGGCGGCCGTCGGGCCCCGCGGGCAGGTGCACGCGTACGATCGCGGTGACGCCGTGCTCACCGAGGAACTGCGCTACCTCCTGCTGAGAGGCGTCGTACGGGAGGTTGCCGACGTAGAGGGTGCGATCCTCGTTCGAAGCACCACCACCTCCGCCAGCGCCACCGCCGCCCCCTTCCGGCCGTCCTTCACCGCGGCGCGGCGGCTCGGAAGAGAAAGGACGCACGGAGATCGAGCGTCCCGCTTGGAGCGAGCCGTCGAGCGACTGTCGTGCGTTCCCGGCCTCTTCCGGCGTGGAAAAGGTGACAAAACCAAAACCCCTCGGTCGACCCGTGGCGCGATCCCGCGGGAGAGACACGTCAGTGACGGTCCCTCCTGCGGCCTCGAAGATCTCGCGCAAGACATCCTCGGTAACGGAGTCCGGCAAGCCCGCCACGAAGAGCTTGCATGCATCTTCGGTAGCCATCGTCGTCAGATTTGTTGCGAAAAAAAACTAGCCCTGAGCGCTGCTGCACTCGGGCAACCTACTTTCCGAGACGGTAACGCCGCGCCTTCCGTTCTTCAAGTCGGTAGCTCGGTCAGGCGAAATCAGGCTTCCGCGCGCTCGACCCCGTGCCATCCTCATGCTCCTTTGAAGTTTGCGCTGATTGTCAACCCGACCGCCGGCAGCGGGTCGGCCGGGCGGGTCGCCCCTACCGTCCAGCGCGCTTTGGAGCGCCGTGGCATCGAAGTGACGGTCTGCCCCACCGCGGGACCGGGCGACGCGACTCGTTTCGCGGGTGAGTCGCGCGCCTCGGCGGCGGACTGCACGGTCGTGGTCGGAGGGGACGGGACGCTCAACGAGGTGTGCCAGGCGTACCTCGACGCCCGGGGTGAGCCGCTTGCTGGTCCCCCGCTCGGGATCGTCCCCGCAGGAACCGGGGGCGATTTTCGAAAGACTCTCGAGCTCGACACCGACGTGGAGCGGTCGGTCGAGCGCTTGCTCGGTTGCGAGCCGCGCGCGTTCGATCTCGGAATCCTGAGCGCGATGGATCACGACGGCCGCCCCGTCACGCGGGCGTTCGTGAACATCGCGAGCTTCGGGCTCGGCGGTCTCACCGATCGCGTCGTGAACGCCGGCCCCAAGTGGCTCGGAGGAAGATCCGCATTCTTCCTCGGGACGCTGCGCGCGCTCATCGCGTACAGGAACGCCGCCGTGCGCGTGACGGTCGACGGCGCGGTGTGGCTCGAGTCACCCGTCGTGAACGTCGCCCTCGCGAATGGGCGCTACTTCGGCGGCGGGATGCAGATAGCGCCCGAGGCGGATCCGACGGACGGGCTCCTCGACGTGGTCGCGCTCGGCGATCTCACCCGGCTCGGAACCGTGGCCCTCACGCAGAGCGTCTACACTGGAACTCACCTCGACAAAGCGTCCGTGGAGCACACGCGCGGGCGCGTGATCGAGGCCGAGCCGCTCGTTCCGGGCGCCGAGGTGCTCATCGATCTCGACGGCGAAACGCCCGGCCGGCTGCCGCTCGCGGCGCGCGTTGCAGCGGGCGCGCTCTGGCTTCGGGCCTAGGACTTGGCTGCCAGGCGGGCCGGAACCGGCGGCGGCTCGACCCCTGCTGGGGGCGCGCGCACGAGCAGCACGACGCCGAGCGCAAACAGCGGGACCGAGCCCCATTGCGCCGGCGTGAGCGCGAAGTAGCGCGCGTCGCCGCCGGCAAGCAGCGCCGAGCCGACGTTCACGCCCGTGCGCTCGCGCAGGAAATCGAGCAGGAAGCGCAGCGGCGCGTAGTAGACGCACATCACGCCCGCGTAGAAACCCCAAGGTCGCGGCTTTCTGAGCAAGCGGAAAAACACGAGCATGAGCGGCACCGTGATCACAAGCTCGAGCAGGCCGAGATCGAGCCGCCCGCCGTCCGGATAGCGGACGGCGAACCAGGCGTCGCTGTGCACGCCGGGATGATCGTGGGCGATGGAGCAGCCGAGCCGACCGAACGTCCAGCTCACGGGGAAGCAGCTCGCGACGATATCCGAGTACGCGAGGATGGGCGTCTTGTGCCAGAAGCGCCAGGCGACCCCACCGAGCACGCAGCCCGTGAAGCCGCCGAAGCTCGACAGCCCTTCCCACAAGCGCGGGAGTGACCACGGATCGCGCAGCGCTTCGCCCGGGTAGTACGAGAGCGTATCGAGCACGTGCGCGAAGAAAAAGCTCGAGATCACGATCCACGTGAGGAACGACACCATCGCGCGCTCGCTCACGCCGCGCCGGCGCGTCACCCAGAGCGCAGACATCGTGCCCGCGTACAGGCCGAGCGCCACGAGCGTCCCGAACGGCTTCAATGCGACGGGCGCCGGCGGAAACCCGCCGATGAGTCGCGCCGGAAGGAGCGTCAAATCGGGGATCTGGACGTAAGGGATGAGAGGAGCCATGGCTCGCACGGCACGCAGGGCGGACCGCTTCAGTGCTTCTTGGGGGGCGCCGGGGGCGCTGGCGGCGTGGGGGGCGCCTCCGGCGCGAAGTCCACGTGATCGTCGTCGCCGGCGTCGACCGCCGCCGTGACGGTGACGTGCACGCCGTCGCAGGCGTGGTCGAGCACGACCGGGCTCACCGCCGGCCTCTCGCAGGTCGTCGCGGCGAGCGTGGGGCCGAGCCCGTTGCCGACGAGCGCGAGCGCGCGACCGATCGCTTCCGCGCGCGATTGCGGATCGGCGAACGACACGGGGCGCAAATCGAGCGCCTCGCCGATGCGGCTGAAGAGCTCGCGCCCGCGCAGCCTCACCGCCGCGACCGAGCCGTTCGCGAGTTGAATTTCGACCGAATACGGCGCTTCGCGGGGAATGAGCTGCCCCTTGTCGCGCGGGATCGCGAAGCGCGGTGCGAGCGACTTCACGCACAGATCGAGCGGGCAGGACAGAGCGGGGTCGCCGAGGCCGAGCTTCTGCCCTAGCGCGGGCGGCAACGCGGACGGCGGCTGGCCGAAGCTCCGCACCGCCGCGAGCGCGCCGAGCCATTCGGAGAGCTCCGCCACGAACGACTTACGCTGCTGGGACGCCCGCTCGAGTCCCGCCTCGATCGACTCGACGCGTTCGCCCTGCCGTTGGACGTGCGCGACGTTGAAGGCTGCCGTCGTCTTGAGCTCGTCGATGCGCGATTGCACCTCGGCGATGTTCGGACCGTCGGGGAGACCTTGGGCGTAGGCGGTCAGCATCGGCAAGCGATCGTGCGCTCGCACGAGGTACGCCTGCTCGGCGCTCTTGAACCAGCTCTTCACCTCGGGCGCGTAGGCGCCGTCCGGAGCCACGTGCAGGTAACGATTCGCCGCGGCGAGCCGCCCCTCGAGGGTGGGGGCGAGGTGCACGGCGCGGTAGAGGCGGTACTCGTCGTGCGGCGCGACGAGCTGATTGCCGACGGCGCAGCCCCCGAGCGCCGTGACGAGCGCGAGGCCGAAGCCGAGACCGAGCACGCGAGCGCTCATTGCTCGAGCTCCGGGCAGAATTGGCACTCCGACGGTAAGAGCCGCCCTTGATCCTTCGAGTAGTCCTCGTACTCGCTGCAGCTCGAGGATTCGATGGCGTTCAGGCACACCTCGCCGTCGTGGACGAGCGGCTCGCAGCCGTCGGGGAACGACGGCACCTCGTCGGGACGCGAGCAGGCGTCGCTGCAGAAGTCCGTGTGGTAGTCGCAGGCGGTGCACTGCTTGCAGTCGAGCTCGCGCTTCTTCAGGAAGAACGTGGGCCCGTCGAGCGTCTCGGGGTGCTGGCCGCAGCCGCCGACGTCACCCGGCGTCGGCGCCGCGCACAGCGCGCCGAGGAAGATCACGAAAGCGAGCCTGCCGAGAGCCGAGCGCCGCACGCGTGTCATGGGAGCACCTCGTGATCGAACCACATGCCCACCTGCAGGGCGAACACCGGGATCGCCGTCGTCTTGCGATCCTGCGTCGCCGCCCCGTAAAACATGCTGCCGACGAGCTCCGCCGTCGCGCCGAAGCCGCCCGTGAAGAGCCATGCGCCGCCGGCGCCGAGCTCGAGGCCCACCGTGGAATCGGGGGAGAGCACGATGGGCAGGCCCGCCCTGCCCCGCAGGATCGCGTGGTCGCCGAGCGGGAGCAGCGCGACGTAGGAGAAGCCGAGTACCTGCTGCGGGACGCCGTCGGTGGCGAACAAGAGCGACACCTGGCCGCCGTGCTGCACGCCGTCCGGCGGTCCGAGGGCGAGGCCGAGCGCGAGGTCGAGGTAGGTCGCCGTGAATCCGAGGGCGTCGGTCGTGCCGAGCCGGTAGGGGTTGTTGGTGTGAACGCCCTTGCCGAGCGAGAGCTCGCCGAAGCCATGAAGGTACGTCCCCGTCTCGGCGGCCTTGGTGTGCGCGATGCCGGGCGACAGATCGAGCTCGTGCTCCTCGGCCGCGCACACCGGCGCCACCGCGAGCACGCCGGCGAGCGCCGGCACGAAAGCGGGTCCTAGGCGGCGCACGCCTGCTCGACTGCGTCCGCGTGCTTCGGAATCGACTCGGAGAGCACGCGCGAGCCCGTCTCCGTGACGAGCACGTCGTCCTCGATTCGAACGCCGATACCCCGAAATTCCTGGCGGACGCGCTCGTCGCGCGTGTTGAAGTAGAGGCCCGGCTCGACGGTGAGCACCATGCCTGGGGCGAGCGGTCGCGGCTTGCGCGCCGCGTAGTACGAGCCCACGTCGTGCACGTCCATGCCGAGCCAATGGCTCGTGCGGTGCATGAACCAGGGCTTGTGGCGCTCGGCCGCGAGGGCCTCCTCGAGCGGACCTTCGACGAGCCCGAGCTCGATGAGCCCGGCGACGAGCGTCTTCGCGGCGACCGCATGGACCTCGTCGAGCGTCACGCCGGGCCGCACCGCCTGGATCGCGTCGAGCTCCGACGCGAGCACGAGGTCGTAGACGGCGCGTTGCGGCGGCGTGAACTTGCCGTTCACCGGGAAGGTGCGCGTGACGTCGCTCGCGTAGTAGTCGTACTCCGACCCCGCATCGACGAGCAAAAGGTCGCCGTCCTGCATGCGGCGGTCGTTCTTATTGTAGTGGAGGATCGTCGCGTTCGGCCCGGAGCCGACGATGGGGGCGTAAGCGTGCCGCTCCGAGCCCTGCTCGCGGAACGTGCCGCGCAGGACGGCTTCCGCCTCGTACTCGAACATGCCTGGCCGCGTTTTCGCCATCACGGCGGTGTGTCCGAGTGCCGTGATCGCGATGGCGCGCTCCATGCTCGCGATCTCGTCGGGAGCTTTGATCAGGCGCTGCTCGTGCAAGACGACACGCGGATCGACGATGGCTTCGGGGCAGCCGATCCCGCGCCGCGCGAGGCGCCGCACCCCGTCGAGCGCGCGCAGCACCACGTCGTCGTTCTGGCGCACGCGGCCGAGCATGTAGTGCACGTTCTGAACGTTGCCGATGAGCTCCGGCAAGCGCTCCGCGAGCTCCGCGATGGGGTACGCCGCGTCGGCGCCGTAGTCCGCGACGGCTCCGTCGACGCCGGCGCGTGGCCCGTCCCAAACCTCGCGCTCGGGGTCGCGCGTTCGCACGAACAGCACGAAGCGCGGTTCCGCGCCGCCCCGCAGGACGAGCACGCTCTCCGGCTCGTCGAAGCCCGAGAGGTAGTGGAAGTCCGAGTCCTGGCGCCACTCGTGCTCGACGTCGTTGTTGCGGTAGACGTCGGGCGCCGCGAAGACGACGAGCACACCGTCGCCCATGGCCTCCCTGACGCGCTGCCGTCGACGCTGGAAATCCGCGACCATCGCTCGTTCCAACCTAACAACCGGCTCGGCCGAGATCAAATCGAAGCGCAGCGCACGCCGCGCCGACCGCGCGCGCATTTGACGACGCAGGCAGCTGGCGGTACGCGTTTCGGGTGACCACCGAGCCGGCTCCCGGGCACCTCGACGACACCGAGGCGGCTCGTCGTGGGCTCGAGCGCGTCATCCCGGATCTCGTGAAGCGCCTGCTCGAGCTCGGTCTCGAGCGCCTCGCGGAGGGTCCGGACAGCGTGCGCCGCGCCGTGAGCGAGCTCAAAGCGCCCCGCGAAGCGCTCAACTCGGTGCTCTCTCAGCTCGACGACACGACCGCCGGCTTCTACCGGGTCGTCGCCAAGGAAGTCCGCGACTTCCTCGGGCAGAAGAGCGTGGCGGACGAGCTCGTGCGGGCGCTGACAGCGCTCTCCTTCGAGATCCGGACCGAGGTACGCTTCATCCCGAACGAAGCCCGCGGTCGTCCGAGCCCCGACGTCAAATCGAAGGTAAGTGTGCGACGCTCGTCGCCACCCGCGGAAGCCCCCGCACCGGGGAGCTCACGCAGTTCCGAAGGAGAAGTCCCGCAGTGAAAGCACTCAGTGCCGGCAGCGAAATCGATGCCTGGTGCACCCGTTGCCGCATGGATCTTGGACATCGAATCATCGCGCTCGTGGCGGGCGTCCCCAAGCGGGTCGTCTGCCAGACGTGCGGTGGTGAGCACGCGTACCACGCGCCGCGTTCCGCCCCTGCGAAACCCGGCGTGTTCATCCGCCGCAACGGCGTCGAGCCAGAGAAGCGCGCGCAGCCCGCCGGTGTTCGAGCCGCGGCACGCGCCAAGGTGGAGAAGGACCGTTACGACGCCTGGGCGGAGCGCACCCTCGGGCGCACCGTCGACGCGTTCAAGCGCTACTCGATGGAGCAAACGCTGAAGGCGGGAGAGCTCGTGCTGCACCCGAAGTTCGGCGAAGGCTACGTCGATACCGTGCGCGAGGACGGCAAGGTCTCGGTCATGTTCCGCGACGGTGCCCGGACCCTCGCCCACCGCGCCCGCTAGCACCCTTCGCTTCGTTCCGGCCGCGCACGGGCGGCCGGCGCTCGTCCTGCGCCCGCGGCTTCTCGGCGCGCCACGGCCCCGCGTCGTCGCGCGGCCCGGGCCGTTCGTTGCGCGAAGGCCGAGCGCCGTCGCGCCCGCGCGTGTTCACGCCGCGCGACGGTCGAGCCTCAGCGCGCGGGCCGGGTCGCTCGCCGCGCCACGGCCGCGCGTCGTCGCGTCCGCGCGTGCTCTCGCCGCGCGGGCCCGGTCGCTCGCCGCGCCACGGCCGCGCGTCGTCACGCGGTCCCGGCCGCTCGGCGCGCCACGGTCGCGCGTCAGCGCGCGGGCGCGCCTTCTCGGGCTTGCGTCCGCGGCCGAGGTGCGCCTTCGGCTGGCGTAGCGTCACCTGGCCGCCGCGCATGTCGCCGAGGCGCGCGTCCGGCGTGTGAATGCGGCGCGGCACGCCGTACTGCTTCTTCAGCGCCTTGAGCTCGTCGAGCGTGAGCATGCGCCACTCGCCGGGCCGCAGATCCTCGGCGGTGATACCCGCGTGCGCGACGCGCGCGAGGCGCATGACGGGCATCCCCGCGTGCTCGCCCAGGCGACGCACTTGGCGGTTCCGTCCCTCGCCGATCTTCACGCTGAGCCAGCTCTTGCCTTCCTCGACGCGCAGGAGCGTGACCTCCGCCGGTACCGTCGCGCGCCCGTCGATCACGATGCGCTCGCGGAACTTCTCGATCGAGCGCTCGTCCACGACGCCGCCCACCTTGGCGACGTACTCCTTCAGCGCGTGGTAGCGCGGGTGCATCAAGTGGCTCGCCGTCTCACCGTCGTTGGTGCAGAGCAGCGCGCCGCTCGTGTGAAAGTCGAGACGCCCGACCGGAACGACGCGCGCCCCGACGTCCTTCAAGTAGTCGGCGACCGTCGGCCGGCCTTCGGGATCCTTCAGCGTGCACACGACACCACGCGGCTTGTGCAGCCCGAGGTACACGAGCGGCTCGGCCACCACGAGCCGGCCGTCCACTTCGATGCGGGCGCGCGGGCTCACCTTGACGCCGAGCTCCTTCTCGATGCGTCCGTCGACCCGCACGCGACCCGCGCTGATCAGCGCCTCCGCGTGCCGGCGCGACGCCAAGCCCGCGCGGGCCAATACCTTCTGCAAGCGCTCGTCAGCCACGATGGGCCGGACCCTAGCTGCTCGGCGCCGTCCCCGCCACTCGGGGCCACCTCGCGCGGAGCCTGCTCGCCTCGACGCGCGCTCACGCGGCCAGCTATTCGTGTCGTCGCGCGCTCACGCGCGCCGCTATTCGCGTCGTCGCGCGCTGACGCGCGCATCCGTGACGCCGCCGTCGAGCGCCTGCTCCTTCTGCTTCTTCTCTTCCTCGGCCGCCTTCTTCTCGGCCGCCTCGTCCTCGCGCCGCTCCTTCTCGTTGAGCTCGCGGAGCGTGACCTCGTCGCGGTCCCAGCGATCGACGCGCCCATCACGATCCAGATCCACGCCGGCGCGCTGGAGCTTGCCGTCGTCGTAGATCTCCCAGGTGTCGACGTTGCCGTCGTCGTTCGAGTCGCGCTGCACGCGGCTGAGCTTGCCGTTCATGTACACGCGCGTCTCGTCGGGCTTGCCGTTTTTCGTGTGGTCGACCGCGACCTTGGCGATCTTCCCGCGGCTGAACGTGACCCAGGTGTCGACCTTGCCGTCGTAGTCGGTGTCCGCCGTCTCGCGCAGCGCCTCACCGCGCTCGTTGTAGGTGCGCACGACGTCCTTCACGCCGTCGAGGTTCGTGTCCACCTCACGGCAGATGAGCACGCGGCGGCGCTCCTCGCCCTCGCCCATCAGCGCGTAGACGCGGCGGATGTTCTGAGCGATGGCGCCCGGTCCGGCGGTCTCCGTCGCTTCGCGGTCGCCGCGGCCCTTGTAGTCGCAGCGCGACCGGTCGTCGCCCGTGAGCCCGACGGGGTGTCCCTCTTTCTGCGCGGCGGCCTGAGGCGGCGGGCCCACTTCGTTGCCACCAGCGCATTGCCACCCGAACAGGATCGAGCCCAAGAGCACCGCTGCCGCGGCGAGCGCCCGATCGCGCGTCCCAGTCGTTTCGGAAGCGCTCATTTCTTCTCCGGCTTGGCGGGCGCGGGCGCGGGAGGCGCATCGACCGCCTTGTTCTCGACCTCGGTCACCGTGCCCGTCGGCTGCTTGAAATCGGGGCCCGTGGCCTGACGGTAGTACTGGCGCTCCGGCGGGACGTACCCCGTGTCCTTGCAGTAATCGATCGTCGTGCCGGGATCGGGCTTGCCGTCCTGGTTCGCGTCGGTGTGAATCAGGGGGCAGCCCGGCCTCGGGTACTCCCACCATTGATCGACGAGCGCGTCCGCATCCGAGTCGCGCTCCGTGCGCTTGAGGACGCCGTTCTGGTAGAAGTCCCACGTATCGAGTCGGTTCGCGAGCAACGTCGCGCGCTCGCTCGAGACGGGTACGCCGCCCGCGTACGTCGTGATCTGCTCGATCGTGCCGTCGCGATCGAAGTCGTACTCGCGGCGTCGAAGCCCCCCGGCGTCGTCGTAATAGGTCCACACGTCGACGCGGCCGTCGCCGTTCAAGTCCGCGGCCTGGCACGCCGGTCGACCCGACGCGCCCTTCACGATCGTCACCTCCGGCTTGCCGTCGCCGTTCGCGTCGAGACGCTCGGCGTTCGACGCGTTGAGGTTGCACTCCTCATGCACCACGCGCGTGTCGCGACCCTGCCCTGCCTCGGCTGCACTCTTGGCTTCGGGGCCAGAGTTACAGCCCAAGCATAAAATGGTCGCGATCCCAGCTCGGAGCCAACACCCGTTCCCGCGCCTACGCATGGTCCGCTCCTTCTACCCCGCTTGGCTCGAGGATTCCAGGGGTGCCTAGCCCTGGCGAGCCGGGGAAGCCTGCCCCAACGTCGACAGGCTCGCTGCCGTTAACAATCTGTAACTATTGGTTTAAATGGCGATTTTTGGCGACATACTGCATTGACAATGCACGTATGGGAATCTAGTGTAACGGCTCGCACCTCGAGTACCGCCCGCCGATGTCCCGGAAGAAGATCTCCACGACCATCTACATCACGCCGGAGCAGAACGAGCTGCTCCACCTGCTGCACTCGCGAACCAAGGTGCCGGTAGCGGTCTACATCCGGGAAGGCATCGATCTGGTGCTGAAAAAGTACGAGGACTCGCTGCCCGGCCAGCGAATGCTCGACGTGGCGGCCGCGAAAGAAGCCCCGAGCCGCAGCGCCAAGAAATAGGGTCCGTAAGGTGCTATCGAGCGGCCCGCTCGCTCGGCCCCGCCCGAGCCGAGCCCGAGGCCCCGTCGCTCTCTCATGCCTACCGATCCGAGCCGCATCCGGAATTTTTCGATCATCGCTCACGTGGACCACGGAAAGTCCACGCTCGCCGATCGAATCCTCGACGTAACGGGTGCGATCACCGAGCGCGAGAAGATGAGCCAGTTTCTCGACAAGCTCGAGCTCGAGCGCGAGCGCGGCATCACGATCAAAGCGCAGTCGGTGAGGCTTCGCTATCGCGCCGACGACGGCAAAGACTACCAGCTTCAGCTCATCGACACGCCCGGCCACGTCGACTTCAACTACGAGGTTTCGAGCAGTCTGCGCGCCTGCGAAGGTGCGCTTTTGGTGGTCGATGCGACGCAAGGCGTGCAGGCGCAAACGGTCGCGAATGCGTATTTGGCCATCTCGAACTCGCTCGAGGTGATTCCGGTGCTGAACAAGGTGGATCTGCCGTCCGCCGACGTCGACCACGCCGCCGAGCAGATCGAGGAAGTGATCGGCATCGACTGCAGCGGCGCACTGTTCGCGAGCGGGAAGACGGGCGTCGGCGTGCGCGAGGTGCTCGAAGCGGTCGTGGCGCGCGTGCCTCCGCCGAAGGGTCTCGCCACGGCGCCGCTTCGCGCGCTGCTCTTCGACAGCTGGTACGACAGCTACCGCGGCGCCGTCGTGATGCTGCGCGTGATGGAGGGGACGCTCAAGAAGGGCGAGAAGATCCAGTTCATGGCGACGGGGAGCATCTACGAGGTCACCGAGATCGGTGCCTTCACGCCCCACGCCACGGCGCTCGAGGAGCTCGGCCCCGGCGAAGTCGGCTTCGTCGCCTGCAACGTGAAGAGCACCGAGGACACGAAGATCGGCGACACGGTGACGCACCCGGGCCGGCGCGCCGCCGAGCCCCTCCCCGGTTTCCGCGAAGTGAAGCCGATGGTGTTCGCGGGCGTGTACCCGACCGACTCGGCCGAGTACGAGAACCTGCGCGACGCGCTCGCGAAGCTCCACCTGAACGACGCCTCCTTCCAGTTCGAGCCGGATACGTCCGACGCGCTCGGGTTCGGGTTTCGTTGCGGCTTCTTGGGCCTGCTCCACATGGAGATCATCCAGGAGCGGCTCGAGCGCGAGTACAACATGGACCTCATCACGACCGCGCCGAGCGTCGTGTACATGGCGCACATCAAAGGCGGTGAGGTCGTGCGCGTCGACAACCCCTCGAAGATGCCCTCGGTGAGCGAGCTCGAGAGCATCGAAGAGCCGATGCTGAAGCTCACGGTGCACGTTCCGGCGGAACACGTGGGCGCCGTGGTTTCGCTGTGCGAGGAGCGCCGCGGCGTGCAGCTCGGCATCCACTACGCCACGAAGGACCACGTGGTCGTCACGTACGAGCTGCCGCTCGCCGAGGTGATCCTCGATTTTCACGACAAGCTGAAGAGCGTGTCCCGCGGCTACGCGAGCATGGACTACGAGATCATGGAGTACAAAGCCGACGATCTCGTGAAGCTCGACATGCTCCTGAACGGCGAGCCGCTCGATGCCCTCAGCGTGATCGTGCACCGTGCGAACGCGTACTCGCGCGGGCGGGCGCTCGCGGCGAAGCTCAAGGAGCTCGTGCCCCGCCAGCAGTACGAGGTGGCAATCCAGGCGGCGATCGGCTCGAAAGTGATCAGCCGCGAGACGGTGCGCGCAATGCGCAAAGACGTGACGGCCAAGTGCTACGGCGGCGACATCAGCCGCAAGCGCAAGCTCCTCGAGAAACAAAAAGAGGGCAAAAAGCGCATGAAGGCCGTCGGAAGTGTCGAAGTGCCCCAGGAAGCATTCCTCGCGATTCTCAAGCTCGACGACTGACGCCTTCAACCGTCGAAACCCGCCGGGCGAAGCCCGGCCGACTCGAGCTCGGCGTCTTGGAAGAACTGATCGACGCGCGAGAGTGGCGTTCCGACACCAAACCTCCCGGCGAGGCCGGCGCGTGCTGCTAGAAGAAAGCTACGAACGCGGCTAGGCTAAAAGGACGGCGATCATGAAGAACCCCTCGAATCGCGCCGCGAAGCTCGCGAGCATCAACGAGAAGGCGCCCGAGTTCGGCGCCGTCTCGCACCTGGAGACGGTCTCGTTCGGCGCCCGGCTCAAGATCGACCGCTTCGCGCTCAAGAGCGGGCTCGAGATCCTCGCCTGCGAGGACCGCACCGCGCCCGTCGTCGCCTTCCACACCTGGTTTCGCGTGGGCTCGCGCCATGAGCACGAGGGCAAGACGGGACTTGCCCACTTGTTCGAGCACCTCATGTTCAACGAGGTCGAGGGGCGTGCGTCCGGCGAGTTCGACCGCCTGCTCGAAGAGGCCGGTGCCGAGAGCAACGCGTCCACTTGGCTCGACTGGACGCAGTACAACATCGCCATCCCGAAGGAGAAACTCGGGCTCGTGATCGGGCTCGAAGCCGAGCGCATGTCGCGCCTCGTCCTGCGCGAGCCGCAGGTCACGAGCGAGAAGGAAGTCGTCGCCAACGAGCGCCGCTTCCGCGTGGACGACGACGTCGAGGGTGCCGTGAGCGAGATCTTGTGGGCGACGGCGTTCGACCGACACGCCTACAAGTGGCCCACGATCGGCTGGATGAAGGACATCGAGGGCTTCACGACCGACGACTGCGCGGCGTTCTACCGGACCTATTACGCGCCGAACAACGCGACGATCATCGTGGTCGGCGACTATTCGGAGAGCGCGCTGCTCGAGAAGATTTCACAGGCCTACGGCCACATTGGTCCGAGCACACTCCCGGTCGAGGATTACCAGGCAGAGCCACCGCAGACGGCCGAGCGCCGGCGCGAGGTGAAAAAGCCGACACCCACCGAGAAGCTCGCCATCGGCTACCACGCCCCCGCGCTCGGGGATTACGACCACCTGGCGCTCTCGCTGCTCGTGGACGTGCTGTTCGGCGGGCGCGCGAGCCGCGTGCACCAGCGCTTGGTTCGCCAGAAAGAGCTCGCCGCCGACGTGCGGGCGTCGGTCGGGCCGTTCCGCGACCCAGGCCTGTTCGAGATTTATGCTTCCGCGCGCGAGGGACATCGCGCCGAGGAGCTCCTGACGGAGCTCGACGCGGAGCTCCGGCTCGCCTGCGAGCAGCCGGTCACCGACGAGGAGCTCGAGCGCGCTCGGGCCCGCACCGAGCTCGGCTTGCTGTCGGGGCTCGAGACGGCGGAGGGGAAAGCATCGACCATCGGCTTCTACGAGACGGTGCTCGGACGGCCGGCGGCCGCGTTCGAGCGCCTCGAGGCAGTGCGGCGACTCGGTCCGAGCGACCTCATCCGCGCGGCGCGGCGCTACTTCAACGCGAGCGCGCGCAGCGTGGTCCTCGTGCGGGCCGAGCTCGGCGCCGCGAGCGACAAGGCGGCCGAATGACCGCGGCCGTGCAAGCTTCGGCTGGCGAGCCCGCGCTCCTCGTCGAGACGAGCCACGATCTCCCACTCGTGTCGGTCAGCGTCGCGTTCCGGCGCGGCGCGCTCGAGGACCCGCAAGACGGCGAAGGCTCCGTGCGTCTGCTCGGACGTTTGATGCGCCGCAGCGCGGCGGGCCGCTCTGCCGAGAAAAACGACGCGCTCATCGAGGGCATGGGCGGCGGTCTGGGCGCGGACGTCTCGCAGAGCACGATGGTGTTCCACGGCACGGTGATCGCCCGCTCGCTCGATCGTTTCGGAGAGCTTTTGGCCGACGCCGTCGCGCGCCCATCGCTTCCCGAGGACGAGCTCGGCCGCCTGCAGCGTGAGACGTTCGCAGAGCTCTCCGAAACGCTGGACGACGACCGCAGCCTCGCCCGCCGCTGGTTCAGGAAGACGATGTTCGCCGGTCACCCGTATGGCCGCTCGGCGGCCGGCACGCGCAAGGGCGTGCAGGGCGCGACGATCGAGCGCTTGCGCGGGCTCTACGGCCGCCTCGTCTGCCGCGACAACTTGGTGATCGCGCTTTCGGGCGACATCACCCCGGAGCGCGCAGCGCGCTTCGCCGAGTCCATCGGCTCCGCGCTGCCGGCCGGTGCGGCGATCCCCGACGAGACCCCGGAGCCGACCCTGTCCCCGGGCCGCCGCCTGGTGCTCGTCGACAAGCCCGAGCGCACGCAAACGCAAATCCTGATCGGAGGCCTCGGCACGCACGCGAGCGACCCGGATCACATCGCGCTCGCGGTCGCGAATACGGCTTTTGGCGGCACGTTCACGGCGCGCCTCATGCAGGAGGTGCGGGTCAAGCGCGGCTGGTCCTACGGCGCCTACTCGAGCCTGCCGATCGATCGCCGTCGCCAGGCCTTCAGCATGTGGACGTTTCCGAAAGCTTCCGACACTGCGGGCTGCATCAAGCTCGAGCTCGAGATGCTCGAAGCGTTTCGCAAGACCGGCCTGAAGAAGAGCGAGCTCTCCTGGGCCAAGCAATACATGATTCGCTCGCACGCCTTCGCGATCGACACCGCAGCGAAGCGCGTCGGGATGAAGCTCGACAGCAATCTGTACGAGCTCCCCGCGGGCTATTACGAGAACTACACCGAAGCGCTCCGCGGCGTGACGCTCGAGCAGGCGAACCGCGCCGTCGCCGAGCGCCTCTCCGACGAGAACCTCCGCATCACGGTGGTCGGGACCGAGTCCGTCGTCGGCAACGACGTGCGCGCCGCGATCGAGCGCCTCGCGGAGTCGAAGACGGTCCGGTACGACGAGGATTAGCCGAGCCAGGCAACGAGCGCGGCCGCGACGGCGCAGGCTTCCGCCGCGAGGGCGTCATCCACGGGCCCCACCGCTGCTCCCGCCGCGACCTCGGCGCGCAAGTCCACGTAACATTTCAGCTTTGGCTCGGTTCCGCTCGGTCGGAGCAGCACGCGGCCGCCCTCGAGCTCGAGCTCGACGAGCGGCGTTTGGGGTAGCCATGGCGTGCGCCGGTCCGCCCCCACGCGGTAGTCGCACACGGCGAGCACGCGACGGCTCGCGAGGCGCTCCGGCGGCGACGTCGCGGCGCGGTCGAGCACGCCGCTCACGGCATCGGCGACGGGGCGTCCCTCTACCTTGATGCTTGCAGGCGCGCTCGCCCAAACGCCGAAGCGACGACCGAGCGCGTGGAGCCGATCGAGCAAGCTCTCTCCCCGCTCGCGGCAGCGCGCGGCGAGATCAGCAATCGCGATCGCTGCCGAAAGTCCGTCCTTGTCGCGCACCGCGGGCGTCAGCGAATAGCCGAGCGCTTCCTCGCACGCGTAAGCAAAGCGTCCACTGCCTGCCCGCTCGAGCGAGAGTGCCGCGGTCCACAGCCATTTGAAGCCCGTGAGCGTGCGTTCGAAGCGCGCTCCCCGCGAGCGCGCGATCGCTTCGACGAGCGGCGTCGTCACCACGCTCGCGAGCACGAGCGCCGGCCCGAGCGTGCTGCCGGGAGACAAGGCCGGTTGCCCTGCGGCCGGAGCGCCCGAGCGCTCGGGAATGCACGCGTCGGCGAGCAGCGCTGCCACCTGATTGCCCGTCAGGCGCCGAAAGGTGCCGGATACGGTCGGCACGGCCACCGACAAGCGGTCGGCGTCCGGATCGTTCGCGATGAGGAGGTCGGCGGCCTCGGCCTTGGCGAAAGCGAGGCCGAGATCGAGCGTCCCTGGCTCTTCGGGGTTCGGGAACGGCGTCGTCGGGAAGCCGCCGTCGGGCTCTGCCTGCTCGGGCACCACGCGCACGTCGTGATAGCCGGCGCGCTCGAGCGCGCGCTTCGCGAAACGGTAGCCGACCCCGTGGAGCGGCGTGTACGCGATGCGGAGCGCAGTGCGCGGGCGAGGTCCGAGGTGGCCGAGGATTTCCGTGATGTAGCGCTCGAGCCACTCGGTCGTGTCGAGCGGCTCCACGCCGGACGCCGCGGCGGCGTGCGGACCGGTCGCGTCGAACGCCAATCGTGGCACGCTCGCGGCGGGCCCGACGCGGCGGATGGCGTCCTCGATCGCGAGATCGAGCGGCGCATTGAGCTGCACGCCGTCGTCCAAGTAGAGCTTGTAGCCGTTGTCCTCGCGCGGGTTGTGGCTCGCCGTGACGACGATAGCCGCCGTCGCCGCGAGGAAGCGCGCCGCGTAGGCGACGAGCGGCGTCGGGACCGGCTCGGTGAAATAGCGCACGGGGATCTTCGCGGCACCGAGCACGGCGACCACGTCGCCCGCGAAGGTGGCCGAGGTGCTGCGCGCGTCGTGCCCGACGACGACCGGCAGCGACCGCGCGCCGCTGCGCCGGCTGCCCAGAAAATCGGCGACCCCGCGCGTGGTCCGGATCACCACCGCGCGGTTCATGCGCGCGCTGCCTGCTCCGACGGCACCCCGCAACCCTGCCGTACCGAAAGCCAGCGGGGGCTCGAGCCGCGCACGCACGTCGTCGAGCGACCCTGCGTCGAGCAGGGCTTGCAGTTCCGCACGCGTGGCGGGATCTGGATCACCGGCGATCCAGGCCTGGGCCGCTGCGCGAAGTAGGTTCTCTTGATTTGAATTTTCGGCCATGGAATCCGAATGGGAAGCGACGTCAATGGCGACAGGTCACGGGACGATCTCCCCCGCAGGCTCCCCGCCGCGCTCGGCCAGCGCGGCCCGAGCGACCGCTACGTCGGAGAACTCGCGCTCGACGCCGCCGATCGTTTGCGTGAGCTCGTGACCCTTGCCCGCGATGACGACGATGTCCCCGTTACCGGCCTCGGTCACGGCGCGACGAATCGCCCGCGCTCGGTCGAGATCGACCGAAGCCAGGCAGGTTTTGGGCACCGCCTCGAGGATGGCGGCGGCGATGTCCTTCGGATCTTCGTCGCGCGGGTTGTCGCTCGTGATGATGACGCGATCCGCGGCTCCGGCCGCGGCGCCCATGGCCGGACGCTTGTCTTTGTCTCGGTTGCCACCCGCGCCGAACACGACCACGACGCGAGCTTTGCCGAGCGCACGCGCCGTGTCGAGCGTGCGGCGAAGGGCGTCCGGCGTGTGCGCGTAATCGACGACTACCGTGGGCTCGCGCGCGAGGACCTCGAAGCGACCACGCGGGGGCGCTGCCCCGGCAACCGCGGCGAGCGCAGCGCGCGGCTCCGCGCCGAGTCCCACGGCGAGCAGCCAGGCGGCGAGCGCATTCTCCAGAAAAATCGCGCCGATGGCCCGGGTGCAGAGCTCGACCGAGCCTCCGCCGAGGGCAGGCCCTAGCGTCACCGCGGCCCGTGTCCCTTCGAGCGTCACCGCGCACGCGCTCGCGCTCGCGTCGAGCGGCAGCGTGGCCGTCCCGCGCGAGGCGACACCGTAGAGGAGCCGTCGAGCGCTCTCGGGCGTTACCTCGAGCAGAAGCTCGGCAACGTCGTCGCAGCCGTTGACGACGGCGAGGCCCCCTTGCCGCGGCAGAGCGTTGAAGAGCTGCGCTTTGCTCGCGAAGTAGTGCTCGGGGCTCCCGTGGGCGTCGAGGTGGTCGTGCGACAGATTCGTGAACACGGCGGCGCGAAACGGCCAGCGCCGCGCAAAGCCCAGCGAGAGCACCTCGCTCGTCACCTCGAGCACGGCGTAACGCCCGCCCCGCTCGAGCGCGCTACGGACGGCGTCGAGCACGCCGCGGTAGCTCGCGGTCACCTGGATCGGCTGGTCGTCGAGGAAGGCGCCGACCGTCGTGAAGCTCGCGACGGGCCGCGCGATGGATCCGAGGGCGGCAGCGCTGAAGCGCGTCGTCGAGGTCTTGCCGTTCGTGCCAGTGACTCCGACGTGCTCGAGGCCCTTCACCCAAGCCGGCGCCGGGGGGAAGGGCTTCGAGGCACCGCGGCCGGGGCTCAAGACGGCACGCTACTCGGCGGCTGGGTAGGTGAGGCCCTCGGCGCAGCTGTGCAGGCTGCACAGCGTGTCGAGGGTCATGCACGCCACCATCTGGTAGCGGCCCGCTTCGTTGAGGCCGTTCAAGTACGAGGCGCAATCCGCCGGGGTAATCGTGGTGCCGCTCTCGTCGCAGCTCGAGAGGATCCCCTCGCAGTCGTCCGTGACGGTCTCGTCCGGACAGGCGCCCTTGAGGGCCGCGTCGATGCAATCGTACGTGTTCGTCGCATCACAGAGCGCGCTCTGCTTGAGACCGAGCATGCACTCGCGCGCGGCGTTCGAGACGGCCGGCTTCATGACGCTCCAGGTCATCGCGCACTCATCGTCGAGGAAGGTGGCGATGTCACACGTCGCCGAATTCAAGCCTTCGCACGAGACCTGTGCGGCATCGAGATCGTTGCATTCGCCCGCGCCGCCTTCGCCGCCAGCGCCGCCAGCGAAGGGTTGGCCTGCTGCGCCGACGTCGCCCGCCTCACCGCCCGCGCCGCCCGGGTTGCTGCTGGAGCCGGCGGTGCTGTTCCCGGCGCTGCCGCCCTTGCCCGCCGTTCCCGTCCCTGCCGAGCCGCCCTTGCCGGCGGTCGAGCCCGCGGTGCCGCCGGTCGCCGCGCCCGCGGTGCCGCTGGAGCCGCCTTTGCCGGAGCCCTCACCGCTCTCGCCGCCGCCACCGTCGTCGTCGTCACCGTTCTCGACGACACAGCCGGCCGCAGCGATCGTCCCGACCAAGAGCAAAGCATGTGAGCGATTGAGCTTCATCGATCCTCCTCAGTGCATTTCGGCCGAACCGCGGTCGGGCCGAAGGGCACGGACTCTATACGGGCGCCGCGCTGCGAATCTACCCACTGCCCGCCAACTAGCTGTTTTTGCTGCGCTTTAGCACGGTATCCGCGAGCGAGGTGTCGTACTCGCCGCGCGCGAACTCGGGTGAGGCGAGCACGAGCCGCAAGAAGTCACGATTCGTCGTGCGCGGCCCGCGCGGCCCGGTGAGCTCGAGCTCGATCGCGGCGAGCGCGCCGTCGAGCCGCGCGATCGCTTCGGCGCGCGTCGCGCCGGATCCGATCACTTTGGCAATGAGCGGATCGTAGTGCGGCGTGACCTCACCGCCTTCGGCGTAGCCCGCGTCGATGCGCACGCCGGTGCCTTCGGGCGGTAGGCGGAACCGGACGAGACGACCCGGCTGTGGAACGAAGCCCGCGCTCGGGTTCTCGGCATAGAGCCGCGCCTCGACCGCATGGCCCTGCGGCTTCGCGGCAAGCACCTCCGGACTCAACGGCTCGCCCGCCGCGATGCGGAGCTGCTGCTCGACCAGATCGAGTCCCGTGACGAGCTCGGTCACTGGGTGCTCGACCTGGATGCGGGCGTTGACCTCCAGGAAGTAGGTCTCGCCGCGAGCGTCCGCGACGAGCTCCAGAGTCCCCGCCCCGGTGTAGCCGACGCTGGACACGAGGGCCCGCGCTCGCTCCGCGAGGCCGGCTCGCCGCTGGGCTCCGGGCGCGCCCTCGAAAAACGCAGCCGGCGACGGGCTTTCCTCGATGATCTTCTGATAACGGCGCTGCACGCTGCATTCGCGCTCGCCGAGAATGGCGACGCCACCGTGCGCGTCGGCGAGCACCTGGAGCTCGATGTGGCGCGGTTTCTCGAGGTAGCGCTCCACGTAGATGCGCGAATCGAGGAACGCCGCGCCGCCGCGCTCGGCGCAGGTCTTCGCCGCGCGTTCGAGCTCGGAGACATCGCGCGCGATCTGCATGCCGATGCCGCCGCCACCGCCCGCGGCTTTCACGAGCAGCGGGAAGCCGATCCGCTCGGCTTCGGCGTGGAGCCGGGCCGTATCGGCAGGGTCGACCGGGCCATCGCTGCCGGGCGGCGGAGCGAGACCGGCGGCGAGCGCGCTCCGGCGCGCCGCAATCTTGTCGCCGACACTTCGCATGGCCGCGGGCGACGGCCCGATGAACGTGGCGCCCGCGCGCGCGACGGCCTCGGCGAACTCGGCGTTCTCGCTGAGCAAGCCGTAACCCGGGTGCACGGCGTCGGCTCCGGTGTCCGCGAGCGCGGCGAGCAGCGCCGGCACGTTGAGGTAGCTCTCCTTGACGGGCGCGCCGCCGATGCGAATCGCCTCGTCAGCCATGGCGACGTGCGGCGAGCCCACATCCGCGTCCGAAAACACCGCGACCGTGGGGAGGCCGAGGCGCTCGGCGGTCCGCAGCACGCGGCAGGCGATTTCGCCGCGATTTGCGACGAGGAGCTTCTTCCACGGCAGCGTCATAAGGGAGCCCGGCTCCGGCCGAGCTCGATCAGGCCGGGCTCGAGCGCGAGCTGCCCGCACGCGGCCGACACCTCGTCGCCGCGGCGAGCACGCACGAAACAGGAGACGCCGTAGCCCGCCACGCGCGCCTGAAACGCACGCACGCGCTCGACCGGCGAGGTCTCGAGCCCGGAGCCCGCGACGGGGTTCATCGGGATCAGGTTCACCTTGACGGGCAGGCCCGCGAGCACGCGCACCAGGCGATCGGCGTGCGCGTCGCTATCGTTCACGCCGTCGATCAGCGTGTACTCGATGGTGATGCGGCGCCGCCGCGGGAGCGGGTAGCTCTTGAGCGCCTGGATCAGCTCAGCAAGCGGGTAGCGCTTGTTCATCGGGACGATGCGATCGCGGGTCGCATCGTCCGGCGCGTGGAGCGAAACCGCGAGGCCGACCTTGCCGCCGAAGTCGGCGCCGAGCTTCTTGAGCCCGGGAATCAAGCCGACGGTGCTCACCGTGATGCGCCGCGGGCTCATGCCGGTGCCCTCCGGGTGCGTGATCAGGCGGAGCGCCCGCGCCGTCTCGTCGTAGTGGTGCAGCGGCTCGCCCATACCCATGAACACGAGGTTGGTGAGCTCCTCGTTCGGGTCGAGGTGGCGCCGAGCGATCAGCACCTGAGCCACGATCTCGTCGGCGTTCAGGCCGCGGCCGAGACCGGCACGTCCGCTCGCACAGAACGTGCACCCCATTGCGCAGCCGAACTGCGTCGAGACGCACAAGGTCACGCGCGTCTTCTCGAGCGGCGCATCCGGAGGCGCCTCGTCGTCGTCGTCGTCGCCTGCCGCCGCGTCCGCATCCTCTTCGGCGAGCGGCGTCATCGGAATCAGGACGCACTCGATACGGCCCCCGCCCTGCATGCCAAGCACGAGCTTGCGCGTGCCGTCGGCGGCGCGGTGCACGGTCTCGACCGTGAGCGGCGCGCCGAGCCCCGCGGCAGCGAGCCGCTCGCGGAGGCCGAGCGACAGATCCGTCATCTTGGCCGGATCGAGCTCGCCGCGGCGGTGGATCCAGCGGAAGACCTGGACGGCGCGGTACTTCGGCTCGCCGAGCTCGGCGAGCGCCGCCACCCATTCCTCGGGGAAACGTGCGACGGGACGGATGGGGTCACTCACCGCTCGAGCTCCTTGGCTTCGTTCCAGTAACCGTCGAGGACCTCGAGCGCGGGGCCGGGCAAGGGCTTGCCGTCGGGGCCACGTGCGAAGCCGCCGTGACGCTCCTTCACGCGGGCTTCGACGTGTCCGAAGCGGCGCGCGAAGCGATCCGCCGTGCCGCGCAGCGCGATTTCTGCGTCCACGCCGTGGTGGCGCGCGAGGTTCACGAGCGCGAACAAGACGTCACCGAGCTCGGCCTCGATTCGCGCGGGATCCTTTTCGGCGATGGCTCGGTCGAGCTCGCCGAGCTCTTCACTCACCTTCTCGCGCGAGCCGCGCCCGTCGGGCCAGTCGAACCCCACGCGGCTCACCTTCTCGCTCATGCGCTGGGCGCGCTGCAGAGCCGGAAGCGAGCGCGGAACGCCCTCGAGCACCCCTCGATCCTTCTTCTCCTCGGCCTTGATGCGCTCCCAGTTCTGGAGCACCTCCTCCGAGCCCTCGACTTCCGTATCGCCGAACACGTGCGGGTGCCGCCGGACGAGCTTCTCGACGATGGCCCGCACCACGTCGTCCGGGCCGAACAGCCCGTCGCGCCGGGCGAGCTCGCCGAGGAACACGACCTGCAGCGCGAGATCCCCGAGCTCCTCCCGCAGACCGTCGAAATCCTTGGCGTCGATGGCGTCGATCACCTCGCACGCTTCCTCGAGCACGTACCTGCGGATCGACGCGTAGTCCTGCTCGCGGTCCCAGGGGCAACCGTCCGTGGCGAGCAGTCGTTTCATCAGCGCGACGAGCGAGGGGTAGGTGGCGCCCTCCTGCTCGGCAAGCGGCGGCGCGTCGGGGACAGGAAAGGGACGACCCATGGGCGTGAGGGGGTAGCACCGGTTGCGGCTCGAAACGAGCCCGCCGGCCCGCGTGGTACGATCACCTACGATCATGGCGGTGCTTCTCGACGAACGGCGCGGCAAGGTCGCGCTCCTGCGCCTGAATCGGCCGGAATCCCTGAATGCCCTCGACCGGACGCTCGTCGATGCGCTCGGCGACGCGCTCGAGAAAGCGAGTGCTGATCCCGACGTGCGAGCCATCGTGCTCTCCGGCGAGGGCGGCGCCTTCTGCTCGGGGGCTGACCTCAAGGAAGCGCTGCGCGAGCTCGACGCGGGCCTTTCGCTCGGGGAACGACTCGCGAGCTTTCAGAAGAGCATTCGCACGATCGCCGGCGCCGCTCAGCCGGTGATCGCGGCGGTCGACGGCCCGGCCGTGGGCTTCGGCGCCGATCTGGCGCTCGCGTGTGACATCCGCGTTCTCTCCGAGCGCGCCTACTTCGAGGAGAAGTTCGTCGCGATTGGCCTCATGCCGGACGGGGGCGGCACCTTTCACCTCCCGCGCCTGCTCGGCTTCGGACGCGCGCTCGAGCTCCTCCTGCTCGGCGAGCGCATCGACGCCCGACGGGCGCTCGAGCTCGGTCTCACCTCGCGCGTGCTCCCCCCGGGCGAGCACCTCGAGGCGGCGCTCACCCTCGCGACGCGGCTTGCCGAGGGGCCTCCCCTCGCGCTTGCCGCGATCAAGCGTGCGACGCGAGCGAGCGTCGACGGCACGCTGTCCGACGCACTCGCGCGCGAGGCCGAGGGCCAAGCCGAGCTGCTCGCGAGCGAGGATCTGCGCGAAGGCGTCGCCGCCTGGATGGCGAAGCGCAAGCCGAGCTTCAACGGCCGCTAGCGAGGCGGCGCGATGTCCGAGGAGCTCAGTACGGCGGAGGCCCGTAGAGCGACTCGCGGAACTCCGAGTACCCGAAGGCCTGCCCGCTCGGCGCCTTGATGCTCATCACCGTCGTGCCCGAGGTCGTGGCTTCGGTGAGGGTACCCGTTGTCGAGCCGGATACGAGGATATTCCCGTTCGGCAGCATCTGCGCGTCGCCGAGCACCATGCTGTTGGTGCCGGTGAGCTTCGCCGTCTGCGTCGCCTTCATCGTGGCCGGATCGAGCTTGTAGACGAACGCCGCACTCGACTGACCGGTGCCGTTGTTGAAGAAGACGAACTGATTGTCGGCGGTCAAGTGGTGACCGTGATTCACGGACCAGGTCGTGACGCCGGAGAAGTTCTTGGCCGCGTCGACCGGGTTCGAGCCGCCGAACTGCCACTCGAGCACGCCCGCGCGCGTGAGCTTTGCGTAGAGGTTCGGGTTGCGATCGCCGATGGTGTAGCTGTCGTCGCGCGCGTAGTAGTGAATCGCGTTCGTGTGGAACGAGCTCGATTTGTAGATCGTCTTCATGTCGGCGACGATCGTCTTGGACGAGCCGCCTTCCGGAAATTCGACGAGTGAGCAAGGGGCGTCGATGCCCGTCGAGTTCCAGAGCAGCGTGGCGACGCCGCCCGGAATCGCCGTAAAATCGTGGTGGGACTCGGTCGTGCCGCTCACGGTCTTCGCGTCCGTGCCGTCCATGGCGATCGACTGGATCTTCCCGGCCTTCGTATTCTGGACGTTGAGCGACATCGTGTAGAAGCGCTTCGCGTCCCAGCTCAGGTGAACGCGGCTTGGCTGTTGCGACACGGCGCTGCTCGGAGCGGCCCAGACGACGGTCCCGTCCGGATCGATGATGTAAGCCGCGGTGCCGGTGATGCCGCTGCTCACGATGATGAAGCCCTTGTCGTGCTTCGCGGCGTCCATGATCGTGACGGTGGGCTTCGGCGCGTTCATGAGCGCGCCCGTCGAGATCATCTGGTCCATCCCGACGCAGGTTCCCGCCGCCGACGTGAGCTTGATGCGGTAGACGTACATCGAGCTCGGCTTCATGCCGACGAGGTAGGTCTGGTACATCGGCGCCATCAGGTCGACCTGCGCCGTGTCCGTCGTCCCGCCTGCGGCCGGGCCGAACTCGATCTCGGCCTTGGTGATGCCCGTGAGCGTCGTCGAGAACGTCACCGTGTGCACGGTGGGAATCGCAGTGCTCTGCACCGACTTGGAGTCGATGGTGCACATGGTCGTGGAGCCCGTGCCGCCCGTTGCCGAGCCCGCCATGCCGCTGCCGGCACTGCCGCCCGTCGTGGCACCCGCCATCGACGAGCCCCCGGCGCCCATACCAGCCGCCGGACCGGTGCCACCCATCGGCGAAGCGCCGCCCTTGCCTGCTCCCGGCCCGACATTGGTGCCGGCGCTGCCACCGGTCGCCGTCCCGGCGCTGCCTCCCGTCGTGCCGGCGCCGGCGCCGCCGCCGCCGCTCCCTCCGGACGTGCCGCTGCCGCCGCCGGAGCCGAGCCCGGCGCCTCCACCCTTGCCTGTGCTGCCGCTCCCGCTGCCGGCGCTGGCTCCGCCGTGAGCACCGGTGCCGCCGTTGCCCGTGTCATCACCGAGCGGGTCTTGCTCGGGGGAGCCGCACGCGACGTAAAGAGCAGTAGAAGAACAGAGGGCAAACAGAGCGAGGGGTTTCTTCATTTGTGTGGCCTGATCGGAACGCGACATTGGGCATGGTACCCAGGGGTGCTCGAAACATGCAGGTATGCCCAGCAATCAGGTATGTATTCTTAGGTTCACGTTTCCGCACGCACTCAAGTTTTCCATGCGAGACGCGCTTCTCTTCTTTCTGACTGCTACGGCGCTCGCGAGCGCGGCCTGCGAGACGAAGCACGCCGACCGCTGTAAGCTCGAATGCCAAGCGCGCGGCCTCTGCACCGAGCGCGGAGGAAAATGCGTCGCGACCGACGAAGGGGATTGCGGTCGCTCGCGCGCTTGTGAAGAGCACGGTCGCTGCAGGCTCGCCGGCGACGACTGCCGCGCCACGAACGAGAGCTGCCGCACGTTCGCCGGCTGCGAGAAAAGCGGTGCGTGCGGCGAGCACGGCGGCGAGTGCGCGCCCACGACGAACGCGCACTGCGCGCCGACCGAGGGGTGCCGGAGCGACGGCCTCTGCACCGCGCAAGGCGGCCTCTGCATCGCGCTCCACGACGACTGTCGCAACGCCGACGTCTGCAAGCGTTTCGGACGCTGCACCGCGGACGAGGGTCATTGCGGCACGTTCGGTCCCGCCGACTGCCTCGCGGGGGAGATGTGCAAGAAGCAGGGCTTCTGCACCTTCGTGAAGGATCACTGCGACCTCACCTCGCCTGCGGACTGCGAGAAGACGGACGGTTGCCGTGACCTCGGCACCTGCACCTTCGTGGCCGACACGGGCAAGAGCAGCGCGGGTCGCACGGCCGGCTGCGTGATCGGCTCTGACGCCGATTGCCGGCGTTCCACCGCCTGCAAAGAGCGCCAGGCCTGCCGTAAGGGCACCGCCAAGATCGGTTACCCCGCGGCCTGCACGCGCTAGCCGCGGTTCAGAGGCTGACCCTCGTCCGGGGCACCGCGAAGTTTCGTAGTACGCTCGCGCCCGTGGACGACCCGAGCGTCTGGCATCGCCTCCAGTTCGCGTTCACGATCGTTTACCACTACCTCTTCCCGCAGCTCACGATGGGGCTCGCGCTCCACCTCGTGCTCTGGAAGTGGCGCGCCTACCGCCACGGCGACACCGCGAGCGCCGAGGCCGCGCGCTTCTGGGCGCGGATCTTCGGAATCAACTTCGCGTTCGGCGTCGTCACGGGCGTCCCCATGGAGTTCCAATTCGGAACGAATTGGGCGCGCTTCTCCGATTACGCGGGCGGCGTCGTCGGACAGACGCTCGCGCTCGAGGGCATGTTCGCGTTCTTCCTCGAGAGCGCGCTCATCGCAGGTCTCGTTTGGGGCGAGAAGCGGCTCGGCCCGAAGCGCCATTTCTGGGTCACCGTCGGCGTCTTCGCAGGGAGCTGGCTCTCGGGCTACTTCATCGTCACGACGAACGCCTTCATGCAGCACCCGCAAGGGCACGCCTTCGACGAGCGCGGCCGGCTCGTGCTCGCCGACATCGCGACCTACCTCTTCAATCCTTGGGCGCTCGTCCAGTACGCGCACACCATGCTCGCAGCGGTCGTGACGGCGTCGTTCGTCGTCGCGGCCGTCGGCGCGCTCTATGCCTTGCAGGGGCAACACCTGCGCGCTGCGGAGCGCTTCCTCAAGTCGGGGGCGCGCGTCGGGCTCGTGGCAGCCCTGCTCGTCGCGTTCCCGACCGGGGACCGACAGGCCAAGCTCGTCGCCGAGCACCAGCCCGTGACGCTCGCCGCCATGGAAGGGCGCTTCGAAAGCGGCTCGCACGCTCCCCTCACCTTCATCGGCCAGCCGAACGTGCGCGAGCGCCGCATCGACAACGCCATCCACGCCCCGGCCGTGCTCAGCATCCTTGCCTATGGCACGCCGCAGCGCAGCGTGCTCGGGCTCGACGCGTTTCCGAGGGACCAGTGGCCGACGAATATCGAGCTCCTCTACTACTCGTTCCACGTGATGGCCGGGCTCGGAACGCTGTTCATCGCGCTGCTCGCGCTCGTGAATCTCGCGCTTTTTCGGGGCACGCTGCTCGCCAAGAAGCCGCTCCTCTGGTGCCTGATGCTCGCGTTTCCGTTCCCGTACATCGCCACGACGGCGGGGTGGATGACCGCGGAGCTCGGGCGCCAGCCCTGGCTCGTGTACGGGCTCTTCCGCACGGCGCAGGGCACGAGCGACAGCGTGAGCTCGGGGAACGTGCTCTTCACGCTGATCGGCTTCACCGGGCTCTACTTCGTGCTCGGCATCCTGTTCGTGTTCCTGGTCGGGCGCGAGGTCGCGCACGGCCCCGGGGCTCCTCCCCCGGAGCTTTACGGAGACCCGGCGGTCGCTCACGCGGACGCGGGAGGCGAGCATGGCTGAGGGCTGGTTCGCCGCGCTCGCGCTCACGCTGACCACCTTCGTCGTTCTCGACGGCTTCGACTTCGGCGTGGGCGCGCTCTCGCTCGTGCTCGCGAAGAACGACGCCGAACGCCGCGCCGCCATTGCGGCGATCGGGCCGTTTTGGGACGGCAACGAGGTGTGGCTGATCGCGAGCGGCGGGGTCTTGTTCCTTGCCTTCCCGAGCCTGCTCGCCACGGCGTTTCCGGCGTTTTACTTGGCGTTTTTCCTCGTGCTCTGGTGCCTCGCGCTGCGCGGCATCGCGATCGAGGTGCGAAGCCACGTGCAAAGCCCGCTCTGGCGCTCGTTCTGGGACGTCGTGTTCGGGGGAAGCAGCGGCGTCTTGGCGCTTCTTTTCGGCGTGGCGCTCGGCAACGTCGTGCGCGGCGTCCCGCTCGAGCCCGGGATCCCCCTCACGCTCGCCTTCTTCACGAATTTCTCGCCGTTCGGTCAGGTCGGGCTGCTCGACTACTACACGGTGAGCGTCGGGCTGTTCGCGCTCGTCGCGCTCCTCGCGCACGGCGCCGCGTTCCTCGCCTTCCGCACGGACGGCGAGCTCCGCGCCCGCGCGCGCCGGGCCGAGCGGCGGCTCTGGCTCGCGGGCGCCGTCCTGTTCGCGCTCGTCAGCGCCGAGACGGCGGTGATTCGCCCGGAGCTCTTCGCCACGCTCGCCGCGCGCCCCGTCGCCTGGCCGTTCGCGGCGCTCGCCGTGGGCGGGGTCGTCATGGGCGCGCGGGCCCACCGCCGCGAGGCCGACCACCTGGTTTTCGTCGGCGGCGCGCTGCTGCTCGCCGGGCTGCTCGGCGCGACGGCGGTCGGCCTCTACCCGACCCTGCTCCGCTCGACGCTCTCGCCATCGGCTTCCATCACGGCGCCCTCGGCGCTGAGCGCGCCGTACGGCCTCTCCGTGGCCATCGCGTGGTGGCCCATCGCGGTCGCCCTCGCCGCGCTGTACGTGGCGTTCACGTTCAGCGCGAACCGCGAGAAGATCCGCTCGAGCGATTGAGCCCTTACGACCCGAGGCAGCCGAAATCGATGGCGACCTTGGCCGCCGGATCCCCCTGCACGACCGTGCACGTGGCTGGGCATAGGTTGATCTGCTTTTCGTCGTCGCTGTAGTAGAAGCCCTCGTTCGCCGCGCACGCGCTCTCCGACGAGCGTCGCACGAGCGGAACCTCGGCGCCGCTGCCCGGCTTGTACGACACCTTCGTCTGATTCACGTCGACCACGCCGTGCGCCGGATCGGGCACGTCGTAGACGCACGACGCCTTCGCGCCCTCGATCACGCCTTCGGCGATCTTCTGGAAGATGTCGTTGAAATTGTCGTTGTAGCAGGACGGGTACCGGAGGCCGCCCGTCATGATGCTGAGCTCTTGGTAGCCAACGCCGGGAAAAGCGCTGTCGGCGAGCTGGGTGCCCGTCGTGCCCTGACAATTGGTCTGGGGCGTGCCGCTAGCCCGGCAGCACTGCGTGCCCACCGGGTCCGTCGGCGAGAGTACGGCGTTGTTGACGGCCTTGTCGGCGTGCATGCCGACGATGCTGTACCAAGTGTAGTTGCGATCGCCGCTCGTGGTCTGAAACTCCGCCGGGTCGAGCGCGCGGAGGGCGGTGTCGAACGCGGTCGCGCCCGCGAGATCGTCGGTGAGCCCGGCGCACTCGCTCGCCGAAGGCCGATCGTCGGTGATGCCGATGAAGACCTTGTACGCCTCGGGGCGAACGAATTGCTTCCATCCGTTCGGAGCTACGGCAACCCAGCCCGCGCGTCCGTGCGTCGAGATCGGATCGGTCGTGTCGTACGAATCGAGGAGGCGGCACCACATGTTGTGGCTGCTGATGTCCGTGCTGTGGTGATAGAAGCGCGGCGGAGTGTTGGCGACCGCGGGGGTGACGGCCCCGGACGACGCCGGGCAGCTGAGAGAGCTCAAGGGAGCGCCGATGCAGATCGAGTAGGCCGAATCGGAAGCGGTGCCCCCGTCGTAGTTGTGCGCGAAGACGTTGCCGTAGCGCGACACCATGATCACGCGGTAGTCGATGCCGCTGTTGCCGATGATGGTCGCAAAGTCGCCGTTGATGCGCGCCTGCACGGCCTGGATCTCTCCGGTCATGCTCTCGGAGTTGTCGATGCTGATGATGACGTCCATCGGACGCTTCACGAGCGTCGCCTGACCGGTCTCCGTCGCGCAGGCGCCGCCCTGGCCGCCCTTGTCCGGCTCGTAGTCGAACGTCACGTCCGGGAAACCGCCGAAGCTCGGCACGTCGCCGAAGCCGCCGTCGTCGCTGCTGCCCGAAGTGCCGCCGCGCGCGCTCGAGCCGCTGGTTCCGCCCTTGCCGCCGCTCGTGCCGCCGCTGCCGCCCTTCGTCGGGTTGATGACGTTGCCGGTGCCGCCGTTGCCCGCGGCGCTCGAGTTCCCGCTGCCACCGCTATTGCCGCCAGCGGTCCCGCCGGTGCTCTGCTCGCGACGCGTGGACACGTCGGCCGTGCCGGAGCACGCGTAGACGACGCCCGTCGCGCCGAGCAAGAGGGAAATCTCTCGAACGAAAACTCGACGCACGCTGTGACTCCTCATCGGACGATCCTGATCGTCGGGCAACCCAGGGTGATGCGCACCACGCCGTCCTGATCGGCCTGCACGCGATCGCACGCGTCGCCGCAGAGCAGGATCTTCGTGCGGTCGTCGCTGTACATCCATCCGTCGGCGTCGTCGCAGCTCTGCGCCTTGTCGTCGAAGCCGATCGTCTCCTCGTCCCCTTTGCTCGGCTCGAAGATGACGTTCACCTTGGTGAGGTCGACGCCGCGCCCGTCCTCGTTGCGTGGCACGTCGAACTCGCACGAGAGCACCTTCGTGTGCGTGATGTCATACAGGGCCGCGTCGAGGTCGTTCGCGAAGTCCTGGCTCGTCGTCATGTCGAAGTGGCAGTCGCCCTCGTCCGGCGCGTCGGTGTCGTGGTTGCAGGAGCTCTTCGAGGCCGTACCGCCCTCCCACGCAATCCGCGAAAGCAGGGATCGGGCCTGCTCGCTGCCCGGCGCGCCGATTACGAAGGTCCGGATGTTGAACAGGCGCGCGTTCGGCACGTCCGTGGTGACGAGCTTGTCGAGCTCGGATTCCTTGCAGGTTTCGGCACCGTCGGTGAGGAGCACGACGAACGTGTTCCCGACGACCTTGCGGTCGCGGATCAAGTCCGACAGGTGCTGGTAGCTCAGGATCGTCGCGCCCGCGATCGGGGTCTCGCCCGCCGGGCTCACGCCGTCGAGCTCGCTGGCGATGGCGGTGCGCTGGTCGGTGTCGAGCTTGCCAATCTCGACGGCGGGGTCCGCGCTCACGCCGCACGCGTCGGCGATCGGGAAGAGCGTGAGACCGGCGCGGATGTTCGTTTGATCGACGAGCTTGTCGAGCGCGCCGCTGAGCGCGGTGCTCGCGACCTCCCACTTGGTGGGCTTCGACATGTCTTCTTGGATCGGCTTGTACGCGCAGCGCTCGTTGAGGGTGGCGTCCCCCTCGGGCGGGTTGCAGTTCATGCTGCCGCTCTTGTCGATCAAGAAGAGGAGGTTCGCGGGCGTGAGCTTCGCTTCTTGCTTGCTCGTCGCGCACGCCTGCATTTCGCCGGGTCCGTCCACGCCGCCCCCGCCAGCGTCACCGGCGGTCCCTGCTGTCCCGCCGGCTGGAGGCGTCCCGCCATTCGAGCTGCCGCCATTCGAGCTGCCGCTCGTTGCCGCGCTACTGCCGGCCGCTCCTGCCTGACCTCCGGTGCCGGCGCCGCCGCTCGACGGGCCACTACCCCCCGTGCTGCCCACCGGCGCGTCGTCGCCGCTCGAGCCGCAGGCCACGGCCAATGCCGTCACTGAAAACGGTAACCACCCCCAGTGCCAAACTGAACGCATCTTCGAAAAAGCTCCTACGACAACCAGCATAGCGCAGGGTGATGGTGGTCGGCACGGCGCGTCATGGCTCGCAGCAAGCCATGATCCACTGTGACTAGAACTCAGCCCGGCGTCGCGTCGAGTGCGTCAGAGGCGCGCCAGTGCGTCAGAGGCGCACGCGCGGGTCGGAGCGGTCAGAAGAGATAGCGCTCGCCCGAATCGCAGAGCACCGTGACGACGTTGCCTTTGCCGAGCTCGGTGGCGACTTCGCATGCCACGTGCACGTTGGCGCCCGAGGACGGACCGACGAGGAGCCCTTCTTCACGCGCGAGACGTCGCGCCATGCGCTCGGCCGCGACGTCGCTCACCTCGATCACTCGATCGAGCAGCCCGCGCTCGAGAATTTGCGGCACGAATCCGGCACCGAGGCCCTGGATCCCGTGCATGCCCGCCGGCTTGCCGGAGAGCACGGCGCTCTGCGCGGGCTCCACGGCGACGATCGTGACCGACTTGCCGAGCTTCTCGCGCAGGACGCGCCCGACGCCCGTGATCGTGCCGCCCGTGCCGACGCCGCTCACGAAGGCTGCCACCTCGCCGCCGGTCTGCTCGAGGATTTCGAGCGCCGTGCCGCGCTCGTGGGAGAGCGGATTGGCTGGATTTTGGAACTGGCTCGGCATGAAGGAGCCCGGTGTTTCGTCGAGCACCTGCCGCGCGCGCGCCACCGCGCCGGTCATGCCGTCGGCAGCGGGCGTGAGAATGATGTCCGCGCCGTACGCGCGCAGGATGTAGCGACGCTCGAGGCTCATGTCCTCGGGCATGACGAGCACGCAGCGGTAGCCGCGCACTGCCGCGATCATCGCGAGGCTGATGCCCGTGTTGCCGCTCGTTGCTTCGACGATCGTAGCGCCCGCCGCGAGCTTCCCGGACCGCTCCGCTTCGAGGATCATCGACAGCGCTGGGCGATCCTTGACGCTCCCCGCCGGATTCATGAGCTCGCATTTGGCCCAGACGGTGGCGCCGCCGGCAGGACCGACCCGTCCCAGGCGGACGAGCGGAGTGTTGGCGATCAGGGCGAGCGCATCGTCGGCGACACGCAAGCCGTTCGAGGTGATCCGGCTCGCTTCGGCGCCGGTCGCTCGGGGCGTTTTGCTCATGGCAGGCGGAGGTTACACCGCTTTTTCACGAGATGCGCCCCCGGCCCATCCGCCCTAGAGCCTAACTAGACCGGTTCGGCACGAACCACCGCGGGCAAACCGCCGACCGCCAACCGGACGCCCGGCTCGTGGTGCGGCGCTTTCACCCGCGCGAGCGCCAGGGAGCGGGCGAGCACGGTGCTCTCGGCCGCGCTCGTGACCTCCCCAACGGGCTCGCCGGCTGCGTCGGTCACCGGCGCGCCGGGCTGTGGACAGGCGCCGTCGAGCTCGAGCAGAGCGAGCCGTCGCTTGAGCTTGCCGCGCGCGTCCTGCATGAAGACGACCTCCTGCCCGAGGTAGCAGCCCTTCGTCCAGGAGACGGCGACGCGATCGAGCGCCGCTTCGTGGGGGTTGTCGCCCGAGCCGTAGTCGATGCCGAAGGCGCCGACACGTCGCTCGACGCGCAGCCGCTGCCACGCCTCGGCGGTGGCGAGCACGCCGCCCCGCGCGACGAGACTCGCCGTGACCTCGTCGAGCTTCGAGCGCGGGAGGAGCAGCAGCGCGCCGCCGAGGCCGGTTCGGTCGAGCGCAGCGCTCGTGACACCCTCGAGGGTAGTGACGGCGCTCGCGAGCTCCGTCGCCTGTGGACCGTGAACCGCCAGCGTGGCGAGCTCGCTCGTGCCGCTCCGGAGCTCCGCGTCCTCCATCACGAGCATGCGCTCGAGCTCGGTGAGGACCAGCGCCTCCGTGCCTGGCGCTACCGCAAGAGCGAGCTCGTCGCCGCGGGCGAGCAGGAGGAAGTCCGACTGGATCTTGCCCACCTTGCTGAGCAGGAGGCCGAACGTCGCGGTTTCGGGCGCCACCTTGGCGACATCCGCGGTGACGACGCCGTTCAACCAGGCGACCCGGTCGCTGCCCGCGACGAGGAGCACACCGCGCTCGGCCTCGCCGACGATGAGTCCCGAGCTTCGCGCCGCCGCACTCGCCGAGTCGAGGGTCACGCTTGCCTCACTCGAGCGGAACTCCCTCGCCCGCCAGGGGGTAGATCGCGCCGTCCTTGACCGTGATTTCCCGAGCGCCCGCCGCGCTCTTGAGCGAAAGCTTGAGGCCGGTCGACGAGTTGGCGTTGACGAGGCTCTGGAGCTTGCCTTCCTCCATCTTCTCTACGGGCTGCCCCATCGCCGCGACGATCTCGTCTCCGGCGTGAAGCCCCGCGCGTCCCGCCGGGGACTCGCCGATCACGTGCGTGACCACGGCCTCGCCGGTGCGAAGCTCATACGAGAATCCGAGACCGAGACGCGCGTGCGCGTGCTCGACGATCAAGCGCACCCGTCCGCCGTTCTTGCACTCGATCTCCATGTACGGCTCGTCACCTTGGACGAAGTCGTGGAAGCTCGGCACCTTCTCGCTGCAGATCGGGTGGTTGTTGAGTGGGTTACTGTCCCACACCTCGATCTTGAGCGCGTCGCCCTGCCGGAAGCGGTAGTTGGCGCGGTCCTGGTCGGGCCAGGTCGGGCGAATCGTGTCGCTCTCCACGGAGGTGACGATGAGGTCCTTGCCGTTCAGGATGAGCTTGGCGAAGGGATCCGGGGCTTCTCCGCCGACCGCGTCCCAATGTCGGCCGTCCCGGGTGCGGGTCGGGATGTCGGCGCCGGCGAAGCGGAAGTAGAAGACGTCGGCCGGCGGCGGCGGAACGAGGCGAAAGTCCGCGGGCGGCGTCCGAATCGGCGGCGTGAGCTCCGGGTAGACGGCGCTGCAGCCAAGAAGGCCGATGGCAGAAAAGATGAGTGTCCGCCCGAACGCCGAGTCACGCATTTTTCGCGAAACATACTCCGACGCTTCGAGGTTGGGGAGAGAGAGTGCACGTCGAGCCGCGAGCGGCTAAGATGGAAATTCAGGCGAGGCTAGAAGGCACTCATGGCGCGCATGTTCGGCTTCATCGGCAACCGAGCGGACCTCGGGGCGCTGGTGCTCGCCTCGAGCGCGGAGGTGCTCCGCGTGCGGCGCCCCGCCGACCAGCCGCTCGGCTGGGGTATCGGCTTCTACCAGGCCGGTGAAGTGCTTTTGCGTCGGCGGCCGCTCGACGATCGCGAGGAGATCGACCTCGCCGAAGCTGCCGACGACGTCCGGGCGGACGTCCTGCTCGGGCACGTGCGCCTCGCGAGCGTCGGCGCGCTGCGCACCGAGAACACGCATCCGTTTCGGTATCGCTCGTGGCTCTGGGCGCAGACGGGAACGATCCTCGGCTTCGATCGGCTACGCGCGCGCCTGCTCGAGGCGCAGCCCGAATTCTTGCGTCGCAACGTGCGCGGCGAGACGGACAGCGAGCTCTTCTTCTACCTGTTCCTGTCGTTCCTCCACGACGCCGGTCATCTCGAATCGGCGCACGCGAGCTACGAGGCGATCTCGGCGGCGCTCCGGGCCTCCGTGGCGCTGGTCGATCGCCTGTCGGCGGAGGAGGGCTTCGGCCCGAACTCGGGCGACATTCTCGTCTCGAACGGCGAGCGCATGGTCGCCGTTCATCGCAACGGCAGCATGGCGTACCGCGTGCTCCGGGGTCGCTACGACATCGAGGGGCTGCTCGGCGAGGACACGATGCGCAAGGCGCGCATCCCGAGCCTCGACAGCACCCACTTCACGCTGATCGTTTCGGAAGCGGCGAACCTCCCGCAGGGGTTCCGCACGATCGAGGGCCGCTCGCTGGTCTCGCTCACGCGCACCGATGATCCCGCGCTCGAGCCGCTGTAACGGCGCTTCGCGCGCCGGTCGTTTCGAGGGGCTCTTAGTCGTCGGGGCGCTCGGGCTCGGGTGCGCGGCGCAGGGGGCCGGGTTCGAGACCGTCACGACGCTCCCGAAGGCGGCGCGCCACCCCGCCGGCGCCGACATCGATCCGACGCCGAAGCTCCCGCCGAGCACGCGACGCGGCGACACGGAGAGCGGCCTCGTCGTGCTCGAGACGCCCGCCGACCCGGCGCAGGCGCGCGACGTGATCGCGGCCTTTTTTCGCGCGATCGTGAGCGAATCGCCGAGCGCGATCCAGGCGACGCTCGCCGCGAGCGCGACCATGCAGGAGGGCGCGCGCCGCGAGAACGCTCAGAGCGCGTGGGCCTCGCGCTTCACACGCTTCGACTACCGAAGCCTCGCGGGCGAGCGGCTCTACCGCGAGAGCGAGATCCGCATGCGCGAGGACCAACGCGATCTCTGGGTCGGCGTGCCGGTCGAGGTGGCTTGGGGCTCGCGGCCGCGCCTGCTCGGCGAGACGTTCACGTTCCGGCTCGTCCCGCGTGGCGCCGGTTGGGCCATCGCCGAAATCGTCGAGGAGTTTCGAACGCCGTAGCCCGCGCGCGCCCCGATGCGGGCGCGTCTCGCCGCTACATGCCGGACTTGATGCGGTACGTCTCGCCGCTCGGCACGAGCGCGAGGCGGTTGTCGGCGACGGTGCGGCGCCAGACGTCGCCCTTCGGGCTCGGGATCTGGTAGCTCGCGCTGTAGGTGAAATCGACGTAGATCTCTTCGTTGCGGCCGATCGTCACGTTGCGATAGCGGATCTCGTAGCGAATCGACTTCACGTCGCGGAACTTGTTCTCGAGGTAGGCCTTGAGCCCCGCGAGATCGAGGTCGTCGCTCGTGTCGATCGTGGCGCCGTCCTCGTAGTACTTCTCGTGCGCGAGCTTGATGAGCAGGCCGACGTTCTTGCGCTCGACGGCGTGCCGGTAGTCCTCGCAGAACTCGATCACCTTGCGGTTGAAGTCGTTGTCCTCGACGTCGGTGTTCGGGAGGTACTCGCGGGCACAGCCGCTGCCCGCGAGAGCGACGAGGAGGCCGAATGCGAGCGCTGGGACGGAAGCCTGGGGCATTGGGGGAATGGTTCGGGGGAGGAACGCCGCCCGGGCCGGGCGCATTCCGGGCGGACGCTAGCATTCAGCGCGGCCGTAAAGCCAGGGAGCCTGGCCCCTCGGCCGCCGGGCCTACCAGGCTCTACTAGGCCGGGCCGAGCACGACCGCCCGGGCCCCGTCTTCGGGCAGGTCGAGACGCGCCGCCCCCGCGAGCATCCGCGTCGTGGGGCCCAGATCGTCGCAGGCGACGACGACCATGTGCTCCGCATCGCCCAGAGCGACGAGCTCCGTCGCGAGAGCGAAAGCTTCTTCCATCGGTGCCGGCCCGCCGCCGACGGCGAAGGTGGGCCCCCGGAAGTCGAACGCGATCGAGCAAACCCCGGCGGGGAGGTTCGGCGACGTGGCGGGAAACCGTCGCGGCTCCACACTCACGCCCGGCTCCCGGCGACGCGCGTCGAAGAGCTCGTCGGCCTCGAGCGAGGCGGCGACCGTACCGATGATCACGCCTGTGGTGGCAGCAGCAAGCGTCCCGAGCGATTCGAGTGCGCGCGCGACCGCGGTGACGGCCAGCGCGCTCGCGCGTTCCAGGCGAGCGCGCCGCACCTCGTCGAGGCGCGTGCGGCGCGCGAGGAGCTCGAGATCCGGCGTCACCACGCGCGGCCCCTCGACGAGGCGTGTCACCTGGCGGCGCTGTCGGGCCATGCCAGCACCGCGCGGGCCCGTTCCGAGCACGAGCGCGGCGTTCGTTCCGCCGAATGCTGCCGAAAGCTTCAGGCAATGCTCGCCGGTGGTACGCTGGTTCTCTTCGAGCAGGCACGCACCAAAGCCCGGATCGAGCTCGCCGTGCGGCGGAGCCGCGGGAAGCACGCCGCGCTCGAGCGCCCCGAGCGTCGCGAGCGCTTCGAGCGCGCCGGCAGCTCCGAGCGTGTGTCCGATGACCGCTTTGAAGGGGTGAACGATGACCGACGGGAGTTGCTCACCGAAAATGCGGGCGAGCGCTCGGGCCTCGGCGCTGTCGTTGTGGGGCGTGGCGGTCGCGTGCGCGCTCACGATGTCGATCGAGCTCGGAGCAAGCGCGGCATCGGCGAGCGCAGCGAGCGCGGCGGCAGCGAGCCCCTGCCCGCTCGGATCCGGCGCGGTCACGTGCGTGGCGTCGCTCGTCGCGGCGAAGCCGAGCACGTAGCCGTGGCGCGCGCGCCGCTCGCCGAGCTCGCTCGCACGCACCAACGCGACCAGCGCCGCCCCTTCGCCGAGCGCCATGCCGTCGCGCGCGCTCTGGAACGGCAGCGGCTCGCGCGCGGTCGTGGCGCCGAGCGCCTCGAACCCGACCGCCAAGAAGGCACAGAGCGCGTCGTAGCCGCCCGCGACCACGAGCTCGGCGTCGCCCGCGTCGAGCAGCCGCGCGCCGAGACCGATCGCGAGCGTCGAAGCGGCGCAGGCCCCGAGCACGCTCACGGTGCGGGTAGCGTGCCCGAATGCTTCCGACAGCACCGCGAGCGGCCCGTCGTAGAACGAGGCACGCGCGAGGGCACCATCGACAGGGGCGCCCGCTGCGTGCACAGCCAGGGCTCGCTCGAGGCTCGGCATGCCGCCGGCCGAGGTGCCGACGAGCACGGCGAGCCGCCGCTCACGCCAGCCGGGGAGCGCGCTGTCGAGCTCGGCCGCGAGGTCACGCGCGGCGAGAGCGAGGAGCGAGCGCGCTCGGTCGCTTTCAGCGGGCAG
>DATMCL010000256.1:0-7702 GCA_035558375.1 Polyangiaceae bacterium
GCTCCTTTGCCACGCGACGGGCGAGCCAGGCCGAAAGGACGGGGGCTTCACGGCCGTTCTCGGCGAGCTCCGTGGTCACGGTGCGCTCCCGGAGATGTACTCGGACTTACCGCGCGCCCTGCGGCGTTTGGGTGGCGTCGGTTGCCTCGCGTGTCACGGCCCGGGCGCGATCCCGGAAGCGTCCGCACGCTGGGCCGTGCTGCAGAGCGACGTATGCGCCGTCTGCCACGACGCACCGCCCCGCTACGGGCACGTCGCCGCGCTCGCCACCACTCGCATGGCGCGCGCCGGCCACGACGTGCGCCAGCGCGAGGACGCAGCGTGCGCCCGCTGCCACACGACCTGGGGCGCCCTCGCCCGTCCCGATCGCAAGCCGCCCCTCGAAGCGGGCAACGTAGGCATCGGCTGCGCGGCATGCCACGACGTACACCCCCACCCCGAGGGCTCGAGCCCGACCGCGTCCGCGGCGCTCCTGCGCGCGACCGAAATCCCGAGCCTGCTCGACGCCACGAGCGCAGCGGCGCGTGGGCCGAGCCGCGTCTGCTTCGCGTGCCATGCGCCGGACGGCGAGCAGCCGAGCGCGAGCGCCGCCGCCATCTGGGCGGGCCGTGGTGGGCTGGATCCGCAGACGGGCGAGGCGTTGCTCGGGATCGCCCCCCACGCGACAGAGACCCGCGGCTGCCTCGGCTGCCACGACGCGGGCCCCGACTCGCTGAGCCGCGGAAAGGGGCACGCTTTCCAGGCGCCAACCACGATCTGCGCACGCTGCCATGACCACGCCATCCCGCGCACGGCCGCGCTCGCAGCACGGGCGCGCGCCCTCTTCACGAAGCTCGCCCCCGAGCGGGCGCGCGCACCCGAGGGCCAGCCGCCCCACGCGCTCCCCTCGTCTCATCCGCGCTCCGGCACACGAACGCGCGCTCTTCGCAACGTCCTGCTCGTGCTCGAGGATCCGGCTGCCGACGTCCACAACCCGAGCTACGCAGCGCTTCTCCTCGACCGCGCCGAGCGGGCGCTCGCCACCTCCGCGGGCGGCGCGCCATGACGCGCCCCACAGGCGTCGCTCGCAGTCTCGCGGCTCTTCTCGTGAGCGTCGCTCCCCTCGCCGCGGCAAGCCCGACTGACGACACTGTCACGCTGGTGCACCGCGCCCCGCGCGCCGATTCCGGCGCACCGAGCGCATCGGCCGAGCCCGCTCCCCCGCTCGTCACCCGCGTCGGCGCCTACTCGACGACCGCGTTCGGGCTCTCGGGCGGCAAATTCCTGAACGAGCTCGCCGGAGCTCGTGTCGATCTCGAGTACACGCCCCGCTTTTCGCTGGGATTCGGACTCGCGTACGCGAACCTCAAAGGGAAATACGGGCGTGCGAGCAACGTGCTTCCGGAAGCGGTGCTCGGCTATCGCGTCCCGCTCGGTCGTGTCGTCGGCGTGCCGTTTCACCTCGGCGGCGGCTACCTGCCGAAGAATGGGCCCACCTTGCGCTTGGGCGCCGGCCTCGATTTCCGACTCGCCGATAAGGCGCGCCTCGAGCTCATGCTGCTCGAGCCGATGGTATGGGTCACGAAGGACCGGCCCGAGTCGTCGTTGAATCTGGGCTTTGGATTCAACATGGCGTTTTAGTCGGGGCCCATCCGTGTGTTAGCGTACCGAACGACGGTCGTCGCGAGTGCCCGGCCGGCTCGTTTGATCGAGTGCCGCCCATGGATCTCGGCTTCCTCGATGACGTCCCCGTTCCTTGCTACGTGGTTCGCCGCGAGGCGCACGATTTCGTCCTCGCCAAGCTGAGCGCGGCCGCGCTCGCGCGAAGTCCCGTGCTCGAGGCCTTCATCGGCCGCTCCCTGACCGAGCTCTACAACGATCAGCCCGAGGTTAGGGTCGCGGCGTTCCGCGCCCACGAGGAGCAGAAGGTCGTCGAGCACGAGGTCGCGTTCCGGATGCACAACCGCACGGAAGCCACCGAGCTTCTGCGTCTCCGTTACGTCCCGGCGCCTCCCGACCTCGTGCTCATCTACGTGACCGAGCTCCAGCGCCCCGACATGGTGAAGGTCTCACTCGAGGAGAGCGAAGCGCGCTACCGGAGCCTCGTCGCGTCGCTGCCGGACGCCGTCATGCTGCGCGGCAGCGACGGACGCGTACTTTTCTGCAACGACGTGGCGCTCGAGCTCTTCGGCGCCGCGAGCCAAGCGGAGATCTTGGGCAAGCGCGACGTGATCGCGCCCGACGTCGTCGTGCACAACGAGCTCGGCGAAGCCCTCGACGCCTCCAACGTCCCGAGCGTGCGCGTGATCAAGACGGGCGTGCCCGAAAGCGACCTCGTTTACTCGTTCGCGAAGCCGGACGGCGTGCGCTGGATCCGCGTCGCCGCTCAGCCGATCCGCGCGGCGGACGGGCGCGTCACCGGCTCCGTCACGACGTTCACGGATCTGACGGAACGTTACGAAGCCCAAGCGGCGCTGCGTGCCAGCGCCACGCGCCTCGAGCTCGCCCTCGCCTCGGCGCGCATGGGCATCTGGGAGTACGTGCCCGACAAGGACCACGGATGGTGGTCGCCGAATCTGTCGGAGCTCTTCCGCTTGCGCACTGACGACCGCAACGGATTCGGCGTCTTCCTCGAGTACGTTCACCCCGACGATCGCACCGCGCTCGCGGACCGGCTCTCGGCCCTCGGGACGGCGGGTCACGGGGATTCCTATGAAGTGGAGTTTCGTCTCGTCGGACAGGACGGCGTGGCGCGCTGGGCACGCTGCTACGGCCGCGTCTTCATCGACGGCTCCCGCCGCATGTTGGCGGGCACGATCATGGACGTCACCGAGCACCGCGAGCTCGAGGAGCAGCTCCGCGTAGCCGGACGGCTCGAGAGCATCGGGCGGCTCGCGGGCGGCGTGGCGCACGATTTCAACAACCTGCTCGCCGCGATGCTCGGCTCACTCGAGCTCATCGAGGGTCACGTGGATCCGAGCGTACGCGACGACCTCGCGACGCTTCGTCACAGCGCGCTCCGTGCGCGCGACCTAACGCGCCAGCTGCTCGCCTTCGCGCGCAAGCAAGCGCTGGTCTGGCAAAAGGTCGACCTCGCCGCCCTCGTGAACCACGTTCACCTGCTGCTCAAGCGGCTCGTCGGTCCGCGCATCGCCATTTCCATCGCGATCGACGGCAATCCGCTGGTGAGCGCGGACCCGAGCTTGCTCGAGCAGGTGCTCGTGAATCTGGTCGTCAACGCGCGTGACGCCATGCCCGAAGGCGGACAGCTCGAGATCCGCGTCGAGCTCGCTCCATCGGATCCGGTCGCTGAGCCGCACGGGGTCGCGCGCCTCACCGTCGCCGACTCCGGCGTCGGCATGGATGAGGCGACGCGCAGCCGGATCTTCGAGCCCTTCTTCACGACCAAGGGGCATGGCACGGGCCTCGGCCTCGCAAGCAGCTACGGCATCATCCAGCAGCACCGCGGCGACATTCGCGTCGAAAGCGAGCCCGGGCGGGGGACGCGCTTCATCGTGACCCTGCCCTGCATCGCGCCCGGCGAGGGAGTCGAAGAGCGCCCCCGCACCTCGAGCTCGATGGCGCCCGGGCGCGGCATGGTGCTCGTCGTGGACGACGACGACGCCGTACGCAAGACGACCGCACGCCTGGTGCGGAGCCTCGGCTACGAGGTCCTCGACGCCGGCAGCGGTGCGCAGGCGTTGGCGCGCTCCACGGAGCACGACGGTCGGATCGACATCTTGCTCTGCGACATCGTCATGCCGGGCGAAGACGGCCGCGACCTCGCCGACCGGCTCGCGAAGCTAAGGCCCGAGCTCAAGATCGTCTTCATGTCCGGCTACTCGAAGGATCTCCAAGATCCTCGGCTCACGGGCGCGTCGTTCCTGCAGAAACCCTTCGGCCGTCAGGAGCTCGCCCAGAAGCTCGCCGAGGCCACCGGGGCCGACGCCGACGTGACCGTCTGACGGCCTTACCGCCGCGACACACGTCCGTCGAATCACTCGGACGAAACTAGGTTGCGCGAAGACGTGTCGCGCTCTCTGCGCCTCAGCCGGCAGCGAGCGAGCGGATCTCGCCGAAGCTCGACGCGGCGAGCGCTCCCAGCCGGTCGAGCGAGCAGCGCTCCTCCTGCGTGAGGCTCGCCTCGTGCCCCACGAATCGCGCGGCATATTGGCGGATCGCGCCGCGATCCACGCCGCCGAGCTTGCGGGCCAGGGCCTGCATCGCGTTCACGACGGTGAGCGGAATGACCATATCCGTGGCCGAATACAGCCGAACCACGAAGTCGAGCCACGCGCTCGATGACGTCGCTTCGCCGACGCGCAGCGAGAGCAGCGCGACCGTCTGAGCGACGCCCGGCTCGAGTCGGCCGCGAGCAGCGGCGCGCTCCGCGGGTCGCCCGAGATGTCTGGCGAACGCCGTCTCGGCATCGCGTGTCTCACCCTTGAGCAGCGACTCGTCCACCGCGGTCATGAACAGCAAGAGACCGTCGACCGGGCTCGTGTCGCCCTCCTTGACGGAGCGCCCCCAGTCGTCGGCTCGTCCCGCCGCCTCGGCCACCCCGCTCGTCCGCCGGCGCGCTTCGCGCACGACGACCGAGACGTCGCCCAGTGTGATCACGACGCCTGGATGAATCGGCGCGCGCCCGCTCACGCGGTGAGCGTCGATGCACACGCCGTTTCGGCTCTTCAGGTCCTCGACGAAAAACCCGGTCGCGTCGCGGAAGATGCGCGCGTGATGGCGCGACACCGCTCCGTGGTCGATGACGATATCCGCGGTCGGCGAGCGACCGAGCGTCACCGGCCGCGACCCGACCGGATACAGCCGGCCTCCGTGCTCGATGGCAATCCCGTCCCCAGATGAAGCGAGGTCCGTCCCGATCCGTGACCCGCCGACCCATTGCGTCGATTTCGTGGGCTTCATGATCCGAGGCGAAAGAGCATTGCAGAATCTGTTCACATGTTGGGGAAAGTATTCGCGACGTTCCGGCGAAATGCTCAAACGTGAAGCCTGCGCGGAATCTGCTCGTCGACGCGCCTGCTTCACGAATTCGTCCCGAAACCGACCTGAACCGCGGCCGCCACGCAAGGCGTTCGGCGAGGCAATTCGCCACGGACCGACTTTGGTGGTCGCGCCCCCGGGACGCTTGGTGCAGACATAGCGCGACTTGTCACTCGTGCGTATCAGCCGTGAGCTCGGCCGCGCCGTCGGAGCGCTCCACTTCGAAGCGCCCGTTTCCTACGTCTATAACCCCCTCGACTACGCCTGGGCCCCGCACGCCGCGTACCTCGAGCGCTGGGGGAGCGGAAAGAAGGAGGTGATCCTGCTCGGGATGAACCCGGGGCCGTTCGGGATGGCCCAGACCGGGGTGCCCTTCGGTGACGTAAACCTCGTGCGCGATTTTCTCGGCATCAGCGCGAAGGTCAAGGCGCCGGCGCGCGTGCACCCGGCGCGTCCCGTGCTCGGCTTCGAGTGCAAGCGCAGCGAGGTGAGCGGCACACGCCTCTGGGGCTTCGCGCGCTCGGCATTCGAGACTCCCGAGCGCTTCTTCGAGCGCTTCTTCGTCGTGAACTACTGCCCGCTCGCGTTCCTCGAGAGCTCGGGGAAAAATCGCACGCCCGACAAGCTACCGAAAGGCGAGCAAGCCGCGCTCTTCGCGGCGTGCGACGACGCGCTCCGCCGCATCGTCGCGGAGCTCGAGCCCGAGCACGTGATCGGGGTCGGTGCGTTCGCCGAAGCGCGCGCCCGGCAAGCGCTCAAAGGCCTGGCGCCGCGCATTGGAGCGATTCTTCATCCGAGCCCGGCAAGCCCGCGGGCCAACAAGGGCTGGGAACGCATCGCCCGCGAGGAGCTTCGGCAGATCGGCATTCTTTTGCCCGGCTCCTCGCCAAACCGCAGGGATTGATGTAGTCCCGGGCCCCATGTCGAGCTTGCCCTCCGTCAATTGGGACCTCGATCCCGTCTTCGTCTCCATTCCCCAGACGGCGGTCATCGTGGTGGCTGGCGCGATCGCGCTCTACAGCTTCTTCCAGGGTGCACGCAAGAAGGGCGGCGACCACACGACGACCGGGATGCTCTTCGCGGCCCTCGCGCTCATCGCGTGGAAGTGGATGGATCACGGCCTGGAGCTTCGCTACTACAGCATGCTCTTCGTCGGGGTGTTCCTCGGGGGCTACGCCCTCCTCAAGTGGCAGATCGTGCGGGGCGGCGGACCGGCGGAGGATGCGGGCGACTTCATCGTCTACGGCGTGCTCGGCGTGCTGCTCGGCGCGCGCTTCGGCCACGTCATCTTCTACGACTACAAGAAAGCGCTCGAGGATCCCGCGTGGATCCTCAAGATCTGGACGGGCGGGCTCGCGAGCCACGGCGCGGTCATGGGGCTCATCCTCGCGATGTTCCTCTTCACGCGGCGGCGCGGCATCCCGTTCTTCGAGGGCGCCGACCGCTTCTCGTTCTCGGCAGCGCTCGGTGCCGGCCTCGTGCGCCTCGGCAATTTGCTGAACTCCGAGATCGTCGGGCGCGTCGTTCCCGGTCAAACCTGGGGCTTCCGCTTCATGCGGTACGTCGAGGATTCGCACCAGGATGCGCGGCCGCTGCGCTACCCGACGCAGATCGCCGAGATGCTGCTCGGCTTCGGCATCCTCGGCGCCCTCTACCTCTTCGACAAGCAGCTCAAAGGCGAGAAGCGCCCCCGCGGCGCGCTGATCTCGCTCTTCTTCGCGCTCTATTTCACGGGCCGCTTCTGCGTCGAGTTCTACAAGGAGTTCGAGGGCAACGGTGGCATGCCGCTCGGCCTTCCGATCACGATGGGCCAGCTCCTGAGCCTGCCCGGGGTGCTGATCGGGGTCATCGGCCTCATCATCTCGTTCCAGAAGAAGATCCCCGTGGGCTGGCCCAGCGGACGGCTCGACCAAGAGGAGGAGGACGAAGAGGAGCGCGAGAAACGCCGCCGCCGTCGCCGCAAGAAGCGCCGTCAGGAGCGTGCCGCCGCAGCCGCCGCCATCGCGGCCGGTGTCCCCGCCGAGGGCAGCGAAGCCGGCTCGACGCCCCACACCGAAAAGCCCGAGCCCCCGAAAGCTGACGACGAGGACGAGGAAGCTCCCGAGAGCGAGCCCTCCGACCGCGAGGACGAGGACGAGGACGAGAGCGAGCCCGACAACAACCGCACCGGAGCCTCCGACGACGAGGACGAGGACGAGGAGCCGAGCGAGAACGACGAAGAGACGGACGAGGACGACGCCCCCAAGAAGGACGTCGACCCGGACGTCGCCGACGAGTTCGACGACAAGGGCTCGCTCAAGAAGCGGCGCGACTAACGCTGCTCGGAAGCACGCCAGGGCCTGCAGCACGCAAGGCCCAGCGCTAGAAGGTAGAAGTCAACCGACGCTCGCCGTCGAAACGCCCGACGATGGGTTGATGCCCCCACGTTGGTACGGCGTCGTACGGCCCGCGAGCGGTAGTGCCCAGCGTTACTGGGGAGCGAGCTCGCGGAGCGCTTGCCGAATGACCTGCTCGAGGGAGGAGACGGCATTCGGCATCTTTGCGAGAGCGCGCTTGGCGTCGCCCTCGCGAAAGCCCAGGCCCCGGAGCGCCAGAAAGGCTTTCGTTCGAGCATCAGCAGCGGCCGTGTTGACGACGCCGCCGTAGCGCGTGCCGTCCGCGTGCGTGAAACCCGGCGAGGACGCCGTGCCCGTGATGATGAGCCTGCCTTGATGAACGGCGC
>DATMCL010000257.1:0-6976 GCA_035558375.1 Polyangiaceae bacterium
CGACGATCGCAATGCGGTTGCAGAGCTTGTCGGCCTCGTCCATGTAGTGCGTCGTCAGCAGCACCGTGAGCTCGCGCTGCTCCTTGAGGCTCTGGAGCATCTCCCAGACCGCGACGCGCGACACCGGGTCGAGGCCGGTCGTCGGCTCGTCGAGGAAGAACACGCGGGGCTCGTGCACCAGGCCGCGCGCAATCTCCACGCGCCGGCGCATGCCGCCCGACAGGTTCTTCACGGGCTTGTCGGCCCAAGCCGTGAGCTCGACCGCCGCGAGCAGCTCGTCGATGAGCTTTCTCCGGCGCGCGCGCGGAACGCCGTAGAGCTTCGAGAAGATGAGCAAGTTCTCCTCGGCGCTGAGCTCGAGGTCGCTCGTCATCGCCTGCGGGATCACACCGATCACGCGGCGCACGCCGTCCGGGTCTTTCCGCACGTCGAACCCGCCGACGAGCGCCGTGCCCTCGGTCGGCGGGACGAGCGTCGTGAGCATGCGAATGAGCGTCGATTTGCCGGCGCCGTTCGGGCCGAGCATCCCGAAGATCTCGCCCTTTTTCACCTGGAACGAGACGTGGTCGACCGCCGTGAACGTCCCGAAGCGCTTGGTGATGCCGCGAACGTCGATGGCATCCATCGGACGCTAGGCTCCCGTGGCGAGCGTCACGTACGCCGTCATCCCGACCGCAAGCCGCCGGTCGTGATTGTCTACGCGCAGGCGGATCTCGAAGGTCTTGATGTCGCGTTTGGTGCGGCTCACGTCGCGTTGCGTCGCAAAACCTGCATCGACGCGCCGCAAGAACACCTTGCCGCGGCGCGTCTCTCCCGAAGGGAACCGCACGTCGAGCTCGTCACCGATGCGCAAGCGCGACGCGTACGTCTCCTCGACGTCGACGCGCACCCAGAGATCGTCGGGGTCGAGCAACGTGACGATCGGCTGCGCCGCGCTCACCACTTCCCCGGCGCGAGCGGCTCGCACGTCGACGATGCCGTCGATCGGTGCGTGAATTTCCGCGTAGCCGAGGCGGACGTTCGCCTTTTCGGCCTGCGCTTCCGCCGCCGCTTCCTGCTGCTTGATGGACGAAAGCGCGCTCCGCCGGGCGCTCACCTGCTCGGCGTTGGCGCGCGCGAGGCCCACTGCGGCCCGCTGCGCGTCGATCTGCTTGGTCACCGCCGCAAGGCGCGCCTCGGCGACCGAAAACTCCGTCTCGGCCTGCTCGAGCTCGCGCTGCGTGAGGGCGCCGCTGGCGATGAGCGACCGGGTGCGCGTGAGGTTCGAGCGCGCGTTCTGGACGGTGGCCTCCGCCTCGGCCCGCTGGGCCTCGACCGCCGCGAGCGTCGCTTGGGCCTGCCGGATCTGCTGCCCGGTCTGGAGCTCTTCGTACCGGAGGGAGGCTTGCGTTTGCTCGATCTGGCCCGAGAAACCCTGGGCACTGTGCTTGTAGAAATCGCTATCTGCCGCGAGCTCCGCAGGCGACAGCACCGCCAAGAGATCGCCCGACTTCACGCTGTCCCCCTCCTTCACGAGCAGCTTCTCGACGCGCGCCGTCACGAGCGGGCTCACGATCACGTCGTCCGTCGTGACGAGCCCGGTCAACGTCAGCGTCTTGGGCGGCGCCGTCGCCGCTCGGTACGCGAAGTACCCCCCGGTAGCGAGCACGGCCACCACGAGCAGACCACGCGGCGGCCGCTTCGGCTTGTCTTCAGGCATGGGTCAAACGCCTGTATAAAACAGGTGTTTGAATCGTCAAGCCGAGCTCCGCCACACCCCGCGCCGTCCCCCCTCGACCTTGACCCTGACCCTGACCTTGGCCTTGACCCTGACTTTGACCCTGACCCCGGCCCAGCCCCTCCCCTCGGCTTGGCTCAGGCGTCGAGGATGGGGGCCTCTTCGAGAGTCGGGACGACGCCCGCTTCGAGCGCATCCGCCCGGTCGAGTGCGTCGTCGCTCTCGTCTTCGTCTTCGTCTTCCTCCACCGCGCGGTAGCCCGGACCCTTGAGGTCTTGCTTCGAGAGGCGCGGGAGGCGGCGCTTGCCGACGGGACCCTCGTCCACGTAGTCGCGGAGGTAGGTCATGTCGCGCAGCGCCTCGAGCTTGGCGAGCGCCTTGACTTCGACCTGTCGGATGCGTTCGCGAGTGAGATTCATGATGGCTCCCACGTCCTCGAGTGTCGTGCCGCCGCGATCGGCCACGTCGAGCGCGCACGACTCGCCGAGATCCCATACCTCGAGATCCGGGAAATTCAGCTTGATCGCGCCGGTTCGGGCCGACACGTCGATGAAGAGGTGATGCTTGCAGGAGACGAACGGGCACGGCCGCGGTCCGTTCTCGCACTCCTCGCGCGTGCCCGGCTTCTCGTAGTCGGTCTCGGGGTAGAGCAAGCGACCGATCTCGAGCTCTCGCTTCGTCATGCGCTTGACGCTGATGGTTCGCGCGCGCACGTCGCGCTTGCGGCGCGAGCGACGCTGCTCGCGGGTGATTTCAGGCTCGCTGGCGAGCGCCGTAGCACCCTCCGTGGCGAGAACCTCGCCGGAAGTGACCGGAATGACCGTGGTGTCGCGCTCGTCGTTGTTCATGGGGACTGCCTCCGCTGAGAAAAACCGTCGTTTTGCCCGCACGATCCCCGCGCTCAGCGGACAGTCCACCGCTGAGCCGGCATCGCCTCGTTCGCGCCGTGCTGCCCCGGGTCCTCCGTCGCCGGCGACGGACCTGCCGTCGTCGCGCGATTGCTGGAGGATTTTTGGGGTATTGGGCTCGAATCGGATCGCAACGTTTCGGGCGGCGATCCGCGACCTCAGAGAGCAAGCTCTCAGGAGGCCGTGAGTTTTTCCATCTTCGTACCTTTGCCTAGCTTCTCTTCGATGGCCTCGAGTCGGGCCACCAGATCCCTGCTCATGGCGCGCGCGCCGACCACGTCGCGCTGCACCGCCGCCCCTTTGTCGAGCCGCTGCTCGCGCAGCACGTTGTCGAGCTTGTCGAAGATCTCGCTCAGCGTGCGCTCGAGCTCGGCCATGTCGTTACGGATGAACAAGAACTCGCGCGCGATGCGCTCGATGGTCATGTCCTCCGCCATCATCCGTTTGATGGTGACGATCTGCCGCACCACGTTGACCGGGTAGACCCCTTGCGAGCCCTGGTGCTTGCCCTTGCGCCCGACGCGCACGCTGCGCGGCAGGAGGCCGAGCTGCACGTATTTCCGGAGCGTCGCCTCGCTCAACGGAATGTCGTGGCGAGCGAACAGATCGAGGATCTCGGCGGAAGTCAGGCCGCCGGGGCTCTGCTTCTCGATGGCGCTCAAGGTCCGCTCGTCCATTTCGCTCTTCTGCCCAGGTGCCCGGCGCCCCATCTGGGCTCGCGAGCAGTGGCGAATATATTCCACTCAATGGATCGACCAAAGCGGATGCCGCGGAAAATTTGCACTATTTCCGCTGCAGCTCCATGGACGCTGCCCCAGCCTTCAGGTAGGACATTGTTCGTCATGTCCGACAGAATGTCCATGGAGCTGATTTGTCGTCCATGGCGCCGGGCGGCGCGCCGGCCGGGGGGCCCCATTGTGACAGGACAACCGCGGCCCTAGGCTCTGTCCGTGTCGGCCGTCCTGTACCGCGATGTGACGGCGAGCGGCGTGCGCGTGCGGGTGGCGGAGTCTGGGAGCGGGCCCACCCTCTTGCTCCTGCACGGTCTCTTTCTGGACAACTCGACGTGGAGCGGCGTGCGTGTGGCGCTGTCCGAGCGCTACCGCGTGGTCGCTCCCGACCTACCCGGCTTCGGCGCGAGCGAGAAGCCGCACCCGAGTCGCTTTCCGTACACCGTCGAGTCGTGCGCGGAGGTGATCGCCGATCTCTACGCCGGGCTCGAGCTCGGGCGAGCGACGCTCGTCGGCCAATGCTGGGGCGGAGCCGTCGCGGTGACGCTCGCGTCGCGCCACCCGGAGCTCGTGTCCGAGCTCGTGCTCATCGACGCGCTGCTCGAGGCGCCGCGCCTCGGCCCGTACGGCTTCTTGGGTTCCGTGCCCGTCGTGGGCGGCGTCGTGCTGCGCCAGCTCTGGAACAAGACCGTGTTCACCGCGTTCTTCCGCGAGCAGCTGCTCGCGACGCCCGACAGCATCAGCAAAGCTACCATTTCGGCCTACTACGAGGCTTTCAACGAGCCCGCCGCTCGCACGAGCCTGCACGAAACGCTGCGTCACGGCCTCGACGTGCGGCCGCTCGCCGCACGCGCCGCGGGCCTTCGGCTGCCGACGCTCGTCGCGTGGGGCAGCGCCGATCGCATCGTCCCGGCCGAAGCCGGACGGCGTCTCGCGCGCTCGATCAAAGACTCGCGGCTCGACCTCCTCGACGCCGGCCACGCGCCGCAGGAAGAGTGCCCCGTCGAGCTCACGCACGTGATGACGCGGTTCCTCGACGAGCGGCGTTAACGCCCCGACGATGCTTTTCAGCCTGCGACGAACCGCAACGCTCGGCGGTTCACTCACCGAAGCGCTTCAGTAGTTTCCTCGCGAAGCGAGTTGCGAGCGGAGCGAGCCCGCGAAGGCGGCGGGGGGGCGGTCGCGAAGCGAGCCGCGGGGGCAAGGCCCCCTTGTAACTAGCCTTCGTCCCGTTTGTTTTCCCGACCGGACGAGCGCGTTTACGGTCGAACCCATGCTCGCGCGCTTTGCTCTCGCGTTGACTCTCGCCGGCTGCACTTCCGCCGTGGCTCCTCCGTCGATGCCCGAGCCGACCGCGACCCACGTCTCGAGCGCGCCCAACCAGGCGACGCCCGGTACGGTCAGACGGCTTCACCGAGTGGCGCGCCTTTCGCCGCCGTTCCTCGCGTCGAGCTCGATTCGCCACGTTGCCGCGGCCGAGTCAGGTCCCGCGCTGGTCTTGTCGGACGACCGCGCGACGCCGTAAGGCAGAGGAACGCCGCGTCGGCGCAGTAGGCATTCCCTGCGTCGCCAAGCCGCCCTAGCGCGTGAGCGCGCGCCCCGTTCAGTCGACCGGGAACGACGCCGTCCCCGTCGGCGCCTTCGGGGCCTCCGGAGCGGGAGCGGGCTTCGACGCGGGCTTCGACGCGGGCTTCGGAGCTGCAGCGACGGGCTTCGGTGCCGGAGCCGGCTTCGGCGCCGCGGCGACTGGCGCAGGCTTCGCCGTCGTAGCGGGCGGAGTGACCTTCGCGACGGGCGGCTCCTTCACGGGAGCTGCGGGTTCCTTCACGGCGGCGACCGGCGGTGTTGCGGCGGGCGTCGTGGTCGTAGCAGCGGCCGGTGGGGCTACGGGGGGCTCCGCCGCGATGGGCGGAGGCTCGGCTGCAGCGGCCGACGGAGGTTCGGCTGCAGCGGGTGGCGCCTCGGCGGCGGCGGGCGGCGGTGGGATCACCGCGGCGGTGGCAGGCTCCTTCGTGACGACCGGCTCGGCCGTGAGCGCGGGCGGCGCGGGCGGCTGCGCGGAGTGCGTGGCGTCTTCGCGAACCGGCGGCGGGAAGAAGCTCTTCGCGATGAAGCCCATGATCGGGATCGCGATGCCGAAGCCCATCACCATCACGACGACGCGAATGAAGCCGGCACGCCGCTCTTCCTGCTGCGGCGTGCGGATGCTCACGCCGCGCTGGCGGAGCTCCTGCTCGACGACCTCGGGCGGCGGGGGCGGCGGGCGGTGCGAGGGGCCGCCCTCGTACTCGCCAGCGTCACCAACCTTGAAGAAGTGATCCTCGGAGGAGTGACTGAGCTTCTCGCGACCCGTCGAAGAGAGGTCTCGGGAGCGCCCCGAAGACGAAGACGGCGGCGGGTCGTTGTGGGGCGAGGAGGAAGACATCGTTTTCTGCACCTGCTGCTGCGCAGCCACGGGTGCTGCTGGTTCACCGGTCGGTGAGCTCGGGGGAGTGGAGTCGCCGCTCTCCGAGGGAAGCGCCATGCCCGCGGCGGGGGACGTCTCGAGCCGCACGGTGCCGCCGGGGCCGTCGGGCCGCCGCTGGGCCGCGGGCTCGCGTACCGTCGGGCGGAGCTCGCTCGGGGCGGCCGGGGGCGGCTCCTCGCGCATGGGCGGCGGCGAGATGAGCAGCGGCTCGGGCAGCATGTCGGCCTCGTCGTCGCGGCGCTGTGCCGGGAACGGGATCACCTTGCCCTCGGCGAACGCGGCCACGTCGGCGCGCGCCTCGGGCGTGTCGCGCGTGGTGCTGACGTTCTGGCTCACCTCCTCGACGTGAGCGAGCGCAGTCTCCACCGCGCCGGGGCCCAAGCCGAACTGGGTGCGGCCTCGCGCGGGCGCTTCGCCGGCGCGAGCTTCGGGTGCGACCGTCGCCGCCGGCTCGTCCGTCGCCGGCATGACGACGCGGGGTCGCGCGCCGTTCTCGGCGCTCGCGGCCGTGGGTGCTCCGACGTGCACGCGCGCCGAGTACGCGTCGCTCGGCGCGAACGGCTCGAGCACGGGTGCGGAAGGCCGCCAGGAACCGGGCGGGCTCGGAACGGAGACCGGCAGCGACCCCGAAGGCGCGACGACCGCCGCCATCTCTCCGGAGCGGTGGTGGCTCGAATCGGGCACGACGTCGTCGCTCGACGTGCGCTCCGGGCGAATGCTCGCTTCGACCTCGGAGTTCGGGACGACGTCGTCCTCCGGCGTCCTCGTCGAAACGACCAAGAGGCCCTCGAAGAACAGCTTCGAGACCGTCGAGAGCGTCGAGAGATCCTCGAACGGTGACTCGTCGATCACGTCGAGCAGCGTCCGGCGCCCGTCGAAGAGCCGCAGGATCGCGTTGAGCTCGTCGGGCACCTCGTTCAGGCGCTCGACGAGCTGCTCGTGATCGACCTCGAAGATCGTTTCGAGCGGGGGCAGCTGCTCGAGCTGGCGTCCCCATTCGTCCACCCGCCGCATGCCCTCCATCAGGAGGCCCTGCGTCGAGGTCGGGATGATGTCCTCGTTCTGTACGGCGCAGAACTCGACCTCGAAATCGCCGGAGTTCGTGATGAGCGCGCGGTACACCGCCTCTTCCCCGCGCAGCCGGCCGAGATCG
>DATMCL010000258.1:0-10916 GCA_035558375.1 Polyangiaceae bacterium
CGAACGGCGCAGGTGAACGAGGTGGCAGTCACGTGCGGCAGCGACCAGCCGCTCACGATGCCGAGGCGCAAGGGGGGATACTGCATCCACTTCGGCCCCGGTCAGAAGCCGGAAGCCGGGTTCGTCCTTCCCTTCGTTCCGAGCGGATGCTGCAACGGGAGCGGCATGGGGACCTGCTGCTCGATGAACGGCGGCACCGGCGGCACCTGACCGAGCAAGCGGCGCGCCGCTCGACTAACGCAGCGCGCCCGAGCTCGCGATCGCGGTGGCCAGGAGCGGCACGAGCCCCGGCAGATCCTCGAACACGCCGCCCGTGACCGTCGTGCGGATGAGCGCCCTCGGTGCCGCGCCCGGCTCGGTCTGCAGCTCGAAGAAGATCGGCGCCTGGCCGTGGTGCGGCAGCGCCGCGAGTGCCGCTTCGGGATTGCCGAGGCGGCGGCTGAAGGAGCTACTGGTGAGCAGGTGCGACAGCGTCAAAAAGCCCGCATAGCCCGCGTTCATGTGTCGCATCCGCTCGAGCTCCGTGCGCGTCGCGAGCGTTTCACCCTTCGGGTTGGGGTTCAGCGCCTGAACGAGGCGCGCGGTGAGCTCCTTCACGGTCGGAGCGTAGGCGAACAGCGCGTCGGGGCCGTTCGGCACGACCGCGATGGCAACCTCGACGGGCCCCTCCTCGTCGCGCTTCTGTCCCTTCCAGCCGATGACCCCCGTGAGCACCTGCGCGATCCCGGCCGGCACCTTCACGACCGCGGCGACGCTTCCCGGCCAAATACCGGGGCCCTTGATGGGGACCGTGCGCGCGGTCGGGAGCGACTTCTCGTCGGTCTTCAGCCGGCGCGCGAGTACGGCGCGGAAGTCCTTGTCGGAGAGCATCCCAGCAAGATCGGCTGACGCGGTTTTGAGCACGGCCGGCGAAGCCGAGGCGCGCATCAGCATCCAGCCAGACGGGGGCGGGGCCTTCTTGCCGGCCGCCACCTTGGTGGTGGTCGCGGTCGTTCCCTCGGCGTGCACGTACGCTCCATCGAGCACGGCATAGGCCTGAATCAGCCGACCTGCGCGATCGCGCGTCGCCTTGCCCACCTTCTCGTACTCGAGGTACGCGTCGGCGAGCTCGATCGCCGAGCGCCGCAAGCCTTCGACCAGGTGCGGGTCGCGCCCCTTCGAGTAGCCGCCCTCGTCCGCGTCGTCCGGCAGCGCGAAGAACGACTCCGGTGCCGGTCCGGGTGGGTGCGTGTTGTCCGCGACGACGGACGCGAGCCACGACTTGTGATCGCGGAACGTGAGCCCGAGGTCGAGCGTCGCCTCGTGCTTCGGCTCGTCGAGCCCACCCTCGAGACGAACGACATCGAGATCGCCCGACACCGCCACGAGCTCGTCGGCGATCGCGTAGACCGCGTCGGAGACGGCGCGGTCGAAGCGCGGCGAATCGAGCGCGAGCTCCCGCACGACGAAGCCAGCGAATAGCCGCGCGCTGCCGATCTCCGCCGCGAACCGCTGGCGCAGCGGCTCCATGCGAAACTCGATGGTGAGATCCTTCTGCCCGAGCGCAGCCGTCGGCAGGCCGCGCGCCATGTACGGCAGCAAATCCTCGAGCCCCGACTGGCGATCCGCGCACACGAGGCGTGCCGGGCTCGGACCGAGCGCGGGCGCGATCGCGCAGGCGAGCGGCGACGCGCCGCCCACGAGGTACGTCTCGGGCGCGATGCGCTTCACCTCGTAGCCCTGCTGGCGAGCGAGATTGACGGCCGCGTCCGTGCCGGTGAGCCCGAGGGAGACGGCGCCGTGCGCGGCGCGGTGTCCGTTCGAAGCTACGGCGGCGGCGAGCTCGATCGGCGCGTCCCACGCGATCGCCGCATCGAGATCCTTACCCGCGAGCGGCAGCACCTGCCGAAGCCCGACCGGTAGCCCCGCCCAACGCGCGACCGTGTCGGTCAGGGTCGTCGGCCGGCTCACCCGACCGAGCACGAAGAGGCCCGCGGGCGCAGGCACGGGTGACAGATCCGGCGTCTCGGCAACCAGCACCGGCTTCGTGGTTGCGGGCGCGACAGGAGCCTGAGCAGGTGGCGTCGCCTCGCCTGCACCGCACGCCGTGCAAACCAGCGCCAGGGCCCAAAGCCTCCGATAACCCATGGGCGGAGAGCCTAGCGGGTCCGTGCCGCCCGCACGATATCTTTGAACTCAGCGGCTATTTTTGGGTCCTTCCGGCCAGGGCGCGCGGGGGCCCTGGCCGTGGAACCGACTCACCGCCGGGGCCGTCAGTTCGTCTCTTCGAACTCGGCGTCGATGACGTCCTTCTTCTTGCCGTCGCCGCCCGCAGCGCCGTCCGAGCCCGCGCCCGGCCCACCGGGGGGCGGCGCACCGCCGGCGCCGGCCGACTCGTAGAGCTTGGCGGCCATCGCGTGCGCTTCCTTCTCGAGCTTCTCGCTGACTTCCTGGACCTTGGCGTCGTCCTGCTGCTCGACCGCCGCGCGCCCTTCCTTGATGAGCGCTTCGATGGCGTCGAGGTCGATGCCCGTGAGCTTCTCCTTGTTCTCGGCGATCTGCTTTTCGAGCTGGTACGTCATGCTGTCGAGCTTGTTGCGGCGATCGATCTCTTCGCGGCGCTTCTTGTCCTCGGCTTCGTGCGACGCGGCTTCCTTGACCATGCGGTCGATGTCGTCCTTGTTGATGCCGCTCGACGCCGTGATCGTGATGCGCTGATCCTTGCCGGTGGCCATGTCCTTGGCCATCACGGAGAGGATGCCGTTCGCGTCGATGTCGAAGGTCACCTCGACCTTCGGCATGCCGCGCGGAGCCGGCGGCAGGCCTTCCAGGTGGAACTTGCCGAGCGTGCGGTTGTCCCGCGCGTTGGCCCGCTCGCCCTGGAGGACGTGGATCTCGACCGAGGTCTGGTTGTCGCTCGCGGTCGAGTAAATTTCCTTCTTTTGCGTGGGGATGGTCGTGTTGCGTGCGATCATCACCGTCATCACGCCGCCGAGCGTTTCGACGCCGAGCGAGAGCGGGGTCACGTCGAGCAGCACCACGTCCTGTACGTCGCCGGAGAGCACGCCGCCCTGGACGGCCGCGCCCACCGCGACCACCTCGTCCGGGTTCACGCCCTTGTGCGGCTCCTTGCCGAAGAACTTCGACACCGTCTCCTGCACGAGCGGGATACGCGTCGAGCCGCCGACGAGCACGACCTCGTCGATGTCGCCCGCCTTCTTCTTCGCGTCCTCGAGCGCGCGGCGCACGGGCTCCATGCTCCGGTCGACCAGCGGCCGGATCATCTGCTCGAGCTTGCTGCGCGAGAGCTGCTTCTGGAGGTGCTTCGGGCCGCTGGCGTCGGCCGTGAGGAACGGCAGGTTGATAGTCGTCTCGACCTTGCTCGAAAGCTCGATCTTGGCCTGCTCGCTCGCGTCCTTCAGACGCTGGATGACCATCTTGTCTTTGCCGACGTCGATGCCCGTGTCCTTCTTGAACTCGGCGATCAGCCAATCCATGATCAAAACGTCGACGTCGTCGCCGCCGAGGTGCGTGTCGCCGTTGGTGGAGATCACCTGCACGACGTTGTCGCCCACCTCGAGAATCGAGATGTCGAAGGTGCCGCCGCCAAAGTCGTAAACGGCGATGATCTCGTTGTTCTTCTTGTCGAGGCCGTATGCGAGCGCAGCCGCCGTCGGCTCGTTGATGATGCGCTTCACGTCGAGGCCGGCGATGCGGCCGGCGTCTTTCGTCGCCTGGCGCTGGGCGTCGTTGAAGTACGCAGGGACCGTGATCACGGCCTCCGTCACCTTCTCGCCGAGATAGTCCTCGGCCGCCTTCTTCAGCTTCTGCAGAACCTTGGCGGCCACCTCGGGCGGCGCGAGCGGCTTGCCGCGCACCTCGATGTTGGCGTCGCCGTTCTTGCCCTTCGTCACCTTATAAGGGACGCGCTTGGTCTCGCTCTCCACTTCCTCGAACCGGCGGCCGATGTAGCGCTTGGACGAGTAGACCGTGTGCTCGGGGTTCGTGACCGCTTGGCGCTTGGCGATCGTGCCCACCAAAATCTCGCCCTTGTCGTCCCAGGCGACGACGGACGGGGTGATGCGCGAGCCTTCCTCGTTCACGATGACCTTCGGCTCTTTGCCTTCCATCACCGCGACCACGCTGTTGGTCGTGCCCAAGTCGATGCCGATGATCTTGCCCATAGCTCTTACTCTCCTGCTGCCGACGCCGCGCGCTCCGTGCGCGGGACACACCGGGCGGGGCCATCAGGGCCTCCGGTGCCGGCCCCGGCGGGGCCGCTTTTGTCAGCCGAACGGGCGCAACATAACCACGTGCCCCCCCGGGTCAAGCGTTCGCGGTTGACAGGAAAATAGGTGCGGCTAATGTCCCGCTCCCCCATCCCAGGGGCCGTAGCTCAGCTGGGAGAGCGCTGCGTTCGCAATGCAGAGGTCAGGGGTTCGATCCCCCTCGGCTCCACAAGGTTAGGTCAGATTGACACGTCCTCTCGGGCTCGAGAGGACGTGTCAGGTCGTGGAGTTTTTTGCCTCGGGTTGTTCCCCCGAGGTCAGTCTGCCCGGCTCGGCCGCGTGCGACGCCCGTCTACTGAACCATCAGGAGCCGCTGGGCTTCCTGTTGTAGGTCCGAGTACTGGGTCTTTTCGGTGGTGACGCCGACGAACTCGATCGTTCCGCCCTTGAACCTGCCGGGCGCCTGATATTGCGCGCTCACCGCGTCGCCGCTGTCGTAGCCGACGCAGAGGCCGTCGCCGGACAGCGTGAACTTGCCGGGCTGCGTTTTCAGGGGGCCCTGCGCCACCACCTTGTCGTTCACGTAGAGCTTGAGCGTGCCCATCGGTTCCTTGTTCGGCCCGGTCTTCTCGAGCGTGAACTCGACGCCGACGGTGTACTTGCCGGGCTTGAGCGCGTTCGATTTGAACTCCTGCTCCGGTTTGATCCCGAGGAAATTGTAGACGTAGTGGAGCCGTTGCCCCTTGAGGAACAACGAATGCCCGCCGAAGCGAGAGCCGTGCGCGAAGATCACCCCCGAGGCGTCGGCTTGCTTGATCTCGATGTTCGCGAGGATCTTGTAGGACTTCCCGCGAACGTTGACGGCCACACCCTCGGGGACCGGAGCGGTCTCGGGATAGTAGATGTAGCGTTCCCGCGCAGGCTCTTCCGAGGGACGCGGCGTCCCGAGGATCTCCATGGCGCTCCGATCGTCGAGCGGAAGCACCATGTTCTTGTCCGCCTCTTCGAACCACGCCTTGACGAGCGCCTGCAGCTTCTCCGGGTTCGCCTTGGCGAGATCCTTCGACTCCGAGCGATCGACGTCGACATGATAGAGCTGCCACGCGTCTCGATCGAAGTGCCCGTGGCCGGAAATGGGCGCGTGAACGGCGGCGGCAAGCCAGCCGTCCTCCCAGAGCCCGCGCGTCCCCAGCATCGTGTAGTACTGCCGCTTCTTCCGCGTCGGGGTGCCCGGCGCGGCGTCGAACGTGTACCGCATCGACGTGCCGTTCAGCGGGTACTGCTCCACGCCGCGGTACACGGCAGGCATCTCTAGTCCCGCGATCTCGAGAATCGTCGGCACGATGTCGACCGAGTGGTGATACTGGTCGCGGATCTGGCCGCGCGCCTTGATGCCCTTGGGCCACGAGATCACGAGCGGATCCGACGTTCCACCCGAATACTGGGCGTAGCGTTTGAACATCTGGAACGGCGTGGAGAACGCTGCCGCCCAACCCGTCGGGAAATGCTCGTAGGTGTTCGGCCCGCCGAGCTCGTCGATGAGCTTGATGTTCTCGGCGACGGTGTCCGGGATGCCGTTGAAAAACTTGTTCTCGTTGACGGAGCCGTTCGGCGACCCCTCGCCGGAAGCGCCGTTGTCCGCCGCGTAGAGGACGACGGTGTTCTCGAGCTGCTTGCTCTCGCGGAGATAGTCGACGATGCGACCGACCTGCGCGTCGGTGTACTCCGAAAAGGCCGCGTAGACTTCCGCAAGACGCGAGAAGAGCTTCTTCTCGTCGGCGTTCAGCGTGGCCCACGGCCGCACGTAGTCAGCCTTGTTCGCGACTGCGTCCGGGATGGGATTGAGCGGCGTGAGCTCCGTCCCCTTCGGCAGCACGCCGCGCTCGACCATGCGGGCCAAGACCCAGGTGCGATACGCTTCGTAGCCGTCGTCGAACTTACCCTTGTACTTGGCGATGTAATCCTTCGGCGCTTGATGAGGCGCATGGTTCGCGCCCGGGTTGAACCACATGAACCAGGGCCGTGAAGGATTGCTCGACTGCTGATCGCGGATCATGGAGATCGCCTTGTCCGCAAGATCCTTCGAGAGGTGATAGCCCTGCTCGGGGTAATACGTTTGCTCGGTGAAGCGGTTGTCCTCGACGAGATCGGGGTACCACTGGTTGGTCTCGCCGCCGATGAACCCGAAGAAGCGATCGAAGCCTTTCGCGAGCGGCCAGAGCTTGCGGCTCGCGCCCGAGGCCACGTCCTGCTCCGCGACGTTGTGATTCTTCCCGACCCAGAACGTGCTCCAGCCGCCGTCCTGGAGAATCTGCGCGACCGTTGCCGTCTGCTCCGGCAAGCGCCCGTGCGAGCCCGGGAAGCCGATGGCCGCCTCCGTGATCGCGGCCATGCCGTTCACGTGGTGATTGCGACCCGTGAGCATGGTGGAGCGCGTCGGCGAGCACAGCGCCGTCGTGTGAAACTGCGTGTACATCAGGCCTTCGGCCGCGAGCTTGTCGAGCGTAGGCATGTTGATGCGCCCGCCGTACGGTGACCACGCGGCGAGCCCCGTGTCGTCGTACAGAACGAACAAGAAGTTCGGAGCGCCGGGCGGCGCGTGCTTCGGCGTGTACGGCTCCCAATCGGGCTTCGAATCCCGAACGTCGAGCTTCACGGTGCCTTGGAAAGCGCTCCTCGTGCCCGACGTGGAAGCGCCTTGAGAAGCCGCCGCGGCTCTCCCGGAACCGGCCTTTTCAGGGGGCGCGCCCGTCGGGTTCGACGCCTGCTGCATGCCCGGCGAGCACGCGACGATTGCAAGCAAAGTCCCCGCGATGGAACGAGAGAGAGAACCCGAGCTCGACGTCATTGCTTTCCCTTCCAAAATTCAGCCTCAGCGCGACGGCCGTCGCGCCGGGACTATACACGTCATACTTCCGGAACGTCTTTGGTTGCGAGTTGCACCACAGCCGACGCGGCGGCGCTCCTTCGTGAGCTCGGGAGCGCTCTCGGTGCTGGTGAGCGAGAGGAAGGAGCTTGCGACCTGTGCCGTGCACGGGGGAGTGAAGGCGCGACACCGCGCGGATTTTCGCGGGGCTCGCGCGAAGTCGGTAGCTGCCGGTGCGCCTTCGTGGTGAACTAATGACATTACGCTGCGTTCGTTAGCCTGGTGGGTTCCGGCGTCGGTCGTCCTCTTCATCTGGGGATGCGGTGAGGACCACCCAGCGCCCGCGTCGAGCGCCGGCAAGGGCGGCGCCACGAGCCAAGGAGGCGCGCCCAGCGGCGGCAATGCCGGAGCGGGAGCCGCGGGGACGGGGCCGGGAAACGGCGGAACGAGCGCGTCCGCGGGCGCGCCGTCCGCAGGCAGGGGACCGAACGGCGGCGCGGCCGGGATGACTGCGGGAGCCGCGCCAGGAGGGAGCGCCGGTGCGTCGATGAGCGGAGCCGGGAGCGGCGGCGCAGCGGGCGGCGCAGCGGGCGGCGCCGGGAGTGGCGGAAGCGCCGGGTCAACCGGCGGCGCGACCGGCGGCATGGCGGGCGACGGAGCATCCGGAGGCACGGGAGGTTCCGCGACGCCGGAGGTCTGCTCCTTCAACATCAAGGGAGCGCTGAGCCCGAACATCCCGACGGTCGGTGTCGTCGACTGGTCGACGGATCTCGCGGGACTCACCGAGGCTCGGATCGAATTCACCTTGGACGATCCGAAGGACGGTGAGCTCAACGTCGGCAGCGGCGGCCCGATCTCCGTGGTCGACCCGAGCGCCTGGATGCTCGGGCTCAAGCCCGGACGGACGTACACGTATCGCCTCGTCGCGAAGGCCGGAAGCACCACCTGCATCAGCCCCGACCATTCGCTCACGACCGAGGTCGATGCCGAAGCGCCCGTCGTCACGCGGACCCTCACGGATCTCGGCGCTTCACGCGGAAACGGTTTCATCGTGGCGTGCTCCTACCGCGACGAGGGAGCCATGATCATCGACGCCGATGGTGCGGTGGTCTGGTGGTACGACGTGCCGTTCGATTGCAGTCGAGCGCACATGGATTGGGCCGGCGAGTACCTGTGGGTACTCAAGGCCAACCCGACCCCCGACGTGACCGGCGACGTGCGCCGCGTGCGGATGGACGGCAGCGGCGCCGAATCGATTTCAGGGCTCGAGAAGAGCCACCACGACTTCGCCGTGCTTCCGGACGGCGGCACCGCTTTCATGCTGTGGACGTCGACCGGCGACGACTCGAGCGACCTCGTCGAGCGGTCGCCGCAAGGCGCGCTGCACACCGTGGTGAACCTCGGCGATTCCGGCTTCGGCGTGAATACCAGCATGTATCACGCGAATTCGCTCCGGTACTACGCGCGTGACGACAGCTACTCCGTGACCGACTTGACCATGACCGGGGTCTACCAGTTCGATCGCGACGGCAAATCCCCGTGGCATTCCCAAACGATGCTGTACGGCATCCACGGCCACGAGCTCTTACCGAACGGCAACCTCTTGTACTTCGAAGCGCACAACGGCAATCCGAACCTGTCGGGGCCGTCTCCCATCCACGAGTACAGCTACGACTCGAGCGGCAATCCCCACCTCGAGTGGTCGTACAGCGGCACGGGCGAAAGCTTCGTCCTGGGCGACGTCGTACGCCTCTCGAATGGCAACACGCTCATCAACTACACGACGGGCAGCCGCATGGAAGAGATCAACCAGGACCAGGCACTCGTCCAAACGCTGAGCGGCATCGGACAGATCGGCTACATCAGCGTCCGATCGACGCTGTACGGACCACCGCAGTAGCAGCAGCGCGGCGCTACCAAACGCACTCGGGGTGGATGCCGCCCTCGGTGCAGGTGCGGTGTCCGCTCGCGTACCCGCAGGAAACCCTGTCGGTCGGTCCAGCGCCCGCCTCGCCCGTGTGGGCGACGTCGCAGTCGTCCGGCCCCGAGCATTCGTCGCGCTTGGACTGACACTGAAATTGATCGACGACCAGACTATCCGCTTCACAGCCCGTCCAGATCCGATCGGGGCCGAGCACCGCAACGCACAGCGTGCCGCTCGCGCAATCCGCATCCGTCTGGCAGCCCGCGGGAGCACAAACGCCGAGCGTCAGCGCTTCGCCGTTCATGGCGGATACGAAGGTCGGGTTGCAGCTGCAGACCTCGCCGCTCGCGCAGTCGGCATTCGTCGCGCAGGCGGACTGACAATGCGTTTCTTGATCGTCGTGGATGGCGGATTCCACCACGCAGTACTGATTCGCCGCGCATTCGGAGTCGCTCTCACACTCCCCGTGGTGGGGACCGAGCTCGAAGGAACCCGCGCCGCTCGCGCCGCCGTCGCCGCCTTCTCCGAGATGGGGCGGGAGCGGACACGCCGCGTCGTTCGTGCGGTGCACGAAGCCATGATCACAGAGCTCGAGGTTCGCCGACCACGCGCTCGGATTGCCGCAGGCGTGCACCTTCGGGGGGTTCACCGGCGTGCTTCCCATACCGGCGCCGCCTTGATTCTCCACGGCGCTCCCGCCCGTGCCCGCTACGTGCGAGCCACCGCTGCCGTCGTGCGACCCGGCGCCACCTTCCTGAGCTCCACCGCCAACTTCCTGAGCTCCGTCACCACCCTCGTGTGAGCCGCCGCGACCCGAGCCACCACCGCGCGTGGCGCTCGTCCCGCCCGAGCCGCTCCGCCCCGCGTTGTTGACGCGCCCCGCGCTCCCCGAAGTTCCGGACTTACCGTTGCCACTCCCCGCGTTCGTGCCGCCCGCGCCTTTCGCCGCTCCACCGTCCGAATCGTGCGCGGACTCCCCGCCGCACGAAGCCATCACCATCGAGGCGACCCCCGCCATCGCCAATACCCCGGCCCACCGTCGCCGCACGTTCGCCATCATTCACCTCGCCTCCACTCTGCAGCGTGCCACGTGGCTCGAGTCGGGGCGAGTCCGTATCGATTCCAGCAGCCCGGTTAGCGCGCTCGGCGGCGAGTCGTTCGCGTTCGAAAAGCGGAGGCGAGCCCCAGCGCAACGACGAGCCACGCCGAAGCGGGCGACCCCTGCCTTCCAGCACGAATGCTGCAGCTATCGTCCGCACCGTGCTTGGGCGGAAGGGTACCCCCGCTCGTGCCGCCGCTCGTTTCGCCGCCGGCTCCAGTCCCAGTCCCCTGGTTCGACGCTGGCGGATCGATGCAGAGGCCGCCGCCCTGGACGTCGAAGCCCAGCCTGCAGGAGTGCGAGGAGCCGCATTGGCGATCGTTCGCGCAGACCTCCGTGCAGGCGGCCGTCGCGGGATCGGAGTCGTAGTAACAAACGGTCCCGGGCGTGCACTCGCTCGTGTCCGAACACGGCGAGCCCGCATGCGCGAGCGTGGGGTCGAGATCGCTCGAGCCCGAGAATGCCCAGAACGGCGGCCGGAACCCGGCGCTCTCCGCGGCCTCGAGCACCGTCTCCCGGATCCACTCGCCCCACGACGACACCTGACCGTAGATGGGCGTCTCGCACGGATCGGAGCCGCGCGACACGACGCCGATCACCTTCCCCTCCTCGTCGAGCGCCGGCCCGCCGGAGTCACCCGAGCACACGCCCGTTTCGCCGAGGAACTCCGTGGACGCCACGCCGATGCGCCCGCACTCCGCATAAAGGCACGAGACCTCGAGATCGCCGCGCTCCATGCGCCCGGGGTTACGCTCGCCACCGTCGTCGACACCGTAGCCGACGGCCTTGTACGCCTCGCCCGCGACCACCGGCCGATCG
>DATMCL010000259.1:0-6222 GCA_035558375.1 Polyangiaceae bacterium
CGGCGGCGATCCCTTGCTCCTGCGCGTGCACGTGCGCGCCTCCGGCGACAGCGACTGGGGCAGGCTCGAGCTGCCGACGGCCCCCGCTCCGGATCTCGCAGAGTGGTCGATCAAGAACCTTCGCGCGGGGACTTCGTACGAGTACGAGATCGGCGCCGTCACCGACGACGTGCTCACGGTCTCGTACCGGGGAAGCGTCACCACCGCCCGCGCCGCCGGAGCGCCGTTCACCTTCGCGCTCGTATCGGACACGCACATCGGCTCCGATCTCAGCTACGACAATCAGGGCGACGAAAGCGTCCTCACCCGCACGGGGCTCGAGATCGCGACCGCCGCGCCCGATTTCATCGTGAACCTCGGCGACATGCTCGATTTTCACGAGTACGGCTTCAACAACCCGCCTCCCGTGGGCTCGCTCACCCGGGACGCGTACGTGAACTACCGCGCTTCGTTCGGCGACGTGCTCGGCCACGCGCCGCACTTCCCGGTGATTGGCGGCTGGGACAGCGAAAACGGCTGCAACACGCTGGAGGAGATCGACCGCTCGCGCAGCCAGCGCCTCCTCTACCTCCCGGGACCGAATCCCGAAACGTATCCCGGCGGCGGCAGCCCCTTCGAGGACTACTACGCGTTCACCTGGGGCGACGCGCTGTTCGTGATGCTGAACGTCTTCACCTACACGCCGACCTGCCACCGGCTCGACTACGACCCGGGCCTGCCCGACGACTGGACGCTCGGCGACGCGCAGCTCGAGTTTCTCCGGCAGACGCTCGAGAACGCTACCTCCCGCTGGCGCTTCCTCCTCATCCATCACCCGGTCGGCGGCGACGCGGGCGATGACGTCGACTCCGCGTATGGGCGCGGGGGAGGGCGTGCGGCTCACGTCGGCGAGCAGGAGATCGTGCACGAGCTCATGCAGACGTATGGCGTGCAGGTCTTCTTCTACGGCCACGACCACGTCTTCACCGACATGACCGTCGACGCCACGCACTACACGCTGCCCGGAAGCGCCGGCTCGATCTGGCCGTTCCCCGACGCACAGACCGGCTACACCAAGTCGTGGCCGAATTCTGGCTGGGGGCGCATCGACGTGTCAGCCGACAGCGTGCACGTCGCGTTCATGGGGCTCGGCAACGTCGTGCTCTACGAGTACACGTTGCAATAAATTAGCCGCGGGCGCGCGGTCGCCCCGTGTTTCGGCGAGGCGCCGGCCGTCTCATTGCTGGACGGTTTCTAAGCCGGAGTTCACCGTGCGGAAACGTTTCGTCTCGATGCGAAACATATCGCGGCTCGATAGTATCGACGATCGATACTGACGGGCCATGGCGCCGATACGCGTGGGAAACCCGCGACCTGCGATGCTCGACGCTGATGGCCGAACGGCAGCGCGAGCTTCGGGTGGTTACCGAAGCAGAGACGAAGACGCACTGCCCCTACTGCGCCTTCCAGTGCGGCATGGCCGTGACCGTGACGGAGGCCGACCGCTCGCGGGTGAGCGTGCGCGCGGACGACGACTTCCCCGTGAATCGCGGCCAGATGTGCATCAAAGGCTTCACCTCGGCGGCGCTGCTCGAGCATCCGGAGCGCGTGCGGAGCCCGCTCATGCGTCAGCCGAACGGCAGGCTCGTGCCGGTGAGCTGGGACAGCGCCCTCGATTTCGTCGCCGAGAAGCTCGCGGCGCTGCGGCGCGCGCACGGGCCGGCGGCGCTCGCGGCGTTCGGTAGCGGCGCCCTCACGAACGAAAAGGCGTACCTGCTCGGCAAGTTCGTGCGCGTGGCGCTCGGCTCGCCGAACATCGACTACAACGGCCGCTACTGCATGGCCTCCGCCGCGGCGGGGCAAAACCGGGCATTCGGCGTCGATCGGGGGCTGCCGTTTCCGGTTTCGGACCTCGCCGAGACGCGGACGCTTCTGCTCTGGGGCTCGAACTGCGCCGACACGATGCCGCCGATCATGCAGTGGGTTGCCGCGCAGAAGAGCTCCGGCGGCGCGCTCATCGTGGTCGACCCGCGTCACACCGATACGGCACGCGCGGCGACGCTCCACCTCCAGCTCACGCCGGGCACCGATCTCGCGCTCGCGAACGGCTTGCTCGCGCTCGCCATCCAGGAGAAAAAGCTCGACCGGGACTACATCGCGGCCCGCACGGAGGGCTTCGCGGAGCTCGAGCGGAGCCTGCTCACGAGTCACCCCGCGTTCGTCGAGCGGTTGACAGGCGTCGCGATCGACGACCAGCTGCGCGCCGTGCGCATGCTGGCCGACGTGCCCTCGAGCATGGTGCTCACGGGCCGTGGCGCCGAGCAGCAGTCGAAAGGCACCGACACCGTGCTCGCGCTCATCAACCTGATGCTCGCGCTCGGCAAGGTGGGCAAGCCCGCGAGCGGGTACGGCTGTCTCACCGGTCAGGGGAATGGGCAGGGTGGCCGCGAGCACGGCCAGAAGGCGGACCAGCTGCCCGGCTACCGCCTGATCGAGGACCCGCAGCATCGCGCCGAAATCGCCGCGGTGTGGGGCATCGAGCCGTCCGCGCTGCCCGGCAAGGGCAAGAGCGCCTACGAGCTTCTGGATTCGCTCGGCGAGGGCGGCGGCGTTCGCGGGCTGCTCGTCTTCGGCTCGAACGTCGTGGTGGCGTCGCCGAATGCGGAGCACATCAAGAAGCGGCTTGGCGCGCTCGAGTTACTCGTCGTGTGCGACGCGTTCGTCAACGAAACGGCGGAGTCGGCGCACGTGGTGCTGCCCGTCACGCAATGGGCCGAAGAGGAGGGGACGATGACGAACCTCGAAGGGCGCGTCATCTTGCGGCAGCGGGTGCGACCGGCGCCGAGCGGTGTGCGGACGGACCTCGAGATCATGCGCGAGCTTGCCGAGCGGCTCGGCGCGGCGGGCTTTCGGTTCGAATCGACCGAGGCGGTGTTCGACGAGCTCCGGCGAGCGACCCGGGGCGGGAAGGCCGATTACAGCGGGATGAGCTACGCCAAGATCCGTGCGGCAAAGGGCGTGTTTTGGCCTTGCCCCGACAGCGAGCACCCGGGGACGCCGCGGCTGTTCGCCGAGCGCTTCGCGCACCCGTCGGGCCGCGCGCGCTTTCACGCCGTGAAATACCGTCCCGCCGCCGAGCTTCCCGATCACGACTATCCCCTCTACTTCACGACGGGCCGCTACAAGGAGCACTACAACTCGGGCGCTCAAACGCGCCGCGTCGCCGCGCTCGTCGACGCTCAGCGCGAGCCGGCCGTGGAGATTCATCCGCGCCTCGCCGCGCGGCTCGGCGTGCTCGACGGAGAGCTCCTGCTCGTGGAGAGCCGGCGCGGGCGCGTCGAGTTCGTCGTGCGCGTGAGCCCGGACATTCGTGTCGATACGCTGTTTGCGCCCTTTCACTGGGGTGGCAAGCGCGCGGCCAACGTGCTGACGGTCGCGGCGCTCGATCCGGTGAGCCGCATGCCCGAGTTCAAGGTGTGCGCCGTGCGGGCGCGAGCGGCCGTCTCGAGCCCGAGGAGCACGCTGTGATCACGCACAAACGCCGCCTAGTCATCATCGGCAACGGCATGGGCACCTGCCGCCTGCTCGACGAGCTCGTGGAGCGCGACGCAGCGCGACGCTACGAGATCAGCGTGTTCGGCGAAGAGCCGGGCGGCGCGTACAACCGCATCATGCTCGGCAAGGTGCTCGGCGGCGACGCGCCGGACGCGATCGTGACGAAGACGCCCGAGTGGTACGACGCTCACGCCATCCGCCTCACGCACACGACGCGCGTGACCCGCCTCGATACGCTGCGCAAGACGCTCGAGACGTCGGACGGCCAGCACCGCCAGTACGACGTGGCCGTGCTCGCCACGGGAAGCCAGCCCGTGGTGCCGCCGCTCGAGGGGATGCAGGGAGAGGACGGCGAGCTACGCCCCGGCGTCTTCGTGTACCGGACGATCGCCGATTGCCTGCGGATGCGTGCTTACTCGCGCTCGGGCGACAGCGCCGTCGTGGTCGGCGGCGGTCTGCTCGGGCTCGAGGCGGCCAAGGCGCTCTCGGACCTTGGCCTGCACGTGACGCTCGTGCACGTGGCGAAAAGCTTGATGAACGCCCAGCTCGACGCGCTCGGCGGCGAGATGCTGGGGCGCCAGATCGAGCGCGCGGGGATCTTCGTGCGCACGGAGCGCACGGTCGAAGCCGTTTTCGGTGACGAGCGCGTGCACGGCGTGATCTTGAACGACGGCACGACGCTCACGGCCGACATGGTCGTCCTCGCGTGTGGCGTGCGACCGCGCGTCGATCTCGCGCGCGCTTCGGGGTTGCCCGTGAATCGGGGCATCGTCGTGAACGACACGCTCGCGACCGAGGTGCCGGGCGTGTACGCCTTCGGTGAGTGCGCCGAGCACCGCGGCACGACCTTCGGCCTGGTGTCGCCGGTCTGGGAGCAGGCCACGGTGCTCGCCGACGTGCTCACCGGGTCGAAGCCGCGCGCGCGCTATACCGGGTCGAAGCTCTACTCGCGGCTCAAGGTCGCCGGGGTCGATGTGGCCTCGATGGGCAAGCTCGAGCCGGAGCTCGAAGCCGATCAGGTCTATCAAATCATCGAGGAACGAAAGAGCGCTTACCGGAAGCTCGTGATTCGCGACGGCCGCCTGATCGGCGCGATGCTCGTCGGGAACACGGCTGCGACCGGTACGCTGATTCAGCACTTCGACCGCGACGAGCCGCTCCCCGACGATCCGCTCGAGGTGCTGTGCCAGCCGCGCGCCACTCGTGCGCCGGCCGCGCGCCTGGTCTGCAGCTGCCACAAGGTGACCGAGGCAACGCTCGTCGCGGCGGCCGAAGCCGGAGCCGACTCGGTCGCCGCCCTCGGCGAGGTCACCAAGGCGGGCACGGGCTGCGGCTCCTGCAAAGTAGAGCTCGAAGAGATCGCCAGGAAGCATGGCAAGAGCGCGCGCTCGCTCCCCACGGTGGCGAGCGCATGACGCGCGTCTCGCTCGCCGACCACCGGGCGCTCGCCGCATTTCGCTACGAGCTCCGGCGCTTCCTCGCCTTCAGCGAGCGCGCCGCGCGCAGCGCCGACATCGAGCCGCAGCAGCACCAGCTCCTGCTCGCCGTGCGCGGCCTACCCGCGGACCGCGAGCCGACGATCGGCGCCGTCGCCGAGCGCCTCTGTCTCGAGCACCACACGACCGTCGCACTAGTAGACAAGCTCGAGGCCCGCGGCTTCGTCCGGCGCGAGCGCGCGAGCGACGATCGCCGCAAGGTGCTGGTCGTGCTCGAGCCACCCGGCGTCGAGAAGCTCGAGGCGCTCTCGCGGCTGCACAAAGCGCACCTTGCGACGGCAGGCGAGCCCATGCTCGAGGCGTTGCGCGCCATCCTCGGCGATCTCGTCAGTGCCGGTGCTCGAGCAGGAGCTTCAGGCCCATCCCCACGAGCACGAGCCCCCCGAAAACATCCAGGCGCCGTCCGAGCACCGACCCGAACCGTCGCCCGACGCTGAGTCCGAGCAGGCTCAAGACGGCCGTCGTGACGCCGATGACGACCAGCGACGTCACGAGCGGCGCGCCCAGGATCGGCAGAGTGATACCAACCGCCCACGCGTCGATGCTGGTCGCCACGGCGAGCACGAGCATCACCTTGAACCCAAACGGATCGCGCCCATTTTCGCGCGCTTCGCTCGCGCCGTGCCGCGCTTCCCACAGCATCTTCACACCGACGCCCGCGAGCAGCGCGAAAGCCACCCAATAATCCCAACCGCCGAGCCAGGCCTCGAGCCGCGCGCCAATCAAAAATCCGAGCAGCGGCATCAGCGCCTGGAACCCGCCGAACAGACCCGCGACGAGCAGCGCATCGCGCACCCGGATGCGCGTCGCCGCCATCCCGCGCGCTGCGGCGACGGCCGTCGCGTCCATCGCGAGACCGACCGCCAAGAGCAGGATCGAGCCGGCCGTCACGGTGGGGTTCTAGAACGAGTTGGCTCCGGGAAACCGCGCCGAGTCTCCCGGGCGTCGGAAGCTGGCGCATTTTGGCGAAATGCAGTTGCCCCCCATGTGGGTACGGCGTGGTACGGCCCGCGTGCTCGTCCTTCGGACTGTGCGCGCGGGTGCCCCCTTACGCTGGCGGAGCCAGCGTGGGGGCACGACGGCATTGGGCGGTGAAGCGCGACGAGAGACGTGTTGCGAGAGACGTGTTGCGAGAGACGTGTTGCGAGAGACGTGTTGCGAGAGACGTGTTGCGAGAGACGTGTTGCGAGAG
>DATMCL010000260.1:0-21592 GCA_035558375.1 Polyangiaceae bacterium
GCACGAGCGGTGTCGCCGGCACGGGCGTAGCGGGTCGTGTCGGCACCGATGGTGGCGCCGCGGGAGAAGGCACTGCAGGCGAAGACACCGCAGGCGAAGGCGGCGGGGCCGGCGCGGGAGGCGAAGCCGGGGAGACCCGTCGCGAGATCGCCTATGTCTCCACGTTCCTCGGTGGCCTGCGCGCCTTGTCGCTTTCGCCGCGCAACGGAGCCCCGCTCGAGCTCGGCGGCTCGCCGGTCCACGAAGGGGCCCATTTCTACGATGCCGACATCGATTCCGTAAACAGGCGCCTCTACGCGATCGATCTCGACGCCCAGCGCATCGACCTCTATCGCATCGCCGCCGACGGAACGCTCCCGGCCGAGCCGAGCCTCTCCCAATCGGTCTCGTTCAGCCCGCTCATGCTCGCCCTCGATCCTCTGAGTCGCTACGCGTACATCGCAGGGTCGAGCGACACGGCCGTCCACGTCTTCTCGATCGACCAGGATACCGGCGAGCTCGACGCCCTCCTCGAGCTGCATGTCGACGGCGCACCCGCTTTCGTCGCGGCGGATCCACTCGGCCGGTTCCTCTACGCGACGGATGCCGTCGAGCCCGGCATCCACGCTTACGCCGTGAGCGGCTCCGGAACCTTCCCCGAGCTCGAGCACTCGCCGTTTGCCACGACCCTGGTTCGATCCGGCGCGATGGTGGTCCGTCCTGACGGCGCATTCCTTTACAGCACGGGCAACGGGCTCAACGCGTTCGCCATCGACGCCGGGAGCGGAGCGCTCGAGGCGGTCGATGGCTCGCCCTTCACGCTCGATGTCGGCAGCGACTTCTTCGCATCCAACGTGGCGACCGACGCGACGGGGACGTTCCTCTACGCGACCTCCGCGTTCCTCACCCAACACTTGCGAGGCTTCTCGATCGATCCGGGATCCGGCGCCCTCGACGAGGTGCCCGGATCGCCCGTCACCGTTCCCGGCTCGCCGTACTCCGTCGCGGCAAGCCCCGTGGGCGGCCGCGTGTACACCGGCAACGACGACGGCACGCTTTCGGTATTCGAGGTCGAAGCGGACGGGCGCCTGAAGGAGCTCGACGATTCGCCATTCGACGCCGGCGGCCTGCAGCCCGAGCTTTCGTTCGCAGAGCTCCCGTAGAGCTCGTCCGAAACGCGCTGCTGACGCGGTCCAGAAAACGAAACCGCGCGCCGAACGTGGCCGAAGCCACGCGCGGCGCGCGATGAATCGTTCGGGACCGAGCGTTAGCCGCCGATGCCGAGCGAGTCGAGGAACGCGTTGTAGTCGTCGACCTGGTCGGCCTTGACCACGTCGATGCCGGCGTTGAAGCGGCTCTCGTCGACCATCTGCGAGCCGAGGATGTCCATGGTCTTCGAGGCGCCGAGCACCTTCATCGAGTAAAGCACGTACGGCACCATGTAGCCGAAGTAGTACTGGCGCTGAGCGTGCGTCGCCTTGATGAAGCCCGACTGCATGTAGGAAAGCGTCTCGGGCTCGAAGTCGAACCCGACCACCGTCACGTCGTCGCCCGTCATCTCCGCCGCCTCGACGGCGCGGGCGCAGCGATACGTCGGCGAGAACATGCTGAGCATGCCGACGACCGGCGGATCGAGCGTCTGGAGCGCGTCCGCCATGTAGTCGACGTCCTTCTGCTCGCCGTCCGAGTCCCAGGTCGTCTTGCGCACCGTGACCGTGTAACCGGCCGCCTCGAGCACGTCCTTCGCGCCCTGCGTGCGGTTGTAGCCGTCCGGCCAGGTCGGCTCGTCGTCGTGGCCGAGGATGATCACGCCGCCTTCGCCCGTGCCGAGCATGTTCACCAGGGTTTCGCCCGCGGTGTGGCCGGCTTCGTAGTTGATGGTGCCGATGTAGAGCTGGCGCTTCGAGGACGGCAGATCGCTGTCGATCGTGACGACCGGCGTGCCCGCGTCCGCAAAGTTGTCGATCTCGGGGGTGAGGATGTCGGCGAGCGGTGCGAGGCCCATGCCGTCGTAGCCGGCGCCTTCACGCTCCTGCATCATCTCCACCTGGCGATTGCGGGCCGCCTCTTCGGTCTCTTCCGTGGGCGCGATCACCACGCCGGACACGCCGAGCTCGCCGATCGCGCGGTTGGCGCCGACCTTCACCGGTTCCCAATAGCCCGTGAGCTCCTTCAGCACGACGCCGAGCTGGAGCTTCTGCGGGTCCGTCTTGCCGATCTCGCGGACCAGCGTGTCGACGGTGTTCTCGAGCTCCACTGGCTTGAACGCGCTGTCGGGGATTTCGACGCGGGTGACCGTCTTCTTCGGAGTGGCGTCATCCGTCGAACTGCAGGCACCGAGTGCCAGTGCCAACCCCAAGAGATGTGTGCAACGTGAGAGCTTTCGAGACATCGTGTGTGTAACCCTTTCCTTTTGGATAAGTGGCATCCCTCTGCGAACTAGAACGTGTGCGGACAGACGGCTTCGAACGTGCCAGTTTCGACGAAGCCGTCGTTGGAGATCATCCAGGTGTCGAATACGGTGTGCTGAGCCGCACCGTAGCGATCGAATTCGTATTCGGCCGCGGCGCCCACGTAACGGACCGCGGTGCCGAGCCGGATCTCGGTCATGGGGCCGCTGAGGTCGTTCCAGCGCACCGGCTCCGCGTCGGCGTCGCCGAGCGAGCGAATGTCGGCTTGGAGCGCCTTCGGCGACGGTAGCTCGCCGCTCTCGCTCAGCCCCTTGTTGAGGCCGAGCGCGAGCAGCACGACCGCGTCGTAATAGTAGTTTGCTGCAGCGAAAGGCCGGTCGCCCTGCCACGCCTCCTCGAAGTGGGCCGCAAAGGCGCGGGCGTTCGAGTGCGTGCAATGGAGCTCGGTGCCCTCTCCCGGCGTGCATTCGCTCGCCAAGCTCGACGAGGGGGAGAGGCCGTGCGCCCCGTTCAGCGTCCCGAACGGGATGTTCTCGAGGAACCCGTCGACCCGAAGCAGCGGGCTCAGGTACCAGCTGCCGGGACGGCCGTCGATCGTCCACTCCGTCGTGATGATCGACGCCGACTCGGGCGGAGCGGTCAAGAGCGTGGCGTCGGTATCGAAGCCCATGACCTGGCTGATCTGCTCGGCGTACGAAGACGCTCCGATCGGCGCGCTGACGGTCGGCAGCGAGATGCCGCCGAGCCCGCCCACCTGACTCGTGAAGTCGCTCGCGAGCGACGTGTTGTAGTCGTCCGCGGTCGCGAGCGCGTTCACCGTGCGCGTGCCGTAGGAAACGACGTGCTTGCCCATCGCGCAGGCGAAAGCGGACGTCGAAGGCGCCAGTCGCACCCAGGCGCCGTTCCCCGGATGCTCGATGGCGGGGGCCGCGTAGCCGGGCAGGATGTCGAGGATGTTCAGGGCCTTGATGTCCGGAACGATCGCATTGGCGAGCTCGGTCTCTTCGGGACCAATCAGGTACTGAACCTGATCGGTGTAGATGAGCTGCAGGAGCTGGTCGAGGCCGCGCTCCGAGCCGGAGTTCGAATCGCGCGTCACGAGCCGGAGTTTCTGCCCCCCCACGCCGCCCGCGTCGTTCACGTCCGCGACGGCGAGCAAGAGCGCCTGCTCGAGATTTCGCCCGAGCGCGGCTTCCTTGCCCGTGAAGGGCAGGAGCACTCCGACTGGAATGCCGTCCGTGGGCGTTTCTGCGGCCGGCGAGCAGGCGCTGCCGAGGAGCGCCGCTGCGAGCACTCCCGACATGACCGGATACCGACCCAATGACCACGAGCCCAATGCAAATTCTCCGAGATTTACCAGTCGTAAGTGCATGGGGATCGCTCGATTTATGATTCGCTCAGTAAGAATGTTCGATTTCGAGGAAGATCTCCGCGGGTGCGAGCGGATATTCAAATCCTGCAAAGCCCGGATCGGGCCCGCGCGCCACGAGCATGTTGCGCGCGCGCAGCGCGACGCGCGACGTATGCCCGGGTGCGAGATACAGCTCCCGTGTGGACAGCGAGAGGTCGAGCATGAAGTAGCTGGGCAGGGTGAACGGCTCACCGCGCTCGACAATTGAGGTGTCGGCCGCTCGGCGCGGCCCGACCAGCATCCCTTCCGCCCCGAGCTGCAGCGGTACGTGAGGTGGGGAAGGTACCGCGAATATCGCACCTGCGCGCCCGATCCAGGGCGGATAGGCCACGTTGCGCGTCCCGACCAGGTTCGCGACGTAGCCCTGCTGTCCGAGCTCGCGCTCCGAGAACACGAGATCGACCGCGCCGTAGAGCGTGTAGTCGTTGTAGTGCGAGAGATCGGCGCGCGTCTCCCAAGCGAGCGAGTGCTGGCTCGCGACGTTGCGTGCGGTCTGGTTGCTGCCTTCCGGCGTGAATTCCGCCTTCTGCAAGAGCCAGTTGTAGGCGACGGCCGAGGTGACGCCGAAGAACTTGTCGGGCTTGAAGGAGAGCTGGTACTCGAGGGTGCGGATCAGCTGCGGCTTGAGCGCCGGGTTGCCGATGACGTCGCCGAGCCGGAGCGGAACGGCGTGCAAGAGGTAGGGCGACGGCGCCTTGAACGCGGTGCCGTAGAGCAGCTTGGAGACGAGCGCGCGCGACCAGCGCGAGGTGGCGCCGACGCGCCCGGTGAGCTGCCCGCCATACTCGCTGTGGTGATCGTAGCGGACGCCGCCGTTGAGCTTGAGCCAGGGGTCGAAGACCTGCTGGCTCGCGTTCACGTACGTGCCTATGTCGAACAGACCGAGCGGCGCGGGATCGGGCCGCGTCTGCGGGACGGGCAGATTCGTGGCCCGATCGATGCGCACGGGGTTGTCGAGCTCCTCGTGGTCGTACACGGTCTGCACGCCCGCGATCACGCTCGAGCCCGACCAGGGGCGTAGCCGCGCTTCGAACTGTCCGTCGACGCCGCGGTACGTCGCTTTGCGCTCGACGTAGAAGAGATCGCTCGCCACCTCGACGCGGTCGGCGGGCAGGACGCCGCCCTGGAAATACGTGGTCGAGAGCGCGAGATCGAGCTTCGAGCTCGCGTGCGCCGTCGCGTCGAGATTCAGACGGTATTGCCCGAGCGAGACCACCGTACCGCGCGGCCGCCCCGCGGAGTCGACGCCGTTCGTGAGCTGCGCCCAGCTCGCGAAGTCGCCGCCGCGCTTCAGCCCGGAGGCGTAGCCGCTCACGACGACCTCGCCCTCCTTCACGCGATAACCGAAGCGGCTCTGCAGCACCAACGACTGCCGCTCGAGGTTCAACGTCGTGCGCCGCGTGCCGATGTCGTCGGGCAGGCGTGGCGCGGGCGACTCGGCGGGCAGGGCCAGGCCCGTGCGATCCGTGTTCTCGCCGGCGGCGCCGAGCAAGAAATCGAAGTGGCCGAAGCGCGCGCCGCCGGAGACGTCGAAGCGTCCGCCGGGGTTCGTCTCCGTCAAGCCGAGCGCGACGCGAGCGGTGACGGGCTTCACGTCGTCCGGGTTCAGCGTGATGATGTTGACCACGCCGAGGAACGCGTCCGCGCCGTAGAGCGCCGAGACCGGGCCACGGATGATCTCGATCTGCGCGATGGACGTGAGCGGAATCAGCTCCACGCCCAACCAGTTTCCGGACGTCGTGCGGTACGCGACGGAGCGGCCGTCGATCATGACCTTGATCATGCCGCTCTCGGCGCCGAGGCCGCCGGTCATGCCGCGCACGCCCACGTTCGGCAGGATGTGATCGTCGGTGAGGTAAAAGCCCACGGTGTGCTGCAGCACTTCCGCCACGGTCTGATAGCCCCAGCGCGCGATGTCGGCGCGCGTGACCACGGTGATGACGGCGGGGGCGTCGTCGATGCTTTCCGCGGTCTTCGTCGCGGTCGAAACCTGCACGTTGAGCAGCTTGACGAGGTCGAGATCCTCGACGCCCTCCTTGTTTTTAGGCCCTTCTTGCGGGCTAGCGCTCTGCGCGGAGGCGTGCAGGCTCGCGAAGAACACCGCAAGCACGGTCGTGAGCAATCGTGAGGTGCGCATCATGTGGGAGAGATTGACCGCGGCGGGTGGGCACGTGTGCGCGGTCGAGACCGCGCAGACAACGCTTTCATCCGCAGTCAGACTACGGCTAACATAGCAATAACTTCACCCCTCATGACGTAAGTATTTTAGCCGTTAGTAGTAGCGCGGTATCCGCGACGATTGTCGCATTCTGTAGTCAGCGCGCTCCCCAACACCCCCCCGGAATCGATGAGCGTACCTTCTCGCACTCGCCTCGGCCTTCAAGCGCTGGCAGCCATCGCCGCAACCGAGCTCGTCGCGCAAACCGCGCAAGCTCGCACCGCCAAACTCCTCGTCTTCTTGCACGTCGCGCTGAAGCAGCGCGCGTTCGAAAGCGAGCTTCAAGCCGCTTTGCCGGGCCTCGAGGTGCGAGCGGTCGGCCGGCTCGGCGATTTCGAGCGCGGTCTCGAGGACGGACAAGATGCGGTGTTGAGCCTGCCCGCGCTGCTCGATTCGCACGGATTGAGCGGAAAACTGCAGGGAATGCGCGGTGGCTCTCCGGAGGAAAGGTACTCCTTGGTGGGCGCTGGTGCGGTGCCCGATCCCGCGCGCGTCGCCGCCGTGGGCGCGCTCGATCTCCTGGGGAGAGACGGCACGAATGCCTTCGTGTACGCGCTGCTGGGCGCGAAACCCAAAGTCGAACGCGTTACTAAATTCGAGGATCTCTTGCCACTCATTCAGATGCAGAAAGTCGACGCCATCCTCTTGCCCACGCGCCTCCTCTCCGACCTACAGTCCGTCAGCCGTTTGACACTGACGCAGCGCGAGCTCGCCAAGCTCGTGAAGCTGCCGGCGGTGGCGAGCGCGGGTGCGGGTGGGGCGGAAGCGCTCGCAGCCATCGCGCGCATGCCGGCGAAGGTCTCGCGAACCCTGGGAGTCGACGAATGGCGCTGAACCGCAGAAGCTTCCTGCTCGGCTTGCCGCTCGTCGCAGGCGGGCTCGGCTGCTCGGCGAATTCCGGTACGGCTGTCACGCGTGCTCGCTCGCCCGGCCGGCTCGCGAGCGCCGATTCGCCTGGAAAGCCCACGGTGCTCGTCTGCATGCCGGACACCAAGCAAACGCGCGAGGTGTGGTCCGGTCTCAAGGACGAGCTCGCCGGGCACTTCGCCTTGGTCGCGGTCGACGTCGACGGTGACCGCGGCAACGAAGTGCTCTCGCGCGCCATGGGCGAGCTCCACCCGGTGTGCGTCGTGCTCATGAACAATCCGACGGTGTTCGCGTACGCGCGCTACCAGGCCACGGCGGGGCTCGCTTCGTACCCGCCCGCCATCGTCGTCATGACGTCCTTTCTCGATCGGCGCCCGACGGCGATCGCAGGCGCCACCGGCATCAGCTACGAGGTGCCGCTCATCACGGTCGTCACGAACCTGCGCAAGCTCATGTCTTCGCCCGTCGAGCGCGTGGGCGTGATCCGGCGCATGCCGCTGCACTCCTTCGTCACGCGCCAAGCCGAGCTCGCGCGCCGCGAGCAGATTGGCGTGATCGAGCAGCCCGTGAGCCTCGACCCGAACGCCGCCGAGCTCAAATACGCGCTGCGCGAGGTGAAGCAGCACTGTGACGCGATCTGGGTGCTCAACGACGATCGCTTGCTCTCGGAGCGCCTGATCGCCGACGGCTGGCTCCCCGGCCTGAACGAGCGACCCTACAAGCCCGCGATCGTCGGCGCGGCGTCGCTGGTCTCTCCGGGCCAATCCTTCGGCACCTTCGCCGTCTTACCGGATCACGGCGCGCTCGGCGTGCAAACCGCCAACCGCGTCTTCGACCTGGCGGACGCCAACTTCAAGCTCACCGATCACGACGAGGTCGATTCGCCACTCTCCACCACCACGACCGTCGACCTCGTCCAGGCACGCGAGCGCTTCGCGCTGCGGCAAGACGCCTTGGAGCAGGTCGATCACATTCTGGAATAGACGATGCAGAGAGATCCCCAGGGGGCATCAGAACACAGCACGAAGATCAAGAGCCTTCGCAACAAGTTCATTCAAACGCTACTGCTCGTAGCGGGCATCATCGGACTGTCGACGCTCGGCATCGTCGGCGTGATGAGCGCACAGGCCTCGGCCGAGCACCTGCGCTCGACGCAGGAGTACATCGAAGAGGGCATCGCCAGCAAAGGTACGGTGCTGACGCAGAATCACGCACTCGCTCTGCGTGGCCTCACGCTCGACAACGCGTTCCTCGACATGCAGCGCTTGCTCGAGCGCGCCATCAAGGACGATCGCGATCTCGTCTACGGCGTGTACGTGAGCTCGGAGCACGAGACCCTGGCGCTCGCCCGCCGGCCGCTCAGCGCGACCGAAGCCACGCCCGAGCGCGACGCCTGGAAGAAGCTCGGACTCGGTGACCAGGAGGTCATCGTCAAGGCTCCCCGCGTCGAGCGCCGGAACCGTCTCGGACAGGAGCTTCTGGAGGTGGCGGCCCCCGTCGTCGGCGAAGACGGCGAGGTGCTCGGCACCGTCCGTTACGGCCTCTCGACGAAGCGCATGCAGGACGCCCTGCGCGCCGCGAAGGCCGAATCCTCGGCGCGTCTCAACCGCTCCTTCGTGCTGATCGGCCTCTTGGTCGGCCTTTCCGTGATCGTCGGCGTCGTCTTGAGCCGCTTCCAAGCGGTGCGCATCACGCGGCCGATCGGGGATCTCACGCGCGCCGCCGAGCTCTTGGCCGGCGGCGATCACGGCGTGCAAGTGGACATTCGCTCGCACGACGAGCTCGAGGTGCTCGGCGCGTCCTTCAACAGGATGGCGCGGGATCTCGGCGCTTCGTACCGGAACCTCGAGGAGATGAACCGCACCCTCGAGCAAAAGGTCGCCGCGCGCACGACCCAGCTCGCCGACAAGAACCGCGACATGCGGCTCGTGCTCGACAACGTCGATCAGGGCTTCGTCACCCTCTCGCCCGACGGCGTGATGGCGCTCGAGCGCTCGCGAAAGCTCGGGGAATGGTTCGGTGACACGCACGGGCAGCTGCCGTTCTGGCAGTACCTCGCGCCGACGAACGAGACGTTCGCCGCGACCTTCGAGCTCGGCTGGTCGCAAATAGCCGACGATTTCCTGCCGCTCGACGTGTGCCTCGCCCAGCTGCCGGAGCGGCTGACCCAAGGCACCCGCACCTGGAGCCTGCGCTACCAGCCCTTCTTCCGCGACGCGAAGCTCGAAGGCGTGCTCGTCGCGATTGCCGACGTTACCGAGCGCCTCGCGCGCGAGCGTGACGACGCGGAGCACACCGAGCTCATGCAGGCGTTCCGGCGCCTCGTGCAGGATCGCGTGGGCTTCGAGGTCTTTCTCGCCGAGTCGTCGGAGCTCGTCGCGTCGCTCTGCAGCGGCAAGTTCGACCACGATTCCGTGCTCTTGAACCGCGCGCTCCACACGCTGAAGGGCACTTGCGGCTCGATGGGCCTCTCGATGGTCGCGCAGTACTGCCACTCGCTCGAGTCGCAGCTCGCCGAGGACGGGGAGCCGTCGCCCGAGCTTCTCGCCACGCTCGGCGCGCGCTGGCAGGCGCTGCTCGATCAGCTGACGAGCTCCGGCCTGCGCCACCAGCGCATGGTCGAGATCCCGGAGAAAGAGTACGCCGAGTTCTTCCACATGGTCGGTGACGGCTCGCTTCCGCGGCGCGAGCTCCTGCTCAGGCTCGCGGCCTGGCAGGCCGAGCCCGTGGAGCGCGCGTTCCAGCGGCTCGGTGACCAGGCGATCGGCGTCGCGCGCCGCTTCGGCAAGCCGGACTTGCGCGTGGTGGTCGACGCGGGCGGGCTACGGCTCGACCGAGCGCGCTTCGGCGCGTTCTTCGGAGAGCTGGTTCACGTCATGCGCAACGCGCTCGACCACGGCATCGAGAAGCCGGAGGAACGGCTCCGCGCCGGCAAGCCCGCCGCGGGCACGCTCGCGCTCCGCGCCGCGACGACGAACGGCCAGCTCGCCATCGAGGTGAGCGACGACGGCGCGGGCATCGACTGGGAAGGCATCCGGCGCGTCGCCACGACGCGCGGCTTGCCGCACCGCACCCAGGCCGACCTCTTGGACGCGCTCTGCAAGGACGGCGTGACGACTCGTTCCGAGGTCACGACGCTGTCCGGTCGCGGCGTCGGCATGGCGGCATTCCGGGAGTGCGTGAGCAGCCTGCACGGCACCCTGGAAGTGCGGAGCGTGCGCGGTCGCGGCACCACCTGGATCGCGCGCTTCCCGCTGGCAGAAACCGAGGCCCAGGCCTGGCAGACGGGCATCTTCCCGGCACGCGCGGCGCGCTCGCTCATCCCCGTCGAACAAGCGGAGCGTCACTGATGGCACCGCAAGACGGCCGCGCAATGCTCGAAACGATGATCCAGAGCTCGACCGTGGATCTCTTCCACGCCGTGGGCATCGCGGTGGGCCCGATCGCGGCGAGCAAGGTCGACAACGGCGCCGTCGAGAGCCGTGCGCTCATGGCCATGATCTCGTTCGGTGGGCCCGGCGCGCGCGGAACGCTCGGCCTGCTGGTCCCGACCGGCGTCTTCGAGATGGTGCGGCAGGATCCGGCGCGGCCCTTCACGGGCATGGCCTGGGTTCAGGACAGCGTGAATCAGCTGCTCGGGCGCCTCAAAGCGCGCCTGTTGCAGTTTCAGATGCCCCTACAAATGGGCCTGCCGCTCTCGATGGACGAGAAGGCGCTGCGCTCGCTCCTCTCACAGGGTATCCTTGCGGCGTATCGCTTCAGGACCTTGCGTGGCGAGATCAGCGTCACGTTGAGCGGGAAGATCGATTACGCGCGGCTCAACTACGCGAGCCAGATGACCTACGCGAGCGAGGGCGACATCGTCCTTTTCTGAGCGGGAGCCGGAGGCTTCTGCGACCCACCCATTGGAGAATTCAACATGCCCGGCAAGAAGATCCTGATAGTCGATGATTCCGAGACCATCCGGCAACGGGTGTCTGGCGCGCTCGAGAACGCGGGGTTCGAAACGCTCACCGCCAAGGACGGCGTCGAAGGTCTCGTGAGCGTTCAACAGGAGGCGCCCGCGATGGTGATTCTAGACGTGAACATGCCGCGCATGAACGGCCTCGACATGCTCGACAATCTCGACGTGAAGACGACCGGCCTGCCCGTGCTGCTCCTCACGACCGAAGTGCAGCCGTCGCTCATGGCCCGCGCCAAGCAAGCCGGCGCCAAGGGCTGGATGGTGAAGCCCGTCAGCCTCGAACGCCTCGTGGACGCCGTGCGCAAGGTCGTCGCGTCGCCCTAGGTCGCGTCGAGACCGATTCACGCCCTCGAACCCGGCAAGCTCAGAACTGCTCTTGATGTAGCGTGAGCCCGAGCTCGGAGCAGATGCTCCGGACGTTGCGGCCGAGACCGGGCGGCCCGCAGAAAAACACGTCGATTTCGCCGTCGGACGTTGCGGCAATCGCCGAAAGCTCGGCGCGAAAATCCGGCGCTCCCATGCGCGTGATGGCGCCGAGACCGGTGAAGACGTCGGGATCGCCCAGGTCGTGCGCGATCTCGCGTGCGAGGTTCAAAACGGTGGAGGAGATGTCGCCGCGACCGTCCGTCATGAAGATGCGGATCTCGACGAGCCCGCGTGGCGCGGAGCGCTCGATACTGGCGAGGAGCTTGGCGAACCACTCGAACGAGACCGCATCCCGGTTGAGCCAGTAGAAATCGACTTTTTCGAGCGTGCCGCGGCCCGCCTGACTCCGGAGCACGATGCTCTCGAGCACGCTCGCGAACGGTGTGACGCCGATGCCTGCTCCGATCAGCACCGCATGGCGAGACTCGAAGATGTGGTCGCTCGCCGTGCCGAAGGGGCCGTCGAGGTAGGCGTCGAGCGCGGGCGGCGAGTCTTCTCGGCTCCGCGCGCGCGCGAGCTCGTAGAGGGCGCTCGTGAAGTTGCCGAGGCTCCGCACGTGCAGCGTGAGGTCGGGCTGCTCGGGGGCGCTGCTGATGGTGAACGGGTGCCACTCGTGCGCGGCGAGCGCGGGCACCTTCAAGTACACGTACTCGCCCGCGCGATGCGAAAATCTTGCTGGTTTGGCGAGCGTGAGCCGGGTGACGCCGGACACGAGCGGGTCGCAGCCGAGCACCTTCGCGCGCTCTCCGCTGCGGGAAAACCTGAGGAGGCGATCGACGGCGAAGACGGCGAGCGGAACGCCCGCCCACTTCCAGAACGCGGCGCCGTGGGCGAGCGCGAGCGCGAACCACGGGACGTAGAGGAGATGGCTCACGTGGAAGAGCTCGAAGCGACCGGAGGCGCGCACCTTGCGCCGGGAGAACAGCGCCATGACGCCGAAGACCAGCAGGAGCAGCGCCCCGGTCTTGCCTGGCGTGCTTGCGGAGAGCGTGGCCCAGAAGCTCGGCGTCGTGACGGCGTAGTTGGCGCCGTGGGCGGCGCTGTGGACGAGCGCGAACACGAGCAGTGCGATGCCGAGCCCGCGGTGGATCCCCACCGAATCGTCGAGCGGAAGCCGGCGCAGGAAGGGCACGCGCCGCGCCCAGGTGAGGGAGCGCCGGGCCATGGTGAGCGCGATCAGCGCGCCGTTCAGGTTGATGCAGGCCCCGCTCCCCCGAGCGAGCTGAACCAGCCCGCTCTCGCCGATGGCCCGGTACCGGAGCACGGCGTCGACGAAGAGGCCGACGTTGACGGCCGCCCAGAGCACGATCGTCACCGCGAGCGCGGGATTGTCGTCGACGAAGCCGACGAAGCGCTGGGCGATCCTGGGCTCCGGGCTCCGCTCGGCGGTGAGTCCGCCGCGCGGCGCAATCCAGCTTGCCTCGCTGCGCGAGATGAGCGCCGTGGCTTCGGGGTGTTGCGCGGCGATAGCCTCGAACTCCCCGAACGACAGTAGCCCGTCGTGGTTCGCGTCGGCGGCGCCGAGCAAGAGCTCGCTGAGCCGGCGCACCACCTCGGGTCGCGCGGGCACGTCGTCCTCGCCGAGAGCGAGCTCGAGCATGCGAGTGAGCTCGCCCGCGTCGATGGCGCCGTCGGCGTTGAGGTCGTGGACTCGGAACACGAATTTCAGCTTGTCGAGCGTGCTCCCGAACAAGAGGCGCGGGACGCCGCGCACGAACTCGACGCGATTCACGAGCCCGTCGCGGTTCCTGTCGAAAACCAAGAGGACGCGCTCGGCGATGAAGGCGCTCTTCAGGTCGAGCGAGCGCATCAGCTTCTTCGAGTCGAGCACGCTGTCGGGGCCCGCGAGGTCCGCGAACGCCTGCTGGACGAGCTCGAGCAGTCCGGCGTCGAGGGGTACCGGTGGGCCGGACGAGGGAGGAACGCTCGGGGGGAGCGACGCCGGACGGGGCACGATCCCGCTCGGCCGAAAGCGCGGAGCCAGGTCGCTATGCGTGCGCTCGGCCCGCTCGTTGGTTACAGGGGGCCTTGCCCCCGCGGCTCGCTTCGCGACCGCGCCCCCGCCGCCTTCGGCGTGCTCGCTCCGCTCGCGTGTGTTCGATGTTCGGTCGCCTCGCGCCGTCATCCGTCCCTCGTCACGCAGTCGTGCTGCGTGACGAGCCGTACTCTACTCCGCGCTCCCGGGTGGGGAAAGGAGCCGGGCGTGGGTATTCGTTGAGCGGGCGCGGATATCGAAGCTCGGAGCTAGCGCGTCGTGGCTTCGCCCGCGGCGTCTTCGGCGTCGGGGCTGAAGAACGCTCGCCCTAGCGAAAGCTCGTCGGCGATGTACGGGACGTAGCGAAAGTCGCGAATTTCGACGAGCTCGTCGCCGCGGAAGCTCAGGAACACGAAGCTCCGCGGGGTCGGAGCGCTCCGCGGCGTGTACATTCCGAGCACCGGTCGCCCGTCGAGCGTGCCGGGCACGACCCGGAGGTCCCGAAGCTCGGCATAGCGCGTGAAATATTCGCCCACGCCCTTGCCGCGCCGCTCGTGACGCGAGACGAGGTCGAGCCGGCAGTCGTCGGCGAGGAGCGCGCGGAGCCCCTCCCAGTCGCCCGCGTTGAAGAGCGTGGCGTAGCGGTGGAGCTTCTCGCGCTCGGTCGGCGCAGGCCCGCCGCCCGCTCGCTCCGGACGGGCGGCGCGGGCGCGCAGCGTCGTCCGTCCGCGGAAAAGCGCGGCTTTCGTCGCCTGAACCGTCGAGCCCGTGGCTTCGGCGATCTCCTCGAGCGTGCAGCCGAGAACGTCTTTCAGGATCACGGCGCTCCGCTGCGTCACGGGCAACGTCAAGAACTCCGCGAGCGCCGTGCCGACGAGCTCGGGATCCACTCGCTCGACGCCCGGGGTGTCCTCCGGGATTTCGGCGACGGGCTCGACGCGGCGGTGCTCGTAGCGACGCAGTGCATCGAGCGCCGTGTTGTGCGCGATCCGAAACAAGAGCGGGCGGAGCGGCGGCAGCTCGTGCGCCGTGCTGAGCGAGTAGTACGCCTTCGCGAGCGTGTCCTGCACGACGTCCTCGCCCTCGATGACGGAGCCCGTGAGTCGCGAGCAATAGCGGTGGAGCTCGGGCCTTAGCTCGGCGACGAGCTCGAGAAAGCTCGCCCGCGCACGCGCCAGCTCGGCGGGTAGCTCCTTCGTGTCCACGCTTCGGTCCTCGCGCCTAGAGTAGCTCAGTACCTTTGCCCGTGACGACGAGGGTCGCGGACTCCGGGGCGAGCTTGCTCTCGAGCACGCCGGCGATGGCGCTCGCGACACCCTGCGCGTCGAGCGGCTGCTCGAAGCGCTCCATGAACTTCTCTGGCGTGATCCCCGCTAGTTTTGCGTAGGCGCGGCTTGCTTGGTCCGCGGTCTCGGTACCGACGAGCAGCTGCTTCGGCACGACTGCCACGAAGCGAAGGCCGAGCGAGCGCTCTTTGGACGCGCGCGCGAGGTACGACGCGAGGAACATCTGCATGCGCTTCGCCCCGGCGTACCCCCCGCTGAGCGGCGAGCCGCCGAGCCCCGCACCGCTCGAGACGATGACGACGGTGCTGCCGGGTCGCAGCGGCAGCGCGAGCGCCGCGCGGCCGAGCTCGAACGCCATCTTCACGTCCTGGTTCCACGGCATCGAAAAGCTCTCCCAGTCGTGCTCGTCGACGAGCGCGAGCCGCGAGTGGCCGCCAGCGCTCAACACCACGTGATCGGGGCGCAGTTCGGCGAGGAGCCGCGAGAGTGCCGCGCCGTCGGTCGCGTCGAGGGTGCGCGTTTCGAGCGCTCCTGCCGTGGCCGTGCGGAGCTCGTCGAGGCGCTCGCGCTGACGCGCTGCCGCTACCACCTTGGCGCCGAGCGCGACGAGCGAGACGGCGGTCGCGCGACCGACGCCGGAGCTTGCGCCGATCACGAGGATCTTCGAGCCTGAGAGAGTCGTCATGGGTGCCTCAACCCGACGACGATTCAGGCGCCCGAAAGGATGCGCGGCCCGTCTCAATGGCAGCTCGCGCCCCGGAAAACCAGGGCCCGAGCCTAATAAACTGCGTGTTCTTGCCAGGGGCGCGACATTTCGCACCCCCGGCCGAGCGGGGACTGCGTCGTTACGGCGCGCAGCCGAGAGCGCGCTTCGTGATCATGCCGTTGAAGCCCGTGTTGAGGCCCTTCACGAGCTCGGCGCGACCGGAACCCTGCCAGAGGCGGTTCAACGTCGCCTCGGCATGCGGCATGCGCTTGAGCGGGTTCGCTCCGCACACGTCGGTCGCCGCGATCCCGAAGAGACTATCCGGGACGGCCTTGATCTCCTGCGCGACGTGGCAGGTGCGGCAGTACGGCTTGATCACGTCGAGATAGAAGTGACCGCGGCCGATCCACTCGTCGGGGGTCCAGTTCTCGTCCTGGGCCGTGCCGGCGGGGATCTGCTCGAGGGGGTTGTTGACGCCGTCGTTGTCCGCCGGGTCGATGCCGTACATGCCGTAGATGAGCTCCGTGATGCTCCCTTGCTCCGGGGTGGCACCGGCCGCGAGGTACGGCTGCGTCTCGAGCACGATGGCGTTCAGCTTTTGGAACGCGTCGCGCTGCTCGGCGAGTGAATAGCCGGGCTCCGTCTTCGAGAAGACGAACGCGCAGGCATCGAACGGCAGGAACTTCGCGTCCTGCGTGCGAATGAACTGCGTCTCGCCGTTTCCGTTCACGTGGGGAAGCGGGTACTCGCCGGCGTGGCACGTGAGGCAGACACCTGGCACGGGCTTGTTGCCCTCGCTGTCGAGCGTCACCTGGGGCACGCGAGCGTCCTTGTCGTCGAACACCCAGAAGCGCACGACATCCTTGGTGGTGTGCTGCGTCGTGTTCGGCAGCCACTCCATCGCGACCGTCGCGACCTTGTGCGCCGGATCCTGATGGATGGCGCGGTAGACGGCGTTCTGCTGATCGTCTTCGGGATTGAGGTCGGGGGTGAAGACCGCCGGGAGATAGTTCGAGACGTAGCAGGAGCGAATGCCCGTGCTCGCGTCGCGACGGCAGTGCATGTCGCGGCCGACGCCGATGTCACCGGCGTTGTAGTAGGCCGCGCGCACCTCGTCCTGAGGGAAGCCGTTGGCGGCGAGCCACTTCGGGAGCGTGGACGTGTCGCGCGCCGCGCCCGTGTAGCCCGTGTCGCTGTCGAGCGCTGCGTAGTAGGCGTTCGAGTCGGCGAGGTAGTCGCAGTTCGGCAGGGTGGACGGCTCTTCGTCCCACAGGAAGCGATTGCTCGCCGTGTGGCCGTTGTTGCTGCAGAACTGCTTGAGCGGCGCCTCGATCACCGGATCGGTGTCGACGTAGGTCACGATCTGGTAGGCGGTCGTGCAGTTGCCGTCCTGGATCATGCTCGTGGGCGCGCAGGTGCGCGTGGTGCTCTCGTAGCCCTGCGTGTATTCGCGGGCGACGCAGGCGTCGTCGTCGAATTGAGCCGCATTGCCGGTGAGATCCTCGACGCAGGTTCCGCCGTTGCAGATCTTGGCCGACACCTTGAACCGCACGACCCCGCCGTCGGGCCACTCGGTGGGCGTGACCGACACGTCCGCGGACCAGCGGAAGAGGGAGACGTAGGTCGCGGGGAGGACGAACGAGGGCGTTGCTGCGGGAACGATGCTCGCCACCTCGCGCCAGACAGCCGAGCTCTGGCTGTCGGCGACGGCGCATTCGGCCGGGTTGTTCGTGCCCTGATTCTGAAGAACGCTGACGATGACGCGCGTGTTCGGGTCGATCGGGTTGAGCGAGTAGACGTAGCCGAACATCGGGACGATCGCGTTGCCCGACAGGTCGCGGTCGATGGGGTTGCCGGGCGTGAGGCCGTCGTCGTTGAACACGACGCCGGGGCGGGTGCCCTGGCAGGTATGAGAGAACTGGCAGCCGCACTCGTTGCAGGTGGCGTCGAGCGCCGTCTCGCAACCGTTTGCGGCGTTACCGTCGCAATCCGAGTAGCCGGCGTTGCAGCCGCCGGTCGGGATGAAGCACGCGCCGTTCGCGCACCCGGCCGTGGCGTTGGCGAGGCTGCAGACATGGCCGCAGGTCCCGCAGTTGTTCGCATCGTTCGACCCGTTCGTCTCGCAACCGGCGCTCGTGTCGCAGTCGAGGAAGCCCGGATTGCAAGCACCCGGCGCGCAAGAGCCGCCGGTGCAAAGCGCGCCCGCGTTGGCGAAGCTGCAGGTGTTGCCGCAGTTGCCGCAGTTCCCGACGCTGCCGTTGAGGTCGGCTTCGCAGCCGTCGGCCAGGGTGCCGTTGCAGTTGCCGAACCCGGGGTTGCAGCCGCCGATCGCGCAGGTACCGGCCGTGCAGGCGGGCGCGGCGTTGGCGAAAGAGCAGGCATTGCCGCAGGCACCGCAATTGGTGACCGAGGTCGCGGTGTTGATCTCGCAGCCGTTCGCGCTCGTGCTGTCGCAATTGGAGAAGCCGGCGTTGCAGGTCGTCACGGTGCACGTGCCGCTGCTGCAGGCTGCGGCCGCGTTCGGTAGCGTGCAGCTGGTCCCGTTGGTTTTCGACGGGTGCTGGCAGGCTCCGGCGTTGCACGTGTCCGTCGTGCACTGATTGCCGTCGTCGGTGCAGGTCGTGCCGTTGGCCGCGTTCGGGTGCAAGCATTGGCCATCGGAGCAGCTATCGACCGTACAGGGGTTGCCGTCGTTGCACGCGGCGTCGGAGTTGCAGCCGAACCCGGTGTTGAACGTGAACGTCGAATCCTTGAGGAGCGCGATGTCGGTCGCGCCGATCGCTCCGGAGCCGATGAAGCGATCTTTCGCCGAGAAGCCCACGCGTGACATCACGAGGGCGTTCAGGCGCGCGTCGTTCCCGAGCGAAACGCCGCCGGTCGCGCTCGTCGAGCCGGCGACGGTGAGCCGGAACGCTCCCGCGCCTTGCGAGCCGCCTGCCTGGATCCGCGCGCGCTCGCCGCCCGTCACCTTGCCGGCGACGCGGACGATCGACGGCCCGGTCGCGATGATCGCGCCGTCGTTACCGAGCGTGAGCTGAGCGAAATTGTAGGTGCCGCCGCTCAAATTCAAGGTGCCGTTGACGGTGACCTGGCCGAAGTTGCCGGCCGCGCGCGTGACGGTTTGCCCGCCGTTCACGGTGAGTGCCGTGGTGCCCGGCGTGACCGTCACGATCGGCGGAGGCGCGGGCGGCGCGGAAAACGGCGACTGCGACGTGAACGTCGCGCTCGGCCGCAGCACGGGCGTCGTCACGAACAGGTCGCCCGCCGCCGCGCGGTCGTTCATCACGATGCGCTGGCCGATCGTCGCAAAACCCGGCGCAACCTGCGTGTCGAAGCTCGCGTTGACCGAGTCGCCGGCGCCGGCGGACACGCCGATGTGGCCGCCGTTGACGTGCGTGCGGTCCTGCATCGAGACGTGTCCCGTCGAGAGGAACACGAACGCGGGAACGCTGGTCGGAGCGGTGAGCGCTTCCGTCTGCTTGGCGGCCGGCCCATCGGGCTCGGCGCCGCCGCATGCCGTGAGGACGAAAAGCCCTGCGACCGCGCCTCCTCTGAGCCAAAACCTCGCCACCGTAGACTTGGACTTGTCCATCGTCGCGCTCCTCTGCGGCCACGAACAAAGTCGTGGCTCCGATCCCTGCGGCCCTGCCGCCACCGAACCCTGGCGCCTCTCGTACGCTGCTCGCGTTCCGAGAGCAAGAGATATTTGAACGACGGGGATGCGTGCGCTTCCGGAAACAGTCCTGACAGTGACGTGCGCACGTTTGCCATGCGCACTTTTGCAAACGCCGGGCGCGTTCCGAGTAAAATGACTATGTTGCGGACGCACCCTCCTCCGCGCGTGACCACGCGAGCACGCCCGGTCACGTCTCGGCCGGCTCGTGACGGCGAGGCGCTCCCGCCGAGCGAGCCCCCACTTTCAAGGCCGCGCGGGAGCGCGATGACTCGAGATCGGCGCATCAGGGGCCTTTTTCCCGCTCTCAGTCGAAAATTCCACCTCTCCGGGCGTGAAAGAACTCGTCTACCGAGCGGGCTTTTGGTGGGGAAAACTGAGTGGGAAACGGGAGAGGAGCTCGATGATCGGTGCGCGGACCACGCGGATGAATCGCAGGATCCTTCTCAGGGGTCTTGGTGGCGCCTGTGTCACCGCGCCGTTTCTCGGCTCGCTCGGTTGGCGCTCCGCGCGGGCGTCCGAGCCGCGGGCGCCGCAGCGGCTGATCGCGATGTTCACGTACTGCGGCTGCATTACGACGCGCTTCTTTCCCGAGAAATCGCACGGCGTGCTGACCGCGGCGGACCTCACGCCGACGACGTTGCGGCCGCTCGCTCCTTACGTCGACAAGCTGCTCATCCCACGCGGCATCCGCACGATGAACGAGTGGACTTCCAACATGCTGCGCGGCCAGGGCAACGACACGCATCTCAACGCTGCCGCGTCGTACTTCACCTGCCAACCGGTCACCCCAAACAGCGACGACCCGTTCAACTTCGATACTGCGGTCAAGTTCAACGCGAAGCCCGTCGGTCCGTCGCTCGATCACGTCATGGCGCAGCAGCTCAGTCCCGACGGCGAGCCGCTCTTCATGCGGATCGGCAACAGGACGGACAGTGCGCTCACGGCGATCTCCTATTCCGCGAAGACGACGCAGTACCCAGGCGTCGGGGACCCGCTCGAGATCTACAGCGCGCTCACGGGGCTCTTCACGGACGGCGAGCAGATGTCGTCGGACACGTACCAGGCGGCGCGCGGCAAAAGCGTGCTCGACCTCGTGAAGGACGACCTCGACACGCTCCAGCGCTTCGATCTGAGCCAGGCGGATCGGAACAAGCTCGAAGCGTGGAAAGCGCTGCTGCACGAGACCACGCCCGTGGTGCGTCCCGCCGCCTGCAACAGCACCGCGGCCACGGCGCTCGGCGCGACGCAGGAAAACGCCCAGGTCGTGGCCGGCGTCACGATGGGTGGCGACGTGCTCGGCACGCCGGTTGCGAACGGCATGGACGGCGCCGATCTCTACTCGAACCTCGCGGTGCTCGCGGCGGTCTGCAATGCGAACCCCGTCATCTTCCTTCGCTACCCCGGCACGTACGTCTTCGAGTCGCTCGGCATCACGTACGACAACTGGGGGCTGGCACAGCGCATCGGCAGCGCCAGCATGCTCGGCACGTGCGTCGAGGATGCCGTCGGGATGCTGCTCAAGATCGACGACTATTACACGCGAAAGTTCGCGTACCTCGTCGGGCTTCTCGACAGCATTCAGGAAGGTGACGGGACGGTTCTCGACAATTCCGCCACCGTCTGGTTCCAGGAGGTGTCGGACGGCTGTGCGCGGAATCTGAACAATCTCCCGATCATCCAGGCGGGCGGTGCCGGGGGCTATTTCCGAACCGGCTGCACGATCAACGTCGAGGACGGCAGCGCGGACCTGACGCGCGGCAATAGCGAGGTCTTCTGCACGACCGAGTCCGGGAACATGGCCAACGGCATCAGCCAAGAGAGCGGGACCGATCCGACGCTCGCGAATGCGCCGATCAACAAATACTACTGCAGCCTCATGAACGCTCTCGGCGTGAAGGCGGGCGAGGACGGCTTCCCGCTCAAGGGCGGCAGCGCCGAGGTGACGCACTTCGGCATGTACGACAAGACCGAGGACTTCATTCACGGGGGAACGAACCCGCCGCGCATCACGAACCCGGGCGAATTCACGGCGCTCAAAGCGTCGAGCTGAGCGCAACCATGACACGAGCCGTGAATCGCAGAATCTTCCTTCGCGGCCTGGGCGGCGCCTGCGTGGCCGCACCCTTCCTCGGCTCGCTTTCGAATCGGTCCGTGCGGGCACAGGGCGCGGGCGCGCCGCTGCGCTTCATTGCCATGTTCACCCACTACGGGTGCATCACGAGTCGCTGGTTTCCCGCCAATTCGCACGGCGACCTCACGGCGGCGGATCTCGCGCCCACGACGCTTCAGGCCCTGAGCCCGTACGTCGACAAGCTGCTCATGCCGCGCGGCATCCGCGCGATGAACCAGTGGACGTCGAACATGTCGCTCGGTCAGGGAAACGACCCGCACACGCAGGTCTGCGCGTCCTACTTCACCTGTCAGCCCGTCACGCCGAACGGCAACGAGCCCTTCAGCTTCAATCCAGACACCAAGTTCAACGCGATGCCCATTGGTCCTTCGCTGGATCACGTGATGGCCCAACAGCTCTCCCCCATGGGCACGCCGCTGTTCATGCACGTGGGGAACAGAACCGATTCGCCGCAGTCGGCGATCTCGTACACCGCGCCCGAGACGCCCTTCGCGGGCCTCGGAACGACGACGCAGGTCTACTCGAGCCTCACCGGGCTCTTC
>DATMCL010000261.1:0-11027 GCA_035558375.1 Polyangiaceae bacterium
CGGAGCCGTCGTGTCGGTGCCGATCGCGACGCCGTCCTGGGAGAAGACGACCTTCGACACTTGCGCGTCGTCGCTCGCCGTGGCGGAGAGGGTCAGCGCGCCGGGCGACGTGAGGAAGTCGCTGCTGGTCGTCAGCTGCACACTCGGAGCGCTCTGGTCGCAGTTGACGCCGCTGCTCGAGATGATGTTCGCAACGAGCGCGGTATAGGTGCCCTCGAACTTGAGGTGGAAGCGGTAGGCCTTGCCGGCGAGCACGTCCGGATCGCTCGTCTCGTCGTCGACCTCGCGGTCGTCCTCGGTCTCTTCCGCGGGGATGGTGCTGAGCAGGTAGCCGCCCTCGACGGCCTGGAAGGTGCCGTGTCCGACCTTGACGAGCTTGGCGCTACCGGCGTTCACGAGCACCGTGAAACCCGTAGAATTGAGCTTTCCGCCGGCCGCGTTCGTGATCTTGACCTTGGCCTTGAAGCCCTTCTTGTTCGCCTTCTTCACTTCGGCGCTCACGGCGTAGCCGCACGTCGGGGCGGCCGTGACCGCCTGGGTCGATACGCTCACGCTCGCTGCCTCGGTGGGCTCGCTCGTCGAGCAACCGAACAGGGCGAGGGGTGCGCTGCATAGCGCCAGCGTGGCGAGTTTCGATCGATAGTCGCGGCTTGTGACGAGGGTCATCTCACTCTCTTTCTGTTGGACCGGCCTCGGCTCGGCCGTGAAAGTCATCGCAGCGCCCCTCGCGCCCACCGATGCACTTCACGCTCGCTCCCAGGTCCTGCGTCAAGGAGGGCGATGCCTACGCTCTGCTTGCGACCCGTGCAACCCCGAGCTCGGTACGAAAACTGTTGCGATTTTTCACAGGTGCATGTAGCCCGCGAAAAAACGCGGAGTCGCGCGCGTCTCGCAACGCGATCGTCACTGCTTTTTTTCGTGACGCGTCGGGACGAAAATTTTCGCGACTGATTCGGTAGATTTGGGTCTCTCACTTCTGGCGTCGGGGGTCGTCGAAGATGCGAAGCTCGAGGGGCCGGCCACGCCGTCGAAAAATAGGGGACGCCCCCGGTCGACCGTCGGTCGACCAGGGGCATCCGTGCCTGGCGCCTCAGCTCTTCTGCGCCGGGCCGAGAACATCGGCCGGGAGCAGCGTTCGGAAGCCGTCCGACGCGACCACGACGCGCACGTCGTTGATCTGGCCGGCGATCTCCTTCATCGCTTCGAGCTCCTTCAGGCGGAGGAGGATCGGCTGATCCGCCATCAGGCGCGCCGTGTTCACGAGCGAGCGAGTTGCCGCCGTCTCCTCCCGGCGGAGGATCACGTTGGCCGCGGCTTCCTTCTCGGCCTCGATCACGCGGTTCAGCAGGGTCTTCATCTCACCCGGTAGCACCACGTCCTTCACGCCGATTCGCTCGACCCGCACGCCGAAGGCCGAAGCCTGCGGCCGCACCTCACCCTCGAGGTAGCGCGTGAGAGCCTCACGCCCCTCGAGCAGCTGGTCGAGCGTCACCGTGCCGACGAACTCGCGCAGCGCGAGCTGCGCCGCGAGGTACACCGAGTCACGCGCGTTCGTGACCTTCTGCGTGGCGAGCACCGGATCCTCCACGGCGTATTCCACCGTGAGGGTCAGGCGCAGCGTCACCTTGTCGCGAGTCATCAGCTCCTGACCCGCGATGGTCACTTCCGCGCGGCGCATGTCGACCGTGGTGATGCGCACCTCGGCCTCCGGCTGCGTCCAGATTGCGTAGCGCCCCGGCTCGAGCACGGCCGTCAGACGACCCTGCTCGAAACGGAGGCCCCGCTCGTGCGCCTCGACCGTCGCGGCGACGTATTCGCCGCGCGGAATCAGCGCCTCGAGCTCACGCGTGAGCGCCGGCAGCCGAGTGCGCGTGTCGTACACGACGAGCTCGACCGACGGATCCAGCGTCCAGTAGCGGTGCGTGCCCGGGCGCAAGAAAAAGGCCGGCTCCGCGTCGCGGAACAGCACGCCACGCTCGAGCGCCGAGAGCGTCACCTCCGTGAACCACTCCTTCGGCAGCATCGCGCGCACCTCCGGCATGGCCCGGAACACGAGCTTGCTCGTATCCCAGCGCTGCTCGGTCACGCCCCGAGCGAGGAACCAGTGACGGCCCGGCCCGCACGCACGGAGCGGGAGGCCGTGCTTGAACAGAACCACGCGCTCGTTCAGAGAAACCTTGATTGACTTGAACATGTTTCGTTGCCTCCTGCCGATGCCGTCGGCTTGCGGTCGATCTCGGTAGGAGATCGAAAGACCGGGCCGGCTCCGTCGGGAGCCGGAAAAAAGGGTGGCGCCGAGAACCACGCACCCCTGACGCGGAGGACAGCACGCTCCGCGTGCTCCTGCGGGGAATCACGCGTTGCGGAATGTGCTCGCGCGTCGCGGCCCTCACCGTGAGCGTGCTCGGGCGGGTGCGACACGGGGGGACGTTCGGGCGGTCGCCGCGTGCGATGGCCGGAACTTCCGTGTCCCCTGCGCCCGCGCCGGTCACGGCGAAGGTCCCACGAGATCGGCAGGGCCGAAATCGGGGGAATGGGATGCGTGGCTCTCGGAACCGTTTTGGGACGTACGACCTATCAGGATCGTGACCAATGCTCTACCAGACTGAGCTATCTCCGTTTTCGACGGAGGATCGGATTCGAACCGATGACCTTTGGGGTGCTGCCTGTACCGGCTTGCGACCGGTGGTTGTCGACCGAACAGAGGCTCACGCTCGAGGACGGAGCGACCGGACGCACCCCGGAGACTTCGACGAAGTCCGAAGTGCGCGGAGCTCTGCTCTCTTTTTGAACGTGTCTCTCGCGGGAGTCGAACCCGCGGTGCGCAGCGAAGGACTCGAACCCTCGCTCGTCCTACGATGTGACGATTGCCAGACTCGATGCTTGCGCGGCGTCCGCCGGGCACACGTCGAGTGTTCAATGCGCGATTGACCAAGACGACTCGCACGGGCGCGCCACGTTCGCGCTCGCGCGAGCTATTCGATTTTCAAGGAGCCCAGAACGACGAAAGCCGCCGAGGCACGAGACCTGGGCGGCTTTTCACGCGCAAAACGCGGGAAGTCGCCCTAGGTCCCACCCTCCAGCAAGCCATTGCCGGTGCTCGATCCCGCACAGGGGAGCGCGCACCGCGACTTCCGCGACAGCGAATTTTCGCCGCGCACGAAATCGATGGACGGAACAAAAAGTGTCTGCATTCGAGGGCGCATATCTACGCTTCTTCCGTCGACTCGTCAATGGCAAATCGCACTCAGACGTGGGCTTGCTTCAAATGGCGCGCGACCTCCGCCGGTTGCTCGAGAAGATCGGAAAAGAGCGTGCGGTAATGGACGAACGCTTGGCGAAGCTCTTCGGTTTCGGCGCGCCCTTCTCGAATGCCCCGAGCGAGAGCGCGCGCGGCGCGATAGTGTTGAACGACAGGGGCGTGCTCGACGGACAGATCCGCGACGCGATCGTCGAAGGGCTCGGGTTCGTAACCACGTGCCGCCATCACCGCCTTGACGAGCTCGTCGGCGCGAATGATCGCGCCCGACGGGTCGTCGATGAACGACAGCTGCAACTGTTGCCATTCCGCCGAAAACCCGTTCCGGGTGCGTTCGCCAAGGCTGCGCAAGTGAAGGTGCCTCACGCGGCGCTCGCGCTTGCGCAGCGCGCGCTCCGCAAGCCTCTGATTGCCGTAGTCCTCCACGGCACGGTCGTATTCCGGGCCGAACTTGTTACGAAGGCGCCCGTGACGCCGGATGAATGCGGCGCGCACCAACCCGACGATCAGCACGAGCAGAAGGAGGGCGAAGGCCGCCAAGACGGCCAGCTGCCTATCGTTGAACGATGAGAGTGAAGGCATGAGAACCTCGCCCCCTCATCAGGCAATCGACGTACCAGGCGCTCCTGACCGTCGTGCCGCGTTAGGAATCGCTGGCCGCTGCCTAAGCGACTTCGGGCGAGGCGTCTTGCCTCGTCGTGACTCTGCGCGCCGGCCGGCGCGTCACGTGGCGATGCCGAGCTTTGCGAGGCCCGGCAGGATCACGCCGTCGAGCGCTTCGTCGCATGCTGGGTCGATGATGGCGGACGACAGGTAGCCGAGCTCGTGGAGCCCGCCATGCTCGGCGCGCGCGCTCGACTGCCAGACCATGCGCACGAGGCGAGTCATCTCCGGCACGTAACGTCCGAGCATTTGGCGATCGCGCACGGTGAGCGCGGGCCAGCCCGCGAGCGCCCAACCGAGCCGCGCGTGGCCGACCTCCTCCTTCAGGTGCTCGTGATTCAGGCGGCGGACGGAGGGCAGCGTGATGAGCGCGTGCGAGCGCTCGAGCACGTGCACGGCCACCGTCTCGCTGAAGCAACAGCCGAAAACGGTTCGCAAGAGCCGGTTGTCGTGCGCGGAGGCGCCGTCGAGCTCGAGCGGACGCGTGCCGGAAAGCTCAGGCTCGGCCGGCTCGCGATTGTCGATGAAGTTCGCCCAGCGCAGACACCAATCGACGTGACGGTGCTCGTCCGCGATGGCGGTCTCCGCGAGCGTGACGAGCTCGCGCGGCGCGTCCTCTTCGACGAGATCAGCCAACATGAACTCGAACGTGAGCGCGGTCGTGAGCTCGCCGCGCGCGCGATCGACCCAGTACCCGCGGAGCAGCTCGCGCTCCGGGGGTCCGAGCTCCTCGATAGCGCTGCGCGTCGCCTCCGCCGTGAAGTCGAGCTCCACGGCCGCGAAGGCCGCCTCCTTGCTCATCGAAGGATGCCCGTGTACGCGCACTCGCAGATCTTGAGGGAGGGCTCGCAGCTCACGGGCTCCCCGTTACGGTGTCTGAGCGAGATGCACCCCAGGCACCGGTCGTCACCCGCACTCCCTCCGTACATGCATTCGCAGTTGACGAGCAATGCCTCGCCCGTCGCGGTTACGGCAAGCATGCAGGTGTAGATCTCGTCCGAGGCGCAATCGGCTGCGCTCTTCGGGAAGGTCTCGTCGACGGGACAATCGCCGGTGAGCTGATGCGCCGTGACGCCGAGCACGCCGACGCAGCCCGTGAAGGAGTTGGTGCAATCCCACTGCGAGGTGGGTAGCTCGGGCTCGGGGAACGGCCCTTTCATGCCCGTGCCACCCGTGCCACCGCCGAGAACGAGGCCTCCCGTCCCGGCGCTGCTGCCCCCGGAGCCGCTGGTGCCACCACGACCTGCTCCTCCACCACCGGTGCCACCCGCCGCGATGGTCCCGCCGCTGCCGCCGCCGCCCGCGGTTCCGCCGGCACCGGTGCCACCACTTGCCGCGCTACCACCGTTCGCCGCGGCGCCGCCCGCCCCCGTGCCGCCGCTTCCTCCGCCGCCGTCTGCGCCCTCGCCGCCGCTATGGCTCTCCGATTGACCACCGCAAGCCGCCGCCGAGATGCCGGCGCCCACGATCACGAGCGTGTGAAAGAAGCGACTCATCTCCACGTGCTCGGTAGAGCGGCGACCCACATCCGGCTCACGCAGAAACCGCGACCGTTACGAGCCAGCGCATATTCTAGCATAGCGGTACCGCGGGAACGGCGTGCTCGGCCGAGCCGTGTGATACCCATCAATCACTTGTCCGATGGAGCACGCTCGGGGGTGACTTCACCAGCCGGCGCGGTTCAGCCTGTGGGCCGAAGGGGTGGCTTTGCGCGCCTGCGAAGTTCTGGCTAACTGGCTTCCCCCGTGGGTGAAAAGACAGCCGAACAAGCTCGCGAGCGACGCATCCGTGGCGTCGTTCGAGACGTTGGCGAGCGTTTCTTCATCCCGCGGGCTCGGCTGCTCGCGGTTCCGACGAGCCGGGCGGCGGAGGTCCGCGCGCAGGTTCGCCGCGCGGAAGCCACGGCGAGCACCGCCTTGCGCGCGCCCGCGCCGCTCGACGCGAGGCTTTCTCGAGCAGCGATCCGCGAGCTTTTGCTCATCGTCGCTGGCCTCCGGAACATCGACCGTCCGGAGCCGGAAGCGCTGCAGGAAGCGGCCGCTTGGGTTCTTGCCGACCTTCGCGCGCCGGAGCTTCGTGACGGTTTGAAGGCCTACCTCGATGGCGACGCTGCCGCACCCCCGCCGGTTTCGACCCTGGTCGCGGTAGCGTCTCACCTGGCTGCGCTCGTCGATACGCGCACCCCTCGAGAGCTCGCGCTCAAGCGCGCGACGCTTCTGGTTGCGCTCGTCCTTTGCGCCGGATTCGGCATCAAGCTCGCGTTCCGCGCGCGAAACTTCGCGCTCGGCCGAACGGTGACGGCGAGTAGCACCTGCCCGTATACCCCTCCGGCGCCGTATCGCTCCAAGCGCCTTGGCCGTGCGGTGGACGGCGTGCGAGACGAGAAGACTTTTGCCGTCTGCACGAACAAGGAGGTTCGGCCGTGGATTCAGGTCGATCTCGCCAAGGTACGAACAGTTTCCGACGTGGTCGTGTACCCGCGCACGGAGTGCTGTTTTGGGCAGGCCGATCTGCCGCTCAGCGTCGAGATCTCCAAGGATGACAAGAAGTACACGCCGATCGGGACGACGAAGGTCCCGTTCACGAGCGATTCTCCGTGGACGGTCGAGGCCGGCAACCGGCAGGCGCGTTACGTGCGCCTGACGACCAAAACCCCGGAGGCTCGCAGTATCGTGATCAGCGAGATCGAGGTGCATGGACGCTAAGGCCGCTTTCTTGGCGCACGCCCGCGGCCGCATCCCACCCAGGATGGCGGCGCGGCTGCTCGAGCTCTTCGCGCTCGCCGTCGCGCTGTACGGCGCCACACGGTTTCTCGCCGTGGCGCTTCCCAAGTACCTGCCCAAGGATTGGGCAGCCGCCCACGACTTCGACGCGATCATCGATTGGAAGGGCGCCCGCCTCTTCCTGAACGGAGAAAGCCCTTTTTCGCCCGAGGGCCTCGCCGAGCTGAACGTTCAGCAGTTCGGGCACCCGCCGTCGGCTCCGTTCTGGTTCATCCCGCTCGGTGTTTTCGAGAAGCCGCTCGCTGCCGAGCTCATGAGTCTCTCGGTGTGCGTCTGCCTGGTCGTGCACATCTGGCTCTGTGCGAAGGAGCTCCGGTTTCCCTTCCCCGTGGCTCTGACGATTCTGCTCAGCGCGGCGCTCATCGCGACGGACGTCATGCTGATCCACTTCGTCTACATTCAGCTCTCGGAGTACATAGCGCTCGCCTACGTGATCGGGTGGCTGAGGCTTCGGCGCGGCCAAGACTTCAGTGGGGGCATGGCGGTCGGCGTAGGCATCACGTTCAAGCTGTTCCCGGGCCTCGTGGCGTTGCTTTTTCTCGTCGGAAGAAAATGGAAGGCGTTCGCGGGCGCTTGCACGATGTTTCTCGGCGTCTCGGCGGTCATGGCGACGACCTTCGGGGTTCGCGCGTGGCCCCTCTTTTTCAAGATGCAGAACGACGTGCTGGCGTTCTGGCTCGGTCACGTGCGAAACGCGAGCCTCCAGGGCATCGTGCACCGCCTGTTCGCGCCGATCTGCCTCGGGCACGTGCCGCCCAACAAGATCGCGATTCGCACGGCGGCCGCCCTTGGCTTCCTCCTGGTCGCGACAGGCTTCTTCCTCTCTTGGCCTGACCTCAAGCGCGCGCGCAAGGAGGACCCGAGGGCCATCGACATGCCGTTCGCGCTGTTCAGCGCGCTCTCGGCGTTCTTGACCGCGTGGGTCTGGGAGCACTACGCCGTCATCCTGATCCTGCCCGCGTTCCTGGTGTTCTCGCAGCTCTTCGCTTCGTTCTGGGCGACGCTCCGTGCCTTTCTCGACGAGCGCACGTCTTTGCGGAAGCTCGCGCTCGAAGCGCTCTCTTTCGGCATCGGCTTTGCGGGCTTGGCAGTCTGCGGCAAAGCGATCAGCCTGAACGCGGCGGGCGCCGAGGCGTTCCTGGACCTGTGGGGCACGCGCAAGGACGCGACCGTGCATCGGCTTTTGCACTACTACGAGGTCGGAAAGTACCTTCCGTGGCTCGTCATGATCGCGCTTTGCTACTTCTGCCTCATCCGGGCGAGGCTCGCGGAACGAGCGGAGCGCCGCGCTCGGATAGCCACGGCGCCGACCTGAGCCCACCGACACGGTAGGGCCACCGTGGTATGGGCGTTGGGTGCGCGCTCCCGCCGTCCGCAACCTCGTCTGGCTCTGCGCGCTCACGGGGTGCGGCAACGACGACTACGTGATCGGCCGGTTCGTCGACGAGGGGTGCGCGGCTCGAGAGGACGCGATCTTCTGCTCGGGCTTCGAGAAACCGGATCTTTCGGAGTGGGACCAGCCCGCGGTCGTCAACGCCGCACAGGTCAGCCAAACGGACCGGCTCGAGCACAGCGGCAGGGGCGCGCTGTACGCCTCGAGCACGAAGGCCGAGAGCGCCGCCGTCGTCTCGACCGAATTCCCGCGCCTCGACGCGGGCGAGCTGTTTCTCCGCGTGTACGTCTACGTGCCGAGCGACGTGGACACGATGACGACGAACGTGCTCTTCCTCGGCGACCAGCCGACGCCCGATCCATTCAAGGGCGTCGATTTCAACTTCGAAAGCGGCGCGCCCGAGATCTTCGTGCCGGAGAACGATCCGAATCGCTTCACGAGCACCGCGCTCGTGATCCCGCGTGACGTCTGGTTTTGCTACCAGGTCCGGCTCGCGATCGACGAAGAGGAGGGAGCCGTCTCGATTCAGGTCGACGGCAACGTTGCGCTCGACGAGTCTGGAATCGACACGCTTCCGCCCGGTGGCGTGCACCTCTTGCGCGCCGGAGTCGATTGGTCGTCGAAGCAGGAGACGCCATTTGCCGTCTACATGGACGATCTCGTTCTCTCGACCTCCGAAATCGCCTGCGATTAAAAGCGAAGAACGATGCTCGACGTGAAGCTCGGCACGAGACGTGGGATCTCGTGCGCGACGCCGAGACCCTCGACGACGAACCGCGGTTGGTTCAGTGAAACGAGGAGCGCGGCTCCGAGCCTCACGCCGATGAGCCCACGCGCGGGCCACGTGCCCGAGATGCCGATGCCCGCGGTGTACCAGGGAGCCACGGCGGACCCGCTTTCGGTCGCACCCGACGAGCGGCCGCGCACGGCCATGACTCCCGGGGTCGCGCAGGCGGCGAGCAGCACGGTGCTCACCGGCTGACCCAGGCACAACGACAGCCCGCCGCCGAGCCCGTCGAAGCGCGCGTCCACGCCTCGCTCCAGCGGTTGGTGCACGCCCGGCAAGATGTCGAGCTCCGGCGCCAGCCACGCGCGCCGCCACCCGAGCTCGGCGCCGACGAACAGCTCGCCTGCGACGCTCGGCAACGCGCGAAGCAACACGCCGCCGCCGGCGAAGACGGCAGCGCGCCGCCCTTCCGCGGCATCGTCCTGCTTGCCGTTCGCAGCGGACTGAGCGCTCGCTGCGGCGGCCGTGGATTCTCTCTTGGGCGGCTCCGGCTGCGGGTTTTGGGCTTGGGTTGGGTCACCCTTCGGCTCCGTGCCGCTTTCGTCTTCGACGAGCTCGACGCCTTCGCCGAACGCGAGCGCGACAACGAGCGTCACCTCGCGACCCAAGGCGCGACATTCTCCGGATGCGAGGTGGCGTTCCAGCACGTCGCCGTTCCGCTCTACCGTGAGCGACAGGCGGTACTCCCCGGCCTCCAGCTCGATGCGGCCGCGCACGTTGAGCTTCGCCGGTGTTCGCCCGGGGCGCACGCGCGTGATGCGCGCGAGCTCGGCGCGAATCGTGTCGGCGCTGTAGCATTCGGGCGGCGCTTGCCACTCGAGCGCAACGGGTAAGTCCGTGGTGGTGGCGCGCGCCCGGCCGCTCGACACCGCGAGCGCCACTCCGAGAACCGCCTGTCGAGAGCGCAGCACCGACGCGAGGCTAGAGCACATCGCAAAAACCCGGGCCGGGTTTTTGGACGAATTTTCCAGGCACCAGGCGCGGCTTACGGCTTCGCGCAGCTCTCCTCCACGGAGGCCTTGAGCGGCGACCGTGGGGCATTCTTGAACGAGCGGCGCGCCACCTCTCTTGCCTCAGCCGTGCGACCGGCCGCGCACAAGCAGAGCACGCGCAGCGCCTCGCGCTCGAGGCCCAGCACCGACTTCGGATAGCGCTTGCGATGCGTTACCAGCAAGGCGAGCGCGCCTTCCGGATCGCTGCTTCGTTTCACCTGCGCGTCATGCAAGAGATCGAGCTCCGCCTCGAGCGTCTCGCTCTTCTTCGCTTGCGGGGCAGGAGCCGTGCGGGGCGCGGCAGGCGGCTCGGCGGGAGCAGGGGCGAGCTCTGCCGTTCCCGCGGCTGCCTTGGGTGGAGCCTCCGCGGGCGGGGCCGGGGCTACCATCGGTGCGTCGGCGACGGGGCGCTCGACGACGGGCGCCGTGCCGCGCTCGCTCGAGCGACCGTGAAAATAGGTCGCCGCGCTCGCCACGACCAGCGCCGGAACGGCGAGGCCGAGCGTCCACTTCAATACCAGCGCCGCGGGCGCCGATTTCGCGGTCGCTGCGCTCGCTGCGCCGGTCGCGACCGAAAAGGCTGCAAGCCCCAGGCTGCGCGACAGGCTCCGCTCGACGCGCCGCTTGTCCTCGGCGTTCGGGGTGCGCGCTTCGCGCGTCAGATCGAGCAGGCGCCGTGCTTCAGGATCCAGTTCCATCGACGTACCTCCGAGCGTCCGCAGCGCGATGCTGCGAAACGCCCTCTTGAAAAATTCGGCGCGCGGCCTTGAGCCGCGTCTGCACGGTGTTCTCGTTCGCACCGGTGAGCGTCGCGATCTCTCGGGTCGTGAGCTGCTCGAGCTCGTAAAGCACGAAGACCTCGCGCTGCACCTCGCTCATCGTGGCAAGCAGCCCATCGACGAGCGTCAGCGCGGCACGTCGCTCGGCGAGAGCGCTCGGCTGCTCGGTCGTCGCGGCCGGGTGGTCCTCGAGAACCTCCTCTGCGACCGGGCCGTTCCCGCGCTTTTTCACGTGATCGGCCACGACCCGCCGCACGATGCCGGCGAGCCAGGTGCGCAGGCTCGAGCGTCCCTCGAATTCAGGGAGCTTCCGGTGCACGACGAGGAACACCTCCTGCACCACGTCGTCGAGGGCCGCGTGCGGCACGCCC
>DATMCL010000262.1:0-5223 GCA_035558375.1 Polyangiaceae bacterium
CCGACCAAACCGACACGGACCATGACGGCCTGGGCGACGTTTGCGATCCCGACGACGACGACGACGGTTTCCGCGACGACGACGACCCCGAGCCCAAGAACACTGCCGTCCCCGGCGACTACTCCACCCCCGAAAAGGTCCTCGCCAACCCGACGGTGAAGGAAGCCTTGGCCGCGCTTCACGACGCCGGCTACGACATCGTGACGCACACGGAGACGTCGCCGCCCGACGTGAGCGGCTACTTCCGCAAGGAAGACGGCGAGGGCGAGTTCGTGGCCAACAGCGGAGGCGGCGGCGTCGGCAGCTCGATCGTGGGGCAAGAAACGCGCGTCGATCTCAACGACGACGGCACCCTGGACGCGTTCCAGGTCGCGTATAGCGGCAGCAAGCCCACGAGCTACACCGTTCGGCGTGGCGAGCTCCTGCGCGGCACCGGCAACGAGTTCACGATCTACGCCATGTCGCGCTTGGTCTGCACCGAATCAGGCTCCGACTACACCACCTATGATCTCCGCATCACGAGCGGTACGCTCGACGCTGCGACCGGCGACTGGAAGAACCTGCTGAACCTGAACGTCACGGTAGCCAGCCGAGGCACGCTCACGTCAGCGTGCGCCAGCCGAGCCAACGGGCTGACCGAGAACGTCGACGAGTGGGCCGCGTCCTCGATCGAGCTCTTCGCCCGCGTCAAGCCGGCCGACCTCGAGTACCTCTGCGTCGACGGCGATGCCGGTTACGCTCCGACCGAAACCTGGACCGGGGCGGGCGGCAAAGCCTGCCAGTGCACCACCGCATACGCGGTCAGCTGCGACGAATAGCCGACCGGGTTCCGAGCCCCTTTTTTCAGTGGGGGCACCAGGGGGTCGACAAACGGGGGCGGCGTGCACAAGATCAATGGCTCGCGATGGCCACTGACAAACCGGGCACCCGACAAGATACCGAGGGCGAGCTCGGCGTGGTGGAGCGCCCGCGCATCCAGCAGCCCCGGAAGTACGTCGTCGTCCTCCACAACGACGACTACACGACCATGGAGTTCGTGGTGCACGTCCTCCAGAAGTTCTTCCACCTGGACGAGACGGAGGCGACCCAGGTGATGCTGCACGTCCACCACAAGGGCTTCGGCATCGTCGGCACGTTCACGCGCGACGTCGCCGAAACCAAGGCGTCCACGGTCATGGCGTACGCCAAAGAGCATCAGCACCCGCTCCGCGTCACGGCGGAGCCGGAAGGGCTCAGGGACAGCGAATGAAGGTCAGTGCCGAAGTCGAGATGGCTTGCTCGTTCGCCCAGCGCGAGGCGATGTCGCGGCGCCACGACGTGATGGCCGTCGAGCACCTGCTCTACGGGCTCCTGCACGACGACGCCACGGCCAAGGTGGTCAAGAAGTCGGGCGGCAAGGTCGAGAAGCTGAAGCGCGCGCTCGAGCGCATCTTGAGCGACGAGTTCAAGGCGGTGTCGGGCGACGCTCCGGTGCAACCCACGCCCACTCGTGGTTTCCAGCGCGTGCTGCAGCGCGCGGTCATCCACGTGCAGTCGAGCGGTAAGGACGAGATCCGCGGACAGAACGTGCTGGTCGCGATCTTCGCGGAGGCGGACTCCCCTGCCGTTCAAGCGATGATCGACTCGGGCCTCACGCGCTACGACGTGGCGAGCTTCATTTCGCACGGCGTGACGAAGGACGGCACGGACGACGAGGCACTCGAAGTAAGCCCCGGCTCCGAGGGCGATGACGAGGAGGGCGGCGAGGCGCAGAGCGACCCGCTCGAGCGCTTCGCCGTGAATCTGAACGAGCGCGCCGCGGCGGGCGAAATCGAGCCGTTGATCGGCCGCGACAAAGAGATCCGCCGCGCGATCCAGGTGCTGGCGCGCCGCAAGAAGAACAACCCCTTGTTCGTCGGCGACGCGGGCGTCGGCAAGACGGCCATCGTCGAAGGCCTCGCCGATCGCATCGTCAAGAAGGAGGTGCCGAAGCCGCTGCTCGACGCCGTGATCTTCGCGCTCGACATGGGCGCCCTCGTCGCGGGCACGCGCTTCCGCGGCGACTTCGAGAACCGCGTCAAAGCGGTGCTCAAGCGACTCGCCGACACCCCCGGTGCCGTCCTGTTCGTGGACGAGATGCACACCGTCGTCGGCGCCGGCGCCGCGAGCGGCGGGACACTCGATGCCGCCAACCTGCTCAAGCCGGCGCTCGCGAGCGGCAAGCTGCGCTGCATCGGGGCCACGACGTTCGAGGAGTACCGCACGCACGTCGAGCGCGATCGCGCCCTCGCCCGCCGTTTCCAGAAGATCGAGGTGCTCGAGCCGAGCCTCGAGGAGACGACGCAGATCCTCACGGGACTTTTGCCGAAGTACGCCGAATTCCACGGCGTGACGTACGAGGACGGCTCGGTCGATGCGGCCGCGAAGCTCGCCGACCGCCACCTCCACGACCGCAAGATGCCCGACAAGGCCATCGACCTCCTGGACGAGGCCGGCGCCGACGCCAAGCTCGACGACGGCGACAACGCCAAGGTCGGCATCGCGCGCATCGAGGCGGTCGTGGCGCGCATGGCGCAGATCCCGCCCAAGCAGGTGAGCTCGAGCGACAAGACCGCGCTCATGAACCTCGAGCGCGACCTCGAGCAGGTCGTGTTCGGGCAGAACCGCGCGCTGAAAGAGCTCTCGACCGCGATCAAGCTGTCGCGCGCGGGCCTACGCCCGCGGGAGAAGCCGATCGGCTCGTACCTCTTCACCGGCCCCACGGGCGTCGGCAAGACGGAGGCCGCCCGCCAGCTCGCCAAGACGCTCGGCATCGAGCTGATTCGCTTCGACATGAGCGAGTACATGGAGCGCCACACCGTCTCCCGGCTGATCGGCGCCCCCCCCGGCTACGTCGGCTATGACCGCGGCGGCCTGCTCACCGAAGCCATCGCGAAGACGCCGCACGCCGTGCTCCTGCTCGACGAGATCGAGAAGGCGCACCCCGACGTGTTCAACGTCCTCCTGCAGGTGATGGACCACGGCACGCTCACCGACAACAACGGAAAAAAGGCGGATTTCCGGCACGTGGTCGTGATCATGACCAGCAACGTCGGCGCGCAGGAGATGGCGCGCGGCATGGTCGGCTTCGGCTCGCGCGACGTGCGCGGCAAGGAAGACCTCGCGCTCAAGAACATGTTCAGCCCGGAGTTCCGGAACCGGCTCGACGCGCGCATCCAGTTCGACCCCCTGTCGCCCGACGTGATGGAGCGCGTCGTCGACAAGTTCACGAAGGAGCTCGCCGAGCAGCTCTCCGACCGTGAGGTGACGGTCTCGCTCACGCCGGCCGCGCGCGCCTACCTCGCCGAGAAGGGCTACGACAAGGACCAGGGCGCGCGCCCCCTCGGCCGCCTGATGCAGGACGAGGTGAAGCGCCCGCTCGGCGACCACCTTCTCTTCGGCGAGCTCGAGCATGGCGGACACGTCACCGTCGATCACGACGGCAAGGAGATCCGCTTCGACGTGCAGGGCCGCCCGCCCCCGCAGACGCCGCACGCAGGGCCGAAGCTCCTCAACTGAGGGGCTCCGCACAGAGCGGCCGCGCCGGCCGACCGGAAACGCCCTTAACGCTCGCCCGGGTCGAGCGCGGCCCGCACCTCGAGCGCGAGCTGGCAGCCGTTCACCTGCCGTTCCTGCGCGGCGACGATCGCAGGGTCGCGGATCACCCGCTCGCCCATGGGCACGAAGCGCCCGGAAGCATTCGAGCGGAGCCTGAGCAGCTGCTTGCCGCTCGACAGCTCCCAAATCCCGACTCGCGCGGGGTGTCCCACGCGCTGCACCCGCTCCTCCGGCGTCTCGCCGGCGTCGGGAAGCTCCTTGGGCATGCCCTCCGCGGGATCTTCGTCGAGGACGAGGGTGAAGTACTTCGAGCGGGCGAGGATCTCGGCCGCCACGCGCACGTCGTACTTCGCTACGTTGTCGAGGTCACGGTCGTAGGCGCTCACGGCGAGCTCGTTCGTCGTCCCGTGGAGCTCGTCCGTCCATTCGTTCGAGAGCACGCGGAGCGTCCGGTAGGCGAGCCGCATGTTGTAGGGGATCGGCGGGTCGCCGCAGACGTTCCACTCGTTGCAGAGTTTGCCGGGCGTGCACTGCGCCGTGGAGCGACACGGCGGGCCCTGGGTCGGATCGGCGGCGTCCTTATTGACGAACATGCACGACGTGAAGCCGTCGTGGAGCGAGACACGCGCTGCCTTGCGAATGTCCTTGGGCGTCTTCGCGTTCGCGACCCGGAGCCTCAAATAGACGCCCGCGCTTTGCCGAATCAGCTCGTACTCTGCACCGCCTTCGACGTGATCGCCCGGGTACTGCCCGGCCAGCTCGACGGCCCAGCGCTCGATCCTGTCGCGGAAGGGCAGGATCGTAGGTCCTATCGTGCGCGCCACGGCGCGCTGCTTGGCCATCACCTGCGCCTTGACGCTCTCGAGGTGCCCCTCGGCGATGCGCCAGTAGATGACGAAGAACACGCCGATCGCCGTCAGCGACCAGAGCCAGAAATGCGGCGGGATACCCTGCAGCCGCACGCGGCCGAACACCAGCGCGCGCCGCTGCTCGGCCTTCGCCTGATTGACGGACGGCAACCCACGTTCGTGGGCGCCGACCTCTCTACGCGTGGCCGCCACGGGCCCTCCGGCTGAAGCGGCGCGCGCCGGCGAAGGCGGCGCCGCTCGCGCCCGCTACTGCTTGCCCAGGCGCCCGACCATGAAGCTCACGTTCGGGTAACCGGCATAGGCGGCGGTCTGGAAAACGCTCTTCACGACGAGCGCCTGCACCTTGCGATCGACCTGCAGGACGATGACGCCCGGGAAGTCCTTGCCCGGGTTCAGCTGCTTCCAGAGCTCGCGCTTGTTCTTGAGGATGTTGAAGAGCTCCTCGACGCGCTGGAGGCGGTTCGCCTCCTCGATCACGCGGGTGCTGCCGGCGGGCGAGCCGTCGACCAGGATCTGCGTGCCCGTGATGGCGCACATCGGAGCGTCCGTCATGTCGATGACGTTCTCCGCGTTCGGGAGCTTGATCGACTTGTCGATCGGGAGCTCGCCGCTCGCCGAGAAGCTCGCAAGGAGGAAGAGCACGATGCAGAGCAAGAAGTCGATGAACGGGATCAGCGGGATCTCCTGATTCACCGAGCGCGCGCCGCCACCGGCGACCTTCTTGCGCACGAACTTGAGCGGGATGTGGTGGAGCAGCCGGCGGCCGGGAACGCCGACC
>DATMCL010000263.1:0-8070 GCA_035558375.1 Polyangiaceae bacterium
AGGGTGACGACGCTTCATGGCGTCAGGCACATGAAGCGCTCGTTCGGCTCGCGACGGAGCGCGCGGGGCTCGATTTCGAGGAAGGCCGCGCGCTTCTCCGGGCGCGTCGCTCGGGGGCGCATGTTCGGCTCGGGTTCGCGTCGTTCCTGGAATACACCGAGCGTCTTTTCGGCTACGGGCCCAAGCTCACGCAGGAAAAGCTCCGCGTCGCCGAGGCGCTCGAGGAGCTTCCTCAAATCGCAGGGGAGCTCCGAACGGGCGTTATCAACTTTTCGGTCGCACGCGAGGTCACGCGCGTGGCGATTCCGGCTACCGAGAAGGAGTGGCTCGAAGCGGCCCGAGGCCGGACCGTGCGCGAAGTCGAGCAGCTCGTGAACGGTCATCGTCCGGGGGGCCTCCCCGACGATGTTCCGGACTTCCGGCTCGAGCGTCATGTGCTCCGCCTCGAGCTCTCGGGCGAGGTTTTCGCGACTTATCGCGAAGCGATGGCGAAAATTCGCCGCGACGCGGGGGAGCCTCTCGACGACGACGCAGCGTTTCTGCTGCTCTGTCGTCAGACCCTTGCGGGGAACAGGGACCCGGGGCGCTCGAGCTATCAAATCGCGCTCACGGTTTGCGAGCGCTGCCGCCAGGCCACGCAGCAGGGGCGCGGGGAGCTCATCGAGGTCGGTCCCGAAATCGTCGAGATGGCCGAGTGCGACGCTCAGCACATCGGGCACGTGGACGCACACGTGGGCGTTCGAGACGACGCGGACGCTCGCGTACACGTGGGCGCCGATAGCGCCGACGCTCGCGACTACGTCGGCGCAGGGTGCGACGGCAACACTCGCGCCCATGTGGGCTCGGGTCCTGCCCGCGCCGCGCAGGCCCGCGCCACCCAGACCATCCCGCCCGCAAAGCGGCGCACGGTCCTGCGCCGAGACGCGAAATGTCGCGTCCCCGGTTGCCGGCACGCGGTCTTTACGGAGCCGCATCACCTCGAGCGTCGCTGCGAGGGCGGGAAACACCTCGTCGCCAACCTCCTCACCCTCTGCGGGGCCCACCACCGCGCTGCCCATGACGGCTCGCTCATCATCACGGGGACTCCTTCTTCCGGGCTCTCCTTCGCCCACGCCGACGGCACTCCGTACGGCGGCACCGTCCGTCCCGCTGCCGCCGACGTACGAGCGAAAGCGTTTCAAGCGCTCGCCGGCATGGGTTTTCGCGAGAGTGAAGCGAAGCGCGCGCTCGCACGCATTCCGCATTCCGTCTCCTCCCTCGAACAGGTCATTCTGCAGGCGCTTCGCGAGCTCGCTCCTCAGTAACGCGAGACCCCCGCTCGGACATCCGGGCGGTTGTAAACAGCGGGCTGCGTCGTCGTCGCCCCACGAGTACGTAGCCCGCGGGCCGCACTACGCCGAAATCACACGGGGGCAACCGCATTTTCTCCCCTGATCTGATCATCGGACCCAGCGGATCGCGCCTCCGGCGGCGTACACGGCGGGCGGCTCTGGAGCGCGTCTGGCCGTCCGAGCTAGGCTCGACGTCGAATGCGAGCCGTGGTTCAGCGAGTGACGCGCGCCTCGGTGCGCGTGGGCGACGAAGTCGTCGGCAGCATCGAGCGTGGATTGTGCGTGCTCGTCGGGGTCGCGTCGGGAGATACCGAGGCCGACGCGCGGGCGCTCGGCGACAAGGTGACGGGGCTCCGCATCTTCGAGGACGACGCGGAGAAGATGAACCTCGACGTGCGCGACGTGAAGGGCGCGCTTTTGTGCGTCTCGCAGTTCACGCTGCTCGGGGACGCGCGCAAGGGGCGGCGGCCGAGCTTCACCGAAGCGATGGCGCCCGAGCCTGCAGCCGAGCTCTTCGCGCTGTTTTGCCGCTACTGTAGCGAGGGGGTGCCGGTCCAGACGGGGCGGTTCCGCACGTCGATGCAGGTCGAGCTCGTGAACGACGGCCCTGTCACCGTGCTTTTGGACACAAGGCGCACCTTCTAGTTAACTTCCGAGCCCCTTTGCCGACTATCGAATTTCTGGGCAACGGCTTCGGTGCCACCAAGACGATCGAGGCTCCCGACGGAGGGTCGCTCGTCGACCTGTGCGATGAGCACTTCGCGCCGGTCCCCTTTTCGTGCCGCTCGGCGAGCTGCGGGACCTGCCACACCGAGGTGCTCACGGGCATCGAGCTTTTCGCGCCCGCGGAGCCAGAAGAGCAGGAGCTCCTCGATTTGCTCGGCGGCGGCAAGACGTCGCGCCTCGCCTGTCAGGCTGCAGTGCGGCCGGGGCCGGGGCTGATCCGACTGAAGTCGCACCTCGGCTGAGGCACGCGCCGCGCGACGGCCGATTAACTCCCGTCGCCGAGCTGCAGCACGATCTTTCCGACGTTCGCGTTCGCTTCCATGCGCTCGTGGGCGCCCGCGGCGTCGGCGAGCGGAAACACGCTGTCCACGAGCGGCACGAGGCCGCCGTCGGCGAAACGGTGCAGCCATTGCCGGCGAAAGCGCTCCACGACGGCGATCTTGTCGAGCACGCTGCGCGTCCGCATCACGAGCCCGAGGATGGAGTGGCGCCGCGAGAGCACGCGCGAGAGGTCGATTTCGGCTTTGGCGCCGCCGACGAGACCGACGACCACGTGCCGGCCGAGTGAGCCGAGGCACGCGGCGTGCTTCGCGAAATACGCGCCGCCGACGAGATCGACGATGACGTCGACGCCCTGCCCTCCCGTCACCTCGAGCGCAGCGGCGACGAAGTCTTCGCTCTCGCGCGCCACGACGCGTTCGGCGCCGAGCTCGCGCACGCGCGCGACCTTCCCGGCGCTGGTCGTCGCGAGCACGCGCGCTCCCGCACGACACGCGAGCTCTACGGCCGCGGATCCGACGCCGCTCGCGGCGGCATGAACGAGCACCCACTCGCCCGGCAGCGTGCGCCCAAGCGTGAAGAGCGCCTCACTCGCCGTGAGGAACGCTTCGGGGATCGCCGCCGCTTGCTCGAAGGAGAGTCCGGGCGGGATCGGCAAGAGCAGCTGCTCGTGCACGGCGACGCGCTCCGCGTAGCCACCGCCGGGCAGAAGCGCCATCACTTGGTCGCCCACCTGAGCCGCGGCGATGCCGGGGCCGAGGGCGCTCACGACCCCCGCGCATTCGAGCCCGAGCACGCTCGAGGCGCCGGGCGGCGGTGGGTACACACCGCGCCGCTGTAAAAGATCCGCACGATTGAGCGCCGCCGCGCGCACGTCGATCACGACCTCGCGCTCGCCCGGCACGGGGTCGGGCACCTCCGCCACGCGGAGCACCTCGGGGCCGCCGGGGGTCGAGACCACGATCGCTTTCACGCATCGCCCTCTACTCCGTCACCCGCGCAAGAACAATCGGTGTGGCCCCCTGGCACGCCGTGGCAAGAGGTAACGCCCCGCGTCGGACCCATCGACCGCGCGCGAACCGCGAGCGCCGTCCCGCTATAGCCCGTGCCCCGCACGACCGCGCTCTGCCCGCGGCGCGACTGTTGCAGTGCACGCGAGCGTTCACGTCACCTGCGGAGGTCCACCATGCAGTTCGAAGCGGTCAGAGCGCACGAAAACGGAGCGAAACGCCAGGTCACTCGGCTGCGTTGGGTGCGTCTCGGACTCGAGACGGCGGCCATCCTCGCGCTCGTCGATCGCGCGCTCAAGCGTGAGGCTCGGCACCGCGCCGGGCTGCTCGCGACGACGACGGCGCTCGCCGGCGTCACGATGCTCGATGCGTGGGGCGCCGCGCGCCAGCGTTCCGCGGTGCCAGTGCGGCTGCATGCCACGGTGACCATCAATCGCTCCCCCGCCGACGTGTACGCGTTCTGGCGCGACCTCAAGAACCTGCCGGGCTTCCTGCGCCACGTGGAAGAGATCGACGAGTTCGACGGCCTCACGATCTGGCGCGCGCGCGGGCCGGGGGGCCTCCACCTGCAGTGGGATGCCGCGATCGTCGCAGACCGGCCGAACGAGCGTATCGCGTGGCGCTCGCTCGAAGGCGCCGGACTCGATAACCACGGCTCCGTCACGTTCCTGCCGGGCCCGCGCGGGCGCGGCACGGAGCTTCACGTCGACATGGGCTTCGATCCGCCCTGGGGCACCCTCGGCGCCGCCGTCGTGAAGCTCCTCGGCGAGATCCCCGAGCAGCAGCTGCTCGCCGACTTGCGCCGCCTCAAACAAATCCTCGAGACGGGCGAAGCGACCGCCTCGGACGCGAGCATCCACCCAGGGCTCCACGCGGCGCGACCGCCGGAGCCAAGCTCGCTGCCGCTCGTGAAGGGATTGGTGCAGTCATGAAAGCGAACTGCTGGTACGGGAAGAAACAGGTCCGCGTCGAGGACGTCCCCGACCCGAAGATCCTGAATTCGCGCGACGCCATCGTGCGCGTGACGAGCACGGCGATCTGCGGCTCGGATCTGCACCTTTACAACGGGCTCATGCCGACGCTCGAGAAGGGCGACGTGCTCGGACACGAGTTCATGGGCGAGGTCGTCGAGCTCGGGACGTCCGTCACGAACCTCTCCGTCGGCGATCGCGTCGTCGTGCCGTTTCCCATCGCGTGCGGCGGGTGCCTGTCGTGCGAGGACGGCATGTTTTCGCTGTGTGAGAACTCGAACCCCAACGCCTGGATGGCGGAGAAGCTCTGGGGCTACTCCCCCGCCGGCCTCTTCGGTTACACGCACCTGCTCGGCGGCTACGCGGGCGGTCAGGCCGAATACGTGCGCGTTCCGTACGCCGACATCGGCCCGCTCAAGGTGCCCGAGGGGCTCACGGACGAGCAAGTGCTCTTCCTGTCCGACATTCTTCCGACCGGCTACATGGGCGCGGAGATGTGCGGCCTCACGGGCGGCGAGGTCGTGGCCGTCTGGGGTGCGGGACCGGTCGGGCAGTTCGCGATCGCGAGCGCCCGCCTGCTCGGGGCCGAACGCATCATCGCGATCGATCGGCTGCCGTACCGTCTCGACCTCGCCTTGAAGCGGGGCGGAGCAACCGACGTCATCAACTACGAGGAGACCGACGTCGCCGAAGCGCTGCGCGAGATGACGGGCGGGCGTGGCCCCGACGCCTGCATCGACGCTGTCGGCATGGAAGCGCACGGCGCGGGCGCGATGTATGCGCTCGATCGCACCAAGCAGGCGCTCATGCTCGAAACCGATCGCCCGCTGGCGCTCCGCGAAGCCATCCGCTGCTGCAAGAGCGGCGGCGTCGTCTCGGTGGTCGGCGTCTACGGCGGGCTCATCGACCACTTCCCCATGGGCGCGATCGTGAACCGCTCGCTCACCGTGAAGAGCGGGCAGTGTCACGTCCAGCGCTACATGCGTCCCCTGCTCGAGCGCATCCAGAACGGCGATCTCGACCCGTCGTTCGTCGTCACCCACCGGCTGCCGCTCTCCGAAGCGGCGCGCGGCTACGACATGTTCCTGAACCGCGAGGACGGCTGCGAGAAAGTGGTGCTCAAAGCCGCCTGACGCGGCCGAAGCTCAGAGCTCGGTGAGGTGCGCGGCGCCGATCACGCCCGCACGCTCGCCGAGCTGGCTCACGAGCAGCGGCACCTCCGCCAAGGGCGGAGCAAACGCGAACTCGCGCAACGAGCGCCGCACGTGGGGCTCGATCAGATCGAACGAGGCCGAAACGCCGCCCGAGAACACGATCGCGTTCAGGTCGAGCAGGTTCTGGATGTTGGCGAGCCCCTTGCCGAGCGCCTCGCCCATCTCCTCGAACACGCGCAGCCCGGCCTCGTTACCTTTGCGCGCCGCGAGCGCGATGGGCAGCACCTCGTCCGCGTGACCGCCGAGCTCGCGGAAGCGGCGCAAGAGGCCCTTCGTGCCGACGTACGCCTCGACGCAGCCGCGCTGCCCGCAAGCGCAGAGCGGCGCGTCGAGCGAGCGCGTGACGTTCATGTGGCCCACCTCGCCCGCGAAGCCGTTGGCGCCGGTATGAAGGGAATGGCCCATCACGAGCCCGCCACCGATGCCCGTGCCGAGCGTCACCATCAGGAAGCTCGGGTAGGCGCGGCCATGGCCGTAGAGGCGCTCGCCGAGGGCGGCGGCCGTGGCGTCGTTCTCGACGCTGATCGGACAGCCGAGGCGCTCCGCGAGCTCTCGCCCGATGTGCACGCCCTCGAAGCCGGGGACGTTCGTGAGCCGCCAGCAGCGCCCGTCGGCGTCCACCTCGCCGGGAATAGCAAATCCCACGGCCAAAGGCTTCGGCGTGAGCGCGAGCACGACGTTCGTGAGGGTTTCGAGCACCTCGCGAATGGCCGCCCCCGGCGTCGTGTCCGCTGTCATTGAACGCACGACCTCGCCGCCGTCGACGATTCCGGCCTTCACCTGGGTGCCGCCGAAATCGACGCCTACGAGCATCGCGTGTTCCTGGGACAAGCTCTGAACCTGGAGGTCCCCCAAGGCGGCGACGTGCCGCCCGTGGACCCTTGAACCCTGTAGCTTACCTCCACATTCCCGTCGGCGGAAGGGCAAGGAGCCGACACGAGGAGCGGCGTCCGCGAGGAACGCGACGAGACAGGGCTCACCATCTCACACATCGCCCTACTTCTTTCCGACCACGCGGTAGCTTATGACTGACACCGTGCGATGGCTCCTCGTGTGCTGAAAGCGGTGACCCTCAATGTCTGGAACCGCTCAGGTATGTGGCCGGAGCGGCTTCGGCTCATCACACGAGAGCTCGCCGAGCTCGAACCCGACATCGTCGGCCTGCAAGAGGTGATGCGGCTCTTCGAGCCCGGCCGCGAGCCGAGCGCTCCACAGGATCAGGCGGCGGAGATCGCAGGCGAGCTCGGCTACGCGATCGCCTACGCGCCGGCTGCCGACTACGGCAACGGCCTCGTGATGGGCAACGCGATCCTCAGCCGTTTTCCCATCATGGAGAGCCGCAGCGAGGCCTTGCCGCATGCCGGCACGGGCGAGCCCCGGTCGCTCGGCTATGCGCGCCTACGGACGGAGTGGGGTGAGCTCCCCGTGTTCGTTACCCACTTCAATTGGCGCTTCGAGCATGGCTTCGCCCGGCTCGCGCAGGCCCTCCACGTGGCCGCACGCGTGGGCGAGCTCGCGCCGCCCAGTGCCGGGCATCTCCCGCCGATCCTGATGGGGGACTTCAACGCCGCGCCGGACGCCGACGAGATCCGCTTTCTCACAGGGCTCTCCGTTCAGAACGGACGGAGTGCGTATTTCGCGGACGCCTGGGTCTACGGCGGCGACGGCGGGCCGGGCGCCACGTATGACCCACGGAATGACTACGCCCGCGCGAATCGGGAGCCAGCGCGGCGAATCGATTACATTTTCGTGCGCGGACCCGACGAGAAGCTCCGGGGCGAACCGCTACGGACGAAAATCGTTTTCAACCAGCCCGAGGAGGGCCCCGACGGCCGCCTTTGGCCGTCCGACCACTTCGGCGTCTACAGCGAGATTGCGGTCGAGCCGCGCAGCTTGTAGAGGAGGGCCGACCTCATGAAGCACTCGGTATCGCACGACCTCGGCCAGGAACGCGCCAAGCAGGCAGCGGAGGCCGCGATCAAGAGCTACGGGCAAAAGTTCGCCAAGTACAACCCGCAGACACGCTGGGTGAACCCGAACCGCGCCGACATTTCGTTCACGGTCAAAGGTATCAGCCTGAGCGGTGCGATCGAGGTGCAGGAAAAGACCATCGACCTCGACATGGATGTCCCGTTCCTGCTGCGGCCCTTCAAAAATCAGGCGCTCTCGGTGATCGAGGCCGAGATCCGCGAGTGGATCGACAAGGCGCGCGCCGGCCAGCTCTAGCTACCCGCCAGGGCACGCTCTTCGCCGACCCGAGCCTTCGCGCCGCCACAAGCTAGTTGATGCCCCGCGCGTGGGTGCGGCGCGGTACGGCCCGCGTGCTCGGCCTCCGGCCTGCGCGCACGGGTGCCCCCTTACGCGGGCGTTGCCAGCGTGGGGGCACGACGTGGGGACGAAGTCGTGGCGAGCCACGCCGCGCAAAACGCCGCGACGACTGCTGAGCCGGTGGGGCGGCGTGGTGCTCGGCCTCGGGGCTATGGGCTCGTTGCAGACGGAAACGCGGCGCGCCGTTAATAACCGCCCCGACGCCTGGAGC
>DATMCL010000264.1:0-7048 GCA_035558375.1 Polyangiaceae bacterium
CCGCACGGCGCGGCACGGCAATGCTTTTCAGCCTGCGAGGCCCCACGCCGTGCCGCAGCCCCCAACTCGAAAAAGGACGGTACGTGGCGTTTCATCGGGGACAGCCTGGCGCGCCTCGACGGTGTGGAGCGGTCGCGCTAGAAGCAATCGTTCTTCGGGAGTTGGTGGAATGACTAGACGTATGTCTCGCGCTTGGGTGCTCGGCACGGCGGCGATGTGGTTCGTGGCGTGCGGCGGCACGAGCACGCTGCACCGCGGGGTTCCGACCGGGGACGACGACTCGGACGGCGACGACGACTCGGTCGTCGGGAGCGGCGGCAGCGGGGCGCGCGCCGGCTCACCCGGCAAAGCGGGAAACGGCGGCACGGGCAACGGCGTGGGCGGCGGGACCGTGAGCGCCGGAGGCACGGGCGCGAAGGGCGGGACCACCGGCAAGGGCGGCTCGAGCGGCAAAGGCGGCTCGCCTGGTAAGGGCGGCACGAGCGCCGTCGGCGGCACCGCAGGCAGCGCCGGCGACGATGGGCTCGACGTAGACCCCGGCTGTACCTGCACCAAGACCGGCCCGCGCAGCGTCTCTTGCTCGACGGCGACCGTCACAGTCCCGCCCGTCTTTCAAGATCCCAACGCTTGCGCCGCGCTCGATACGCGGACGAAGCGTGTGTACTGCGACGACGGCTCCGTCCACTACACGTTCATCGAAGGCGAAGAGAACGACTACAGCCTCGAGCTCGACCATGCGGGCAACGCCACGTACTTCAGCGCCTCGGGCTACGTGGCGCCGGGCTGCGGGCTCGACTCGAGCGACTTCGACTTGGCGACCAGGACCGAGGGCACGCCGCACGACTCATCCTGCTTCGAAGAGTGCGCGCTCTGCGGCGAGTACGAGAACCTACCGGCCTGCGAAGCGTGCGAGCGCGATCCGAACGACCCCGACACGACGCTCGAGACGCTCGAGCAGCTTTGCTCACGCATCGACTGCCCGACGAACCTCGACGACATGTTGACGCGCGCGGACCCTTGCTCGGACGACCACTATTCTCAGGTGATCTTCGCCTGCAACCTGATCGAGGTCGTCGTCGTGGCCGGTTTCTCCGAGCAAACATTCATTTTCGACCGCGTGAGCCGCGCGCTCATCGCCGTGCGCGTTACCGACGACCTCCCCTCCTACCCGTGCCACACCTACTCGTACTTCGCGGGCAGCGTTCCAGAGGGCACGTGCAACGGCGCTCAGTACTGCGACTTCTGCACCCAGGGCGGTGAACCCGGCGCGGGCGGCGCGGCGGGCGCGAGCGGCGGTATCGCGTGCGTGCTGCTCGAGTAGCGCCCTACGGCGCCGCCTGCACGACCTTGCGGCACCCGAAATACCCGCGACGGCGACAACGACGGCTCGTGCCCATGAGGACCAACGCGATTAGAATGGCCGAACATGGCTAGAACGTCGTCTCGACCGTGGGCGATGGGCGCCGTCACCCTCGGCTTCGTCGCCTGCGGCGGCACGAGCACGCTGACGCGCGGTGTCCCGAGCGGTGACGACGACTCGGACGTCGGAACCGGGGGCACGAGCGCCGCGGCGAGCAAAGGCGGGAGCGCGGGGCGCGCCGGAACGAGCGCGCAGGGCGGAAGCACGGTGGGTAAAGGCGGCGCCTCGACGCGCGGCGGAGCGGCCGGGAAGGCCGGCAGCGGCGGGAAGGGCGGGCGGAGCGGCCAGGGTGGCGTCGGCGCGCTCGGGGGCGCGAGCGGGACCGGAGGTAGTTCCGGAACGGCAGGCGACGCCGGCATGCCCGCCATCGACCCGAACTGTCAGTGCACGACGGACGCTCGCTCCTTCACGTGCTGGCGAACGGACGTTCCCGTGCCCGCCGGATTCGCCGACCCCCTAGCGTGCATGGCGCCCGACACGAGGGTGAGGCGCGAGATCTGCGGACAAGGTTTTCGTTACACGTTCATCGAGCGCGAGGAGAACGAGTACGTCCTCGAGCTCGACGCGACGGGGGAAGCGACCTACTTCAGAGCCTCGGGCGACGTTTCATCGAGCTGCGGTCTCGATCCGGACGCGTACGATGGCGGCAGCATCACGATGGGCGCTCCGAACGAAATCGCGTGCACGAGCCCTTGCGCCCAGTGCGGAGACTACGAGGGTCTCCCGGCGTGCAAGGCGTGCGAGCCTGCGGGTGAAGCGGGCGCGGCGGGTGCCGCGGGCGCAGCGGGCGCCGGAAACGACAGCGTCTGCCAGTGAGCGCGGCCGCTACGGCGTCGCCTGCACGACCTTGCGGCAGCCGAAGTAGCCGCGGCGCTTGATGACCTCGCCGATCTCGGGAGGCACTTCGCTCTCCCAACTCGGGTCGCCCGCCTGGATGCGCTTCGCGACGTCGCGCGAGAAGATGCCGAGGCACTCCGGGTCGTAGCCGTGGAGCGGCAAGATGCACCCGCGGTCGACCAGGTGCCCGTAGAGCTTCTGGAGGTGAGGCGCCACCTGAAGGTTCGCGACGGTGGCAAGCTCGCCGCTCTTCTGATCCTTGAGCGGATAGACGTAGAGACGCGTGTCGTTCTTGAACAAGCGACCGAACGACTCGAGCACGCCGCCCGCGAGATCGGCGTAATACTTCTCGTCGAAGAGCTCGAGCAGGCTGCCGGCGCCGAGCGTAATCCCGACCGGCTTCTGCGTGTAGCGCCGGAAGTACGAGACCAGCCGGTAGTACTCGAAATAATCCGAGATCAGCACGGTCTTGCCGGCGGCGGCGAGCACGTCGGCGCGTGCCAAGAAATCACGATAGTCGATGGCGCCGGAGGCCATCAGGTTCTTCATCGTGATCTCCATCAGCTCGACGACGTCGTCCTGGCCCTCGCCGAGCGACTCGCGAAACTGCGTGCGCGCGCAGCGCAACATGTCGATGTTCACGCGCGTGACCGGGCGAAACGAGCCGCGCTCGACGAGCACGGGTCGCTTGTAGAGCACCTCGGACGGCTGCAGCACCTCGCCGGTCGGCCCGAACATGGCGGCGCCCGTCAGCCCGAGCTGAACGAGGCGCAGGCTCATCACGCGGTTGTCGACGTGCCGGTACTCGATGCCCGAGAACTCGATCATGTCGATTTCGATGCGCTGCGTGCTCAGGTTGTCGAGCAGCGACTCGACGAGCCGAATCGGGTCGTGGTGCATGAACGCGCCGTAGAGCAGGTTCACGCCGACGATGCCGAGCGCTTCCTGCTGGAGCGCGTTCTCCGTGTCGAGCATGCGCACGTGGATGATGATCTGGCTGTCTTGATCGCGCGGATGCGCCTGGAAGCGCACGCCCATCCAGCCGTGGCACTCGTTGTTGCCCTTGAAGCTCTTGGCCGAGACCGTGTCCGCGAAGGCGAAGAAAGCGGTCGTGTCGCCGCGCGCGTCGCGGAGCCGCTCGAGGTTCAGCTGCTGCTCGTGGTCGAGCATGCTCTCGAGGCGCTCGCGGCAGACGTAGCGGCGCGTCTGTCCGTAGATCGCATCGCTCACGGTCATGTCGTAGGCGGAGATGCTCTTCGCGATCGTCCCTGCCGCGCCGCCCGCCCGGAAGAACCAGCGCACCACCTCTTGGCCGGCGCCGATCTCGGCGAACGTGCCGTAGCGGCGCGGGTCGAGGTTCACGGCCAGGGCCTTCTGGTGCGTGTCGAGCGGCTCGTCCGCGCTGGGCATTCGGGGCGAAGGGTGCATGGGCGAGCTCCGGGGCACGAGGGTATCCCGGCCCACGAAGGGTTGCGATCACATTACGGCCGCGTGTCCGGAAGCTTGAGGCAAGCCACGAAATGCGGCGTTTTCTCGGCTATTCGAAGACGACCGTCTTGTTTCCGTAGACGAGCACGCGATCCTCGAGGTGCGAGCGCACCGCCCGCGCCAGCACCACCTTCTCGAGATCTCGACCCTTGCGCGACAGGTCGTCGACGGAATCGCGATGCGAGGCCCGTGCCACGTCCTGCTCGATGATGGGCCCCTCGTCGAGGTTCAGGGTCGCGTAGTGGGCGGTCGCGCCCACGAGCTTCACGCCACGCCGGTAGGCTTGCTGGTACGGCTTGCCGCCGACGAATGCGGGCAAGAACGAGTGGTGGATGTTGAGGATGCGCCCCTCGAACGCCGTCACGAGCTCCGGTCCGAGGACCTGCATGTAGCGGGCAAGCACCACGAGATCGATGCGTTCGGTGACCAAGAGCTCGATCTCGCCCCGCTCGACAGCCGCTTTGGTCTCGGGCGTGATGGGGACGTGGGCGAAGCGCACCCCGAAATCGCGCGCTACCGGCTCGAGGTCCGGGTGGTTGCTCACGATCAGCGGGATATCGCAGGAAAGCTCGCCACTCCGGTGCCGGAGCAAGAGGTCGTAGAGGCAGTGGTCGTAGCGCGACACGAAGATGGCCACGCGTTTTTTGACCTCGGCGTAGACGAGGCGGTAACTCATGGAGAAGCGCGCAGCGACCTCCGCGATGGCGCGCTCGAGGGTCAGCTTGTCCGTCTGGAGCTCCGCGAGGTCGAAGCGCAACCGTTGGAAGAACATTCCGGCCTCCGCGTCCGTGTGCTGGTCGGAGTCGAGGATGTTTGCGCCGTGACCGTAGAGAACCTGAGCGAGCGCGGCGACGATGCCGCGACGGTCCGGGCACGAGACGAGCAGGGTCGCGAGCTCGGAGACCGGCATCCGGGGATTAATACCACGCTCATGCGCGCGGCCGCGTGTGACGGTAGTAGTTCCGCATCGACGCCTTCGTCGTCCCCGAAGGATAAAAGCGCTGCGGAACTACGCGAGCGGAGCGAGCACGCCGAAGGCGGCGGGGGGAGCGGTCGCGAAGCGAGCCGCGGGGGGCAAAGGCCCCCCTTTCCTAGTAGAGTCGCCCCGTGACGGTCTTGGCTCCTGGGGAGGACGCTCGCGGCAACGCTTGGCTCGACGTCCGGTTGCGCGGGGTCACGCGGGGTCAGTGGCTCGTTGCGGCGGCGGCGTTCGTGTTCTCGCTGCTCGCGGCCGGCGCGGCCCGCCGGTCTTCCCTCACCTTCGACGAGCTCGCGTACATCCCCGCAGGTCACGCGCAATGGCTCTCCGGGGAGATGGCGCTCAATCCCGAGCACCCGCCGCTCGCGAAGTGGCTCGCGGGACTCTTGCCGTGGCTCTTCGAGCCGCGCTTCGATCCCAGGGGCCTCGCGGGGTTCAACGAGCTCGACCAGTGGCGCTTCGGCGTTTCGTACTTCACGCGCCCGGGCGTCAACGTGGAGACCACCGTCTACCTCGCACGCCTGCCCACGGTGTGGCTCGGCGGCGCGCTCGTGCTCGTCGTGGCCTCGCTCGCGCGGAAGCTCGCCGGGTCCGTCGGCGCCGTCGCAGCAGCGATCGCGTGCGCGACGTGTCCGCCCTTGCTCGGCCATTTCTCGGTCGCCACGACCGACGGCTGCGTGACGTTCTTCGCGACGCTCGCGCTCGAGCGCGCGGTCGCTCTCGCGCTGATGCCGGCGCCGAGCGTGCGCGCGCTGGTTGGACTCGGGCTCGCGACGGGCGCGGCGCTCGCCAGCAAGCAAACCGCGCTCGCCGTGCCCGTGGGCGTGACGATCGGCGCTCTCGCCTGGATCTTCTCGGCTTCGGGACCCGAGCGTGCCGCGCGCGGGAAGCAAGCGGCATTCGCGGGCGTGATCACGGTCGGCATCAGCGTCGTCGTGCTCGCGCTCACCTCGCTCGGGACGATCGGAGTGGACGGCTACTTCGGCGATCTGCGCATCACCAACGCCGGCTACCAGAGCTACCTGCACGGCCACTTCAGCCCGCACTTCCCGCAGTACTTCGTGCTCGCGCTGCTCGTGAAGCTCGGCTTGCCGCTGCTCACCCTCGGGCTCGTCGGCTGGGTCATCGCCTTCTGGTCGGATCGCGAGGAGACCTTCGCCTGGTTCGGCCTCGGCGCGACCTTCGTGACCTTCTTGGTGATCGTGAGCACGACCATGTTCGGCACCGGCGTGCGCTATGCGCTGCCGCTCGTGCCGCTGTTCGCCGTCGGGGCCGCGCGCGCGGTCGTGTGGCTCGGCTCGGCGCCGCTCGAACGCGTCGTGCTCGCCGTCCTCCTCGTGTGGTCCGGAGCCGACATCGGGCTCGCGCGCTTCCACTACCTTTCGTGGTTCAACCAGGCGGCAGGGGGGCCCGAGCGCGGGAGCGAGTGGCTCGACGACTCCAACGTCGACTGGGGTCAGGGCCTGCTCGACCTCCGCGCCTGGCACGCGCGACAAGCCCGGAGCTCCGGCGGAAGGCCCCCCGAGCTCTTCCTCACCCAGATGGTTTGGTATCCGCCGACCGTTTATGGCCTCGAATGCCACTGGTTCACGCTCGAAGGGATGATTGCCGCCCTCGATTTCGCGCGCCCCGCCCCGGGGGTTTACGCGCTGAGCGAGCACTTATGGAATCGCCTGCGCGCCGCCCCGGCCGGAACCGCGGCCGCCCGCCTCTTCGCGCGCGCACCCGACGAACGGGTCGGACCGTTTCGAATCTATCGCGTTCCTGCTCACCCGGGCGGGTGACGGGAGGCGGAACGCCTCGGGCGGTCAGTCGGGGAGCTCGAACCCGGCGGTGCTTTGGTTGCCGGCGGTCACCCGGACGCACAAGCCATCCCTACGCAATGGCACATCGAAGGGGTGGCCCGTGAAGTCGCACTGAATGCCTTTGCCGTTGACCTGAAGCGTGCGCCCATTGGCGAAGTTCCAGCACACGAGGCTCGGCGTGCCGGACCTCGGGGCGTACCCATAAATCTCGGTACAGACCTCCCCCGTGCCGATCCCGTCTTGCCTGTAGCCGTCCCCCGCTTTGAGCGTCACGGTCGTGTACATCGCGCAAACGCCGTCGCAGGGCGACGACGCGCAGTAGCCGGCCAGGCATTCCTGTTCGTCGGGGTCGCAGACGTGGCCGCAGCTGCCGCAGTTCATGGGATCGTTCATGAAATCGGGCTTTCCTCCGCAGCCGGCTGCATTCGTTCCGGCCATCCCGCCCCGCCCGCCGCCGGCCGAACCGCCCAGCCCGCCGAGGCCGCCGGTTTCACCGGTCCCCGAGCCTGCAGACCCGCC
>DATMCL010000265.1:0-8218 GCA_035558375.1 Polyangiaceae bacterium
CGGTCTGGGCGACGAGCCCGGCGTAGTCGGCGCGCTCGGCCTGGGTCCGGTAGAGCTCGCGGGTGTGCGCGACGTCGTCCGTGTCGGCATAGACGATGTCGCCGAGCCACGCCCACGCGTCGGGCGCGAGGTTCCTCACGTCGCTCCATAGCGGCTGCGCCATGTTCGGACGGCTACAGGAGCCGAAGGCGAGCGTGAACGTGCCGGGCGGCGGGCTCACCTCGACGACCGGGCCGCGCGGAGTCGCGAATCCACTGCCGACCTCGGCGCTACGGGGCTCGGGCTCGGCCAGGCGCGGCGAGGGCGAGCGCGAGCACCCGGTCGAAACCAGGCCCGTGAAGCCGAGCTTCAAGGCGTCCCTGCGTCCGAAGTGCATGGGCAAAACCCGCGAGCCAAAGGCTAACCCGAGGGGTGGTGTAAGCGCCAACGCGCTCGCGCGTTCTCGAGGGAAAGGTAGGACAAGATGGGACTCTCTCGCCGACCGCTCGCAGGCTCGCTCGTCGTCACCGCCCTCGTCATGGCGGGCTGCGCCATGAACAAAGCCGCGCCCGGCTCAGGCTCCTCGGCGGCGGAAGCTCCGCCCCCTGCCGCGAGCGCCCCCGCCCGCCCGGCTGTCCCCGCGCCGGCCGATGGCAAACCCGCGAGCGACGAGGTGCGCCGCATCGTCAAGAAAGCGTCACTCGAGCTCGAGGTGAAGGATCTCGGCGACGCGCAGGCCGCGGCGTCGCGCATCGCCGAGCGCGAGGGCGGCTTCGTCGCGAGCACCGAGCGTCAAGCCGTCTCGGGGGAGGAGGCGCGCGGTGAAGGAGCTGTCACTCTCACGCTGCGCGTTCCCGCCGCGCATTTCAGCTCCGCGCTCGAAGGCTTGCGGCGTCTCGGCACGGGCACCGGCAGCGAGCGCATCTCGACCGAAGACGTGAGCGAGGAGACCATCGACCTCGACGCGCGCATCCATGTCCAGCGCGAGCTCGAAGCGCAGTTCTTGGAGATCCTGAAGCGCGCGAGCAAGGTCGAGGACGCTCTCAACGTCCAGCGCGAAGTCGCGGGAGTTCGCACGGAAATCGAGCGTATGGAGGGCCGCCGGCGCTTTCTCGAGCACGAGACCGCGCTCTCGACGATCTCGGTCGCGCTCGCGCCGTCACGCCCGCTCGTGAGCGCTTCCTTCTCCGATTTCTCGAGCTCCGTCGTGCACGCCGCGTCCGATTCCGTGAACCTCGGCGCCGGCATCGTCACCGTCACGATTCGCGCCCTCGGCGTGCTCGTTCCCCTGACGCTCCTCCTCGCAGTCCCGCTGGCCCTCGCGATTCGAGCGCTCCGCCGCCGCAGCGCGCGCCGCCTCGCCGCGGCCGAAGCCTGAGACCAAGATTGCCTGAGGAACGAACTCTTGGATAAATGAGTGAAGGTTTTGGAACGCCGTTTTCGGGGCCGGGGCCCCGAAAACAAACACAAAGAAAAGCATCAGAATCACGTTCCCGCCGAGAGGCAGGCAGGGCGCTCCCGTCGTTGACCTAATTGCCGGCAGAACGCGTCAAACCCAGAACGTCTCATCCGGCTGGGATGACCCGCTACGAATAGCTCTGCGTCTCGACCCGCTCGCGCGAGACCCCAAGCCGCTCGAGCGCCTCGAGCACCGACTCGACCATCGCTTCCGAGCCACACGCACGCACCACGAAACCCGACGGCAGACGCGCCGCCTCGTCGGCAAGGTGATGCTGCACGTACCCGGCAAGTCCCGCCCAGTCCGTCTCCGAGCGACTCAGCACGGGCACGTACCGAAACCGCTCGTTCCGCGCGGCGAACAGCGTGAGCTCGTCGTGCCAGAGCAAGTCATCCCGCGTGCGCGCACCGACGACGAGCGCGACCTCTACGTTGCCCGCGCGCGCGAGCGCCTCCTCCGCGAACGCGCGCAACGGCGCCACGCCGGTGCCAACGCCGACGAGAAGCACCGCGGGCGTCGGCGGCAACGCGAAGGTGCCGTAGGGCCCGCTGATGCCAAGCTCGTCACCCTCGCGCACGGCCGCGAGCAGATCGCCGCCCGTGCCCGAACCGATCGCGAGCTTCAAGACCGCCGGCGCCTTTCCGTCCCACGCCGAGGCGATCGAGTACCAGAGCGGACCGTCGTGGGTAGGAACGCCCCCTGGCAGGTGAATGGCAAGGTGCTGTCCGGCGTGCCAGCGAAACGCAGGCTCTCCGTGCACTTCGAGCGTTAGCTCGCTGACGCGCGCGCTCAGCTTTCGGCGCCGAACGACCGACGCAGGCCGCACCTCGTACGTCATGATCTCGCGCCAGCGCCTCGCATGCTACTGTCCGGGTCTCGCAATTTCGTGTGGAATTGCTGCCTCTAGCATGAACTTCTTCGGCCATGCCGCGATCGCAGGGCAATTCCGCGCGAGCCCGGAGTTCGTGCTCGGAGCCATGCTGCCGGATTTCTGCGGCATGCTCGGGCTCAAAACGCCGCGACCGAGCGCCGGCGTGCTCGGCGAGGGGGTTCGCTTCCATCACCTCACCGACCATGCCTTTCACGAGCTTTTGGCCTTTCGCAGCTTCGTGAGCGAGGCGACGGCGTGGCTCGACGCGGAAGGCGTGCGGCGCGGAACGGCGCGCGCGGTCGCGCACGTGGGGGTCGAGCTCTTGCTCGACGCGGCCCTCGCAGAAGGCGACGCGGCGCGCTCGCTCTATCTTGCCGCACTCGGCGTGGCGCAGACGCCCGAGCTGTTCGAACGCGCCGAATTTAGAGCTCACGAGGGGACTAGCCTTTCGGGCCTCGCGCGTAACCTGGAGTCGCGTGGCGTCTCGCGGGCTCCCGACGCGGCGCTCGTGGTCACCCGCCTCGAACGGGCGCTGAGCGCGCGGCCACGCCTGCGGATCGAGCCTCCCGACGTCGCTCGCGTCACCTCGTGGGTTGAGCTTTTCCGGGACCGTGTCCTAAGCTCGACGCCCGAGATCGTGAACGAGCTGACGAGCGCCCTCGTGCTGAAGCTCGCAGCCTGAGCCCCCCACACTCATTATCCATGACCTCACCCCGCGTCGCCGCTCGCCCGCTCGCTCTGCTACTCGGTTTCGTGCTGCTCCTGCTCGCCCCCGCGGCGCACGCGGAGAGCGGCATCATCAAGCACCCCGGCCAGCATCCGAACTACCCGTTCGAGCTCGAGCCGCACGTGCTCGCTCAATACGACCGCACGCCGTACACGAGCGGCGGGTTCGGCATCGGCGCCCGCGTGGCGATTCCGTTCGTGCACAACGGGCCGATCCCCCAGATCAACAACAACATCGGCATCTCGTTCGGCGCGGATTTCGTCCACTTCGGGACCGACCGGTACTGCTCGTACGGTCGCGGCTGGGATTATTACTACACGTACACCGACGGCTGCTCGGCGACCGACCTCTGGTTCCCCGTGACGGCCCAGTGGAACTTCTTCCTGACGCCCATCATCAGCGTCTTCGGCGAGCTCGGGCTCTCGGCGCACTACACGCGCTGGTCGTACGACGGTGTGTGCAACGATGCACCGTGCTCGAACTCGGCGTCGCACCTCGATCTTTTCGAGCCCGTCATCTTCGCCGGCGGCCGCTTCATGTTTGCTCGCTCGGTGGGGCTGATGGTTCGGCTCGGCTGGCCCTATGTCTCCGTCGGAGCGGCATTCTGGTTCTGACCCCGTGAGGAGAGCCCCTTGAGCGACGAGCGCCCCGCAGCCGGCAACATCGCCACCACGATCTTTCGCGAGGTCCGGCGGCGGATCCTGGCGGGCGACCTGGCCCCGGGGGAGCGGCTCCCCGGCGAGCGCGAGCTTGCGGCCGAATACCGCACGAACCGCAACACCTTGCGTGAAGCCGTGCGCCGTCTCGAGCAGGCGCGCCTGGTCACCGTGCGCCACGGCCAGGGCGTGACCGTCGCCGACTTCAGGAAGAGCGGAACGCTCGAGCTACTCGCCCCCTTCCTCGAATCAGCGCCCGATCTCGGCCAGAGCCTGCACCTGCTCGAAGATATCCTGCCCGGCCGCCTGCTCGTGATCGAGTTCGCGACCAAGCTAGCCTCCGAGCGCGCCGACAAGAACGACATCGCCCGCCTGCGCGACATCACGGAGCTCGTGATCGCCGCCTTCGAGCGCGGCGATCCGGTCCTCATCGGCCACGGGTTCCAGCGCTGGCTCGACGCGCTCGTCGACGCGGGGCATTCCGTTGCCGTCCGGTGGATCGCGAACCCCTTCTTGGAAGCGTACCGCGAGATCATCGACCGCTTCCCCGCCCTCTGGGTGCTCGAGCCGAGCTTTCCGCAATACCTGCGCGAGTTCAACGAAGCGCTCGAGAGCTCCGACGCCGAGCGCGCCATCAGCCTCACGCGCGTCTACTACCAGCGCGTCGACGGCATGTTCATGCAAGCGCTGAAGGCGATCATGTCGCAGCGAAAGAGCGCGCCATTGGCCTCCAGCGCCCCGCTCGACCCCGACTCCCACGAACCGAGGCACTGAGGCATGGTGCTCCCGCTGTCGCGAGCGGTGGAGCTCTTATCGGAGCTCGCTCCACTCCGCTTCGCCGAAAGCTGGGACAACGTGGGGCTCGTCCTCGGAGTGCCGCCAACCGGCGGCACGGCGCCCACCGTCGAACGTGCACTTTGCACCATCGATCTCACAGAAGCGGTGCTCGACGAAGCCGTCGCGCGCCACGCCGGTCTCATCGTCGCGTATCACCCGCCGATTTTCGCCCCGCTCAAGAAGCTCGACGGCACGGCGGCCGGCGGAGGGCCGCTCCTCCGCGCCGCCGCCGCGCGCATCGCCGTCTACTCCCCCCACACCGCGCTCGACGCCGCGCCCGGCGGAGTGAACGACTGGCTCGCCGCGGGCGTCGGCCCCGGCGCTACAGAACCTCTCGTCGATGCAGCCACGCTCGACCCGAGTGCCGAGCTCAAGCTCGTCACCTTCATCCCGCCCGAGCACGCGGACCGGCTCCGCGCGGCCCTCGCCGCCGCGGGCGCCGGCGTGATCGGCGAGTACAGCCAGTGCTCGACCCAAGCGCCCGTGACCGGGACCTTCCTCGGTAGCGCGAACACGAACCCGACCATCGGCACGGCGGGCAAGCTCGAAACCGTCGCCGAGACACGCCTCGAAATGGTCTGCCCGAAGCGCGCGCTCGGCGCCATCGCGCGCGCCCTCCGCGACGCGCACCCGTACGAGGAGCCTGCCTGGGACCTCTACCCGCTAGCGCCCCGCCCCACGCCCGGCTTCGGCATGGGCCGCTCCATCGAGCTCACGGAGCCGCTCACCCTCACGGCGCTCGTCGACCGCCTGAAGACGCATCTCGGCCGCCCGTCGCTGCGCGTCGCGGCAACTGCCGCCCATCGTTCCGGCAGCGTGGTACGCCGCGTCGCCGTCTGCGCCGGCTCCGGGAAAAGCATCTTCGAGCGCGCCCCCGGCTTCGACGCCTACGTCACCGGCGAGCTAGGCCACCACGCCGTGCTCGCTCACCTCCGAGCCGGCTCGAGCGTCATCCTCGCCGAGCACTCGAGCACCGAGCGCGGCTACCTCCGCGACTACGCGGCCCGCATCACCGACCGCAGCGCCGGCGCCCTCGAAGCCCTCGTCTCCGAATCCGACCGCGAGCCACTCGAAATCTGGTAGCTCGCGCGCTCGAACACGCGCACCGTCCGAACGTGCTTTTTTCTTGCCACCGTACGACGCCCGGCGGCAGAGGCTGAAAAGCATTTCCGTGCCGCGCGTTGCAAGAGCGCTAGTCGCCCACACGGCTTCGCCTTGCGCTGCGACGAGCGGAGCAGGAAACGAGCCAGGTGCTGTCGCGCCTGCGGGCCGGGCTGGCGTCGTCGAAACCTTGCGGCTCAAGGTGGCAAAAATGCAGTCCCCGCCGCCACGTCCGCGCGCTGGCCCGACCCCATTGCTTCGTCGAGCCCGATCAGCCCATGCCGCCGCCACCCCACGCGTGCGAGCCAGGTACGGGCGACGCCAATCGGCAAGTCGACGAGGTCGTCAGCGTGTCTCTTCAACCACGCCGCTCGCTCGGCGAACGGTGGTGCAACCCCCGAAGCGGCGCGCCACCCACGCCATCCGTCGAACCACATCCCGGACGAGAACGGGTCGACGCCCGCGCCCAAGCGCCTAGGAGCGTGCTTACGAAAATTCAGCAGCACGTAGGCGAGCACGGTGCGCACCTCCCGCGGCGTCCGAAGCGCCCTGCCATGCCACCGATCCGCCCACAGCGGCCCGCGTCGCGACAACAGATCGTTCACGTATCGCGCGACGCGGATAGCGACGCCGCGGATCCCGCTCGAAAGGGCACGTTTATCCGCAGCTTCGACGACGAGGTGCAGGTGATCGCGCTGAACGGAGAAGTGCAGGATCCGAAAGCGCTTCGGGTCGCGCCGCGTGGCGCGCCCCAAAGCAAGTCGCACCGTCGGAAAAACGTGCTGACTTCGGAGCGGAGCCAGCCGCGCACGCATCGTAACGTGTACGGGCTCGGCCGCTCTTTGGAGCGGGCGAGCCCGATGCGGCACATTCCCCCTCTCCGCGCGCTTCCGCCCCGCCCCTGCGCGAGCGCCGCCCCAACGCGCCGGAAACGCGAGCTCCAGCTGAGGAGAACACCTGCGCCGCACAGAACGCCCGCGCTGAGCGAAACCAGCTTTCAACCGGTGCATGCTCCTCACCGCAAAACCAGACCTAGACGAACCGTTCCAACGTCCGCGCCTCTTCGATAGATATAGCCTCTTTCAAGACGACGTCAACGCCCCTTGTTTGCCGCACCCGAGACGGCGCAGCTGACCGGCCTCTCGGCTGAAACATTCACACGGCCGACGCCGTGCACGAACTCGAGAGCCTCCTCGTCGCATCGCTACCCTCGTCACACTCGCTGGGTGACGCGACGAACAGCGAACGACGTCATGGCGACGCGACGTGACGGGCTTCCGCCCTCATTCCGCTAAGCCCCGCGCTCGCCGTCACCGCGCGCTTGCAGTCGCCACGCGTTTTCCGTCGCCACCACCCGCTCTGCCGCCGCCCGTTTTCCACCACCCGTTTTCCACCACCCGTTTTCCCGCCACCGCCTTGGGCGCCTTCGCCTTCGCGTCCATCACGTATCCCGTGTACCTCGCGCGTCCCCTCGCCGACGCCAATCGTACCGTTTCCTACGGGTGAATTAGGACTCACGCTGTTCGTCAATCCCTCTGGCCGTTCGCTCGACGCGAGTGGCACGACGCGGTTTCGTCAGCGCGGATGAGCGAAAATGCAAGAGTCGGGGGTGGCTTTGCCTGGAAACACACGGGCGGTCTAGACTGGTGGGATGCAGTCCGCTGCGCTGGGCGCCGATCCATTCATCGGAACGACGGTGCAGTCCGAGCTCCGGCCGGGCGTGGTGTATCGGATCGAGCGGCGCTTGGGGGACGGAGGGACGGCGATCGCCTACTTCGCGTCGCGGTTTGGGCCGGAGGGGACGTCGCCCGCGGTGCTCAAGATCATTCAGCCGGCGATCATCGCGAAGGCCGGTGAGCTGGCGGAGATGGTCGTCAAGAAGGAGTCGGTCGCGCTCGGGCGCATCAACGAGCGCGTGCCGCCCTGCCCCTCGGTCGTGCGGCTTTTGGACTCCGGTAGTCTCGAGTACGGAGGGCGCGGGCACGCGATGCGCCTGCCTTGGCTCGCGCTCGAATACGTTCACGGCGGGCCCGAGGGGGTCACGCTCGAGGACCGCGTGCAGTACGCTCTGCGCGAGACGGGCTTCGCCTTCGGCCACGAGCGCGCGATGCTACTGCTCGAGCAACTCGCGGACGGGCTCACGGAGATCCACGCCGCCGGCGTGATCCATCGCGATCTCAATCCGAACAACATTCTCTGTTGCGGCAGCGGCTCGTCGGAGATGTTCAAGATCTCCGACTTCGGCATCGCGCGGCCGCTCGGCATGCAGGCGACGTTCGGATCGGAGGGCATCGGCACTCCGGGCTACATGGCTCCCGAGCAGCTCGGCGGTGATGCCGAGGTCACCTTCGCCTCGGATATCTTCAGCGCCGGCGCGCTCATGTACTACGTGCTCACGGGGGAAGATCTGTTTCAGGGCGGAATGATGGCGATGGTGGCGGCCAGGAACCCGGCCCGCCGCTCACTCGGGGAGAGCAAGTACTTGGCGCCCGAAATCCGGGCGGATCCCGAGATCGTCGCTGGCCTCGACGCGGTGCTGGCCGTCGCCACGGCGCCGACCCCCGAGCAGCGACCGGATACGCCGCGGG
>DATMCL010000266.1:0-2168 GCA_035558375.1 Polyangiaceae bacterium
ACTCGGCCTCCGCCTGAAGAACGTGCTCAGTCGCCTCGTGCGCTGAGCACGTTCCGTCCAAGGCACGCGGTTCGACGAGCCGCCCCGCGCGTTTCGCCCCCTCTCCGCAGTGCGCGAGCACCGCACCACGCGGCCCCACACCGACCCCCAAAAACACCTCTTGCCCCCGCCTCTGACTTTCCCCCTGTCTCTGACTTTGCCCCTGACTTTGCCTCTGACTTTCCCCCTGCCCCTGACTTTGACTTCCCCCCGACTCCGCCCGCTTTCCGCCTCACGGCGGGTACTTGAACAAGCTCGTCTTCCGCGTGTTCCTCGCCCCCTGCTCTCCCGGCGGCGGACTGTCGTGCTCGATCATGAAGGCCTCGAAGCGGACGATCGCGTCGTTGGGACGCTTCGTCCGCTGAGGATACCTTAGGATCCAATCCTGGAACGCGGTCCAGTAGTTCGAGGTCCACGGCACGCGCAGGGCGTACGCGAAGTACATCACGTCTTGCCGGAGATGCGGCTGGATCTCGGCTCCGGTGCGCCGATTGCCGGGGCTCGCGGCGGCGTTCCACGGGTCTACGTGGCGGCCGTCCGTCGTGATCGCGTCGACGTAGAGATTCATGTCGTTGAGCGGCGGATCGGGCGCGTACATCGCCCAACCCTGGAAGGCTTGGAGATACGTGGCCGTGGCGTGCATGAATCGCGGCTGCCACCCGGGCTTGAAATGCGTGGTGCTCGCGTTCTCGACTAGCGCCTGCGACATCGCGCAGAGGACGAGCACGGCGACGAGCCCCTCGCGGAAATCGGCGCGGGTCATGCCGAAGAGCGACGCGGGGGGGCCCGCGGGCGGCGGGGTGGCGCGCTCGACGAGCCACGCGACGTCACGACGGAGGAGCGGGTGCTCGGTGAGCTGCGCGGAGAGACGGCGAACCCACGGCAGGCGCCCGAGAGCGTCCAGGTCGCGCGCCGTGAGCAGGTTCGGGGTGAAGGCGATCATCGCGGGCACGAAGATGCCGAGGTTGAGGAACAGGGCGAAACCGCCGTGCAGCATCACGACGAGGAGCACCGCGGCCCGGCGCGTATGACGCTGCGCGAACGGCGACAGGAGCAAGAGGGGCAACACGCCTTCGGTACCCCACGCCATCCAGGTGAAGACGCGGGACATGCCGAGCGTGAAATGCGGCCGCAGCCAAACCGCGAGCCAGGTGTCGTTGCAATCCTGGTGCAGCATGTAGTGGACGACCGTTCCGGCGCGCCACGTGGGGCCCGTCTTTTGAACGGCGTTGAAGAAGTAGATGGTCGCGAGCTGAGCGACGATCGCCAGCACCGCCAGCGAGGCGACCGGCGCTTCGGGATCGGTCAGCCCTTCGGCGCCGTCCGCCCGGTCGCGTGCCGCGCGAAGAGCATCGATGGAGTAGCGCCGCCCCGTCGGCAGGAAGCACGACCAGAGTGCGAGCTCGCCGAGCACCGCGTCGCCACCGTTTTGCACGAAGAGGGTGCGGCCGTGCAGGCTCAGCACGGCGACGAAGCTCGCCACCTGGGCGAAGCGCGTGCGCACGCCGAGGAGGAGCATGGCGTACGCGATCGCGCAGAGGACGAAGCCGAACACCGCCTCGCCCGTGCGCGACGCCGCAAAGAAGAGCGAGAACGTGTACTCGAAGGGCGGCTTCCAGAGCAGCGTGTGATTCGGAAGCAGACCGTCGTTCGAGTACCAAGTCTCGAGACCGCGGGCGCGACGCGCGAGATCGAGCAGGAGCGTGAGCGCGAGCGCTATCCGGCCGAGCCCGAGCGCGCGCGGATCGGCGGAGAGACAACGCTCAGTGAACCACCGCCGGAGCGCCATCGATTGGCGAAAGCGTAGCGGCCGTCACGCGGCGAGCGCCAGGCCGCGCGCTCGATTGGCTCGAATGCGGCCCGGAAGCTCACGCGCCTGCGGTGCCGCGCCCCGCTTTGCCGGCAGCGCCGCCCTTGCCGCCGGTCCCCACGGCGCCGCCCCTGCCGCCGGTCCCGACGGTGCCGCCTCTGCCGCCGTTCCCCACGGCGCCGGCCTTGCCACCACCGCTCGTGGCGCCGGCTTTGCCGCCCATGCCCACCGTGCCGCCGGAGCTCGTGCCGGCTTTGCCGCCCATCGACACCGTTCCGGAGCTGCCGCCGGAGCCGCTGCTGCCGCCGGTGCCGCTGCT
>DATMCL010000267.1:0-13460 GCA_035558375.1 Polyangiaceae bacterium
TGTCGCTGGCGCCGCCCAAGTCGAGCGGGAGTGCCGGCAGCGGTCCCCTTCCGCGCGCGAGCGTCGGACCCGACGGCGGCGCGGCGCCCGCAGGCGTACGGCGTGACGACCCCTACAAGCCCGTGCTGAACGCGTACGCGAGGCTCGAGGTCCAAGCGCTGCGCTACCTCGCCGTTTTTCTGGAGCTCGCGCCGCTCGCGACACGGGAGCGCGCTCTCACCGAGCTCGAAACGCTCTCGCGCGAAGCCACACGCCCCTCGCACACGCTGCAGCAGATCGTCCGTCAGGCGTCCCTGCTCGAGACCGATCCCGCGTTCAAGGAGCGCCTGCGTAAGCTCGACGCAAAGAGCCACTTGGTTCCCCCCGCCGCAACCGTACGCTAGGCCGCCGTCGGAGCCCGTCGCCCGTTGCCGGATTTCACTCCGCGGCGCAGAAGCCGATCGCGGTCGGGCGGGCCGAGCGGATGGCCGTCACGAAGCTCTCGCTCGGCAGGTCGGAGCTCGGCGTCGCAGAGGTGCGGTCGGCCGGCGGAGGCGCGGTGAGAACGCGGTCGCGACCGTCGCGCTTGGCGGAGTAGAGAGCGAAGTCGGCGCGCGCCACGAGCTCGGCGAGCGACTCGCCGGGTCCGCGGGAGGCGACGCCGGCGCTCACGGTGATGGCGCGCGCGAGCCCCGGGATCTCGCACGCGGCGACCGACTGGCGGATGCGCTCGGCAACACGGCGCGCGATCTCGCCGTCGGCGTTGCAGAGGACGACGAGGAACTCCTCGCCGCCGTAGCGGCCCACGATGTCGTTCGGACGGACGTGGTCGGCGAGCAGGCGCCCGAGCGCGGCGAGCGCGCGATCGCCCGCTGAATGCCCGAAGGTGTCGTTGATCGCCTTGAAGTGGTCGACGTCGAGGAAGACGACGCTAAGCTCGGTATCGTCGTGCTCGATCTCGGCGAGCGCGCGATCGAGCGCCTTGCGGTTCAAGACCGAGGTGAGCGCATCGAGCCGCACGTCGCTCCGCAGGCTGTCGCGCTCGGCACGCAGGCGCTTGAAGATGTCGAGCCGTTGCTTGTGCCGGAGCTCCTTGGTCACGCGGGCGCGGAACTCATGCAAGCGCAGGGGCGCGGTGACGAACTCGTCGGCGCCGGCCTCGAACGCCTCGACGGCAGCGGGCTCGCCGCCTTCTTCCCAATCGACCACCACGATGGGTACCGCGCGCGACACGCCGGCCTTGAGCCCGCGGCAGATCGCGTCGTAGTCGGGGATGCCGCGATCGAGGAGCAGCACGTCGGCGAGCGATTGCTCGAGCAGGAGGGAGATATCGGTGCCGGGATCGGCAATCACCACGTCGAGGTCCGGCGACGCGAGCGCCATCAGGAGCACTCGCTCGCGCTGAAGGCTCGTCTGCAGCACGAGAACGCGGCCGCCGGCGTTGTCCATGCCGGGCGGGGGCAAGGTATCGAGCGTAAAGGGCGGGCGGGACGAGAACGAATTCACTGGGATGCTCACGTTCTGATGCGGGGTGCGTCCCCGCTATGAGCAAACGCCATGCCACCTGTGCATTTTCTGCCACACGCGCGTGCCAAGCAGCGGAACCGCCTGAATCTCAGCCCGAGACGAACGAGAATCGCGCGGCAAGCGCCAAGAATCAGGCCGTGCCAACGATCAGCGTCAAGGGCGTGACGCGGGTGCGAAACAATGCCTCAGGTTTTCCCGTACGGCGCCGATCCTACGTACGAATGGCCATGCCCGCCAAGCCCGGTCAGCCTTTGTCCCTGGCTGCCCTCCAGGTCGTGAAAGCGTCTTTGGGGGAGAACACCGCGCTCGTAACGCTCGCCGCGCTCGCCGAAAGCGATCCCGGGTTCGCCGTCAGGGTGTTGGCGCTCGTGAACAGCGCCGCGTTCGGTCTTGGGCGGAAGATCACGGACGTACGCCAGGGTGCGGCGTTGCTCGGCGTGCGCGGCCTCCGGAACATCGGGCTTCAGCTCGCGCTCACCGACATGATTCCGCGCGGTGAGGCCGGCGAGCTCTTGCTCTCGGCCTGCCTCCGGCGTGCGACCGCTGCTCGCCTCCTGGCGCAGGCGACCAGTCGGGGCGATCTCGACGGTCACTTTACCGCGGGGCTGTTTCTCGACCTCGGCATGCTGAGTCGTATGCGCTCGGACGCCCAGGGCACGCTCGAGCTCGTGCGGCTGCCCGCTCAGCACCGCGTCATCTTCGAACGCTCGCTCGGGCAAGAGGACCACGCCGAGCTCGGCTGCGCGCTCGCCTCCGAGTTCCATCTTTCCGCCGACGTCGTCGAGGCCATCGCGGCCCATCACGACGCCCGCCCGCCGGAAGCCCCGCTCGCGCGGCTCGCGTGGGTCGCCGAGCGTGTCGCCGCGCGTTTCGAGGGCGGCGACCTCGCTCAGCTCGATGCCGAGGCCTTCGCCGGGATGGAGCTCCTCGGCCTCGCTCGCGACAAGGCGGAGCACGTCGTCAAGGAGATGCCGGCGCTCGCGGCAGCGGCGGCGCGCGGGCTCGGCTGCGAAGCGATCGACGAGAAGGCGCTCGGCGCGACGCTCGTGGACGTGAACCGAGGCCTCGCGGCGCTGAACCAGAGCTACGAGGTCATGGTGCGGCGGCTCGAGGCGCTCATCACCGAGAAGGAGGACCTCGCCAAAAGCCTCGCCGAGGCGAACGCACGGCTCGAGGCGCTCGCGATGAGCGATCCGCTGACGGGGCTCGCCAACCGCCGCGCGGTCGAAGCGGCCCTGTCGCGCGACCTTGCCCGCGCCGACCGCGAGAAGAAATGGATCTCGGTCGTCGCGCTCGACGTCGATCACTTCAAGAAGGTGAACGACACCCACGGGCACGCCGGTGGGGATCAGGTGCTCGTCGCGATGGGCGAGCTCCTGCGCACGGCGTTGCGTGCGGGCGATCTCGCCGGCCGCATCGGAGGCGAGGAGTTCTTGACGATCCTTCCGGATACGGACCCGGCCGGCGCGATGGTCGCCGCCGAGCGACTCCGCGCGCGCATCGCGGCGCAGCGCGTCGTGCTTCCCTCCGGCGAGCTCAGCTTCACCTCGAGCTTGGGCGTCGCCTCGATGCAGGGTCCCGGGTGCTTGCGCGCCGCGACGACACTGATGGAACGCGCGGACGGCGCGCTCTACGAGGCCAAGCGCGCCGGACGCAATCGCGTCGTGCGCGCTGCCTGAGCGAAGCGCGCGGGAATGGGCGCTGCGTCAGCGCCCGGGCGGCGGCCCGTAGAGCGTCGAGCGGTGCTGCGAGTAGCCCTTGGAGAGGCTCGGGTACGAGACGACGAGCTTCGCGCTCGCGTCGATCTCGTGAACGGCGCCGGATTGGCTGTTCGTGACGAGGAAGTTGCCGTTCGGCAGGTGCTGCGCGTCGCTGAAGGTCGGCGAGTTGCCGGCTGCCGAGTACTGCCAATCGAGCGACGCCGTGGCGCCGCTGATCGTGTAGTGGAGAACCTTCGACATGCCGCCCTGGAAGCTGCCGTTCGACCACAACACGAGCTTGTTCGGCTCGTAGAGGTCGTGGCCGTGCTGCACGCGCCAGATCGAGCTCGAGGTCGAGTCCGCGCCTTCGGCCTTGGCGTGATTGGGCGTCGTCCCGGTGGGGGTCGCGCCGACGGAGCCGAGCACCTCGCCCTTGGCGGAGATGAACGCGATGGCGTCTTTCTCGCGATCGGAGACCGAGTAGCTGTCGGTGTCCTTGTAGTAGCGGATGGCGTTGACGTGGCACTTCTCCATCGACGCCGAGCCGGGGCCTTCCTGGAATTTGCCGAAGACCACGTCGAGATCGACGAGGCACTTGGAGTTCGAGCCGTCGGCGCCGGCCGTGAAGATGCAGTCGCAGGCGCCCGCCGTCTGTTTGGCCGGGTAGGCGATGCCCGTGGGCGTCGCGACGACGTCGTGGTGCGTGCCGCCCGTGACCGGTAGCTTCGTCTCGCCCGTGCCGTCCATGGCGACGCGGTAGATGGAGCCGCCGCTCGACGCGTTGAACGGGCCGACCTCGCGCGCGTACATGTACTTTCCGTCCCAGGACATCAACGCGCGGGACAGGCTCATGAGCGGCGTCTTGTACGACCACACCACCTCGCCCTCGCGATTCACGATGTACGCCGAGCTGCCGGACTCCGCGATGATGAAGCCGGGCGCCGGAGTCCCGCTGCCCTTGGTGGGCGTCTGATTGGCTGGCGCTCCCGAAAGCGCGCCGGTCTTGTAGGTGGCATCGGGGCCGACGCAGGCGCTGCTCCCCGCGAGCACGACGACCCGATAGTGCACGTCCGTGTTCGCCGGCATGCCGAGGAGCCACGTCAGGTGATCGGCAGCGGCCCACTCCACGGGCGCTTCGAGCGTGTACGTGGTGGTTTTTCCGAACTGAATGATGGCGCCCGTGGCGCCGGCGAGATCGGTCGTGAACGTAGCCACGCCCACCGTGGGGATCTTGGACGCCGGAGTGACCATCGGCGTGATGGTGCAGCTCGCCGGCGTGAGCCCCGAAACGTCCGTGAGACCGGGACCGAGCACGCCAGCGCCGCCGCCACCGCCGGCTCCGGCACCCGCACCGCCGCCGCCCGCTTTGCCGCCCGGGCCCATGCCGCCCGCATCGCTGCCGCCCATGGGGCCACGGCCGCCACCGCCGCCGCCCGTTCCACCCATGCCCGCGGGACCGCTGCCGCCCATCGCGCCCGCGCCGGCGCCACCGCTCGCGTTCGAGCCACCGGTTCCGGCAGCCTGCCCGCCCGACCCCCCAGAGCTCTTGCCAGCGCTCGAGCCGCCGCTGCCGCCATTCATGGTGGCGCCACTGCCACCGCTGCCTGACGCGCTGCCGCCCTTCCCGGCGGCCGTGTGGGTGCCGCCGTCACCGCCGCCCGTGCCGGGATTGTCAGGCGTGTCGCCGCCACCACAGGCAGGCAGAGCAAGGCCCAGCACGCCGAGCGCGCTCCAGACCCTCAGACGCGTGGACGTATCACCCCGGGTGTTGGTTGCGAAGGTCATCAATTGAAACATTTTTTATCGGAAATAGTGCCCGGCGCCAGCAGGATCAGGCGCGAGGCGCGAAGTCGATCCGAGACGCAATGTTCCGCTGGCACCCGAGCGCCGGCGACACCCGCTGGCCGGGACGCCACCGACACCACGTTCGCAGCCCAATCAGCGGGCTGCGAACGCTTCGACGATGCCCGCAAACATCGGCTTTTTGTGCTCACGCGCTCGGCGTGTACACGCAATACGTCCCCGTGCGGACGGTCGCCGTCAGATGCTCGCCGAGACGCGCCGAAGCGAGCGTCACTTGCTCGAGCGCGTGCGTGATGCGCCGCTGCACGTTGCTCCGAGCGCGCTCGCTCGCGGCGCCCAGCTTGCGCTCGCGCCCGCCGAGACCGAACGCCCGCGCGAGCTCGGATCTGAGCGCCTCCATTTCCTCGGCCGCGCGCTCGGCGCGGCCGCGATCGCCGAACGATTCCGCTTCGTCACGCTCTGCCGTGAGCTCGGCGAGGCGCGCGCGGTACTCCGTGCGAGCGCGGGCATCGAGCGCGGGGCCCGTGTCGCCGCCGTCCGTTTCGCCCGTCGCGCCCGCGAGCTCGAGCGCGTGGAGCTCGCGCCCGGGCTCGGCCAGGAGCCGCGCCAGCATCTGCATCCCGCGCGAGTCCTTGACCGCGACCTCTTCGCCGAAGCCGGACAGGAGCCAGAGCGCACCGCTCTGTTTGAGCAGGATTTTCGGCGTGGGTCGGCTCGCGGGTGCGGAGCGAACCGCCGCGACGGGCTCCGTTCGGGCCGACCGACAGCGCGCGGCGAGGCCCGGCATCTCGAGGCGCTCGGCGACCACCAGGGCTTCGGCATAGAGCGATTGGGCGCGCGCGCGGTCCCCTTCTCTCCCGCGCCGCGTGAGGCCGTCGGCGAAGTCCGCCTGCACGCGCGCTTCCCACACCGGGCTACCGAGTCGCGCCGCGATCGAGAGCGCTGCCTCGGCATGCTGCTCGAGGAGGTCCCAGCGCTCGAGCGCCGTGGACAGCACGAGCAGGAGTCGATCGCAGAGATCGAACACGCAGAACCCCACCATCGAGCCGATCGCGATGCGGCCGGTGCGCCCCGCGATGAGGTCGTAGGCCTGAGCACGAAACTCGTTCGTGCCCGCGAAGGCCACGGCTTGCCCCACCATCAACGCGAGATCCGGATCGAGCGGCATGCGCTCGCCGAGCTGGGCGAGTGCGAGGCGCGCTTCTTCGAGCGCTCCGTCCTGGGTCGCGAACCAGGCGGCGATGGCGCCCGCGCCCGGAACGTAGTCGAGCACGACGGCGCGGGTTTCGGCGTCGACGGGCGCCGTCCGGACCCACGCGCGCATCGAGCGGTGGATGGCGAGCAACCAGGCGCTGCCCGTATCGCCCATGGCGAGCGAGACGGCTTCGCACTCCTCTGCGGCGCACTCCGCGTCCGCGAAGCGTCCTTCGAGGTTGGCCGTCAGCGCCTCGAGCATGGGCGCGTAGCGCTGCCACTGCGGCAGAGCGAGCGCATCGGCCTCCGTGACGAACGCGTGCGTCGCCGCCTCGAGCGCGCGCCGATCGATACGCTCGGTCGCCGTGAAGCAGAGCCGGAGACGCGTGTGCACGCTGATCCAGCGATCGGTGCCGCGTGCGAGCTCGAGCACCTCGTGGTGGATCCGCTCGAGCTCGGCAGGCGCGACGTAGTCCACGAGCGCCGCGGTCGCGACGTACGCCACGTCGAGGCGATCGCGCGGCGCGAGATCGCGCGAGAGCTCGATGGCTTCGAATGCGACTTTGACGGGCCCTTGCGGATCGCGCGACGGCTGCTCCGCCGCCGCCAGCCGAGCCAGAAGCCGCGCCCGAAGCCGTGTCGAGCGCTCGCCCAGGCGTCCGAGCGCCTCGCGCAGCACGGCGACCAGCAACGGATCGGTGCGGCCGAAGCGGAACTCCAAGCCCCGCACGAGCGCAATCCGCGCAAAGAGCTCGGCGTTGCTCTCGTTCGGCGCGTCCGGGCCGGCGCCCTCCGCGTCGAGCGCGCGCACGATGCCGAGCGCTTCGTCGCAGAGATCGGCGGCCAGCGCGTGCTGCGTCGCGTGCTGGAGGGACTCGGCGCGACCGCAGAGCAAGAGCGCCCGGCGCCGGCGCGCGTTCGGCTCGGCGAGCGTGAGGGCCGACAGCGCCCGCTCGAGCAGCTGGGCGGCGTCCTCGAACGCGAGCCGCTCCATGCAATGGCGTGCGGCGCGCTCGGCCGCCTTCACGGCCGCCTCGGCCGCGAGGTGGCCCGCCGAGAGAAGGTGGTGCGCGACCGACATGCTGTCCTCGCCTTCCCTGCGCTCCACGGCTTGGGCCGCGCGCAGGTGGAGCCGCGCGCGCTCGGCCGGCTCGAGCTCCTCGGCGAGCGCCTCGGCCACGAGCGCGTGCGAGAAGCGGTAGCGATCGGGGCTCGTCATTTCCAGCATCCGGAGCGCGAGCGCGGGTGCGAGCGACGCCTCGGCCGACTCCACACCGAGCATGTCGCCCACGACGCGCGCGCGAAATTCGCGTCCCACGACCGCGCCCGCGACGAGCGCGGCCCGCGTCGGCTCGGGCAGGCGCTGCACCCGCTCCTGAATGACGCCGCGCACGCTCGAGAGCGCGGGCAGCTTGAGCTTCTTGCCCGGCTCCTGCGACGCCACGAGCTCGTTGACGAACAGCGGATTGCCGTCGCTGAGCTCGAAGACACGGGTGCCGTCGACCCGCCCCTCGACGAGCGCTTGGACCTCTTCCTTGCCGAGTCGGGCGAGCGGCAGCCGGCGCGCTCGGCGCTGAATGCGCCCGAGGAGGAGCGCGACCTCCGGCGTGGCGTCCGCGTCGCGGGCAGCGAGAGCGAAGAGCACGCGCTCGGCGCCGAGCAGCGGCGTGACGTACTCGAGCAGCTGGAGCGACGAGGGATCGGCGGCATGAACGTCGTCGAACAGGAGCACCACGGGCGCTTCGGCCGCCTGGCGCGAAAGGAAAGCCTTCACCTCGCCGAAGCGGGCCACACGCGCGCCCGCTCCCGCCCGCTCCTCGAGCTTCTCGAGCGAGGGTGCCGGATTCTGGGCGCTCCCGAGCGTCGAGAGCGCTTGGGTCCACGCGAAGAACGCCGGCGTCATGCCGACCTCCCACATGCGACCCCAGCCGAGCCGCGCGCCGCGCTGGGTGGCGCGACGCGACAGCTCCTCGAGCAGGCGCGTCTTGCCGATGCCGGGCTCGCCGCTGATCATGAGGAGCGAACCCTCGCCTCGATCGAGCGCCGCGAGGCCTTCCTCGATGGCAGAGACCTCGCGATCGCGACCGACGAGGAGCGCGCTGCTCACGGCTCGGTCGTAGCAATCGGACGCTTCCACGGCAACGCCTTCACATGGCTCGACTCCTTCCGAAGGCGTGGCGTGACGATCGGTGGAACGCCGTTCCACCCGTGGGGTCGGGCTAGCCGGCGGCGGTACCGGCGAGCCGGGCGCTTCCGACCGGCCACGCGACGAGGGCGATGACCACACCCTTGGCGATATCGACGGCGCCCATGCTCGTGCCCGTTTCGAGCATGACGGCGCCCACGAGCGCGAGCATCACCCCCTCGAGCCGCGCGAGAGCAAAGCCCAGTCGCGCATCGCGCACGAGCATCAGCATCGCGACCACGGTGAGCAACGCAAAGCTCAGGGTCGCGCCGCCGACCACCCCGACGAGCTTCATGGTCTCCGGCGTGGCGGATGTGCGGAATACCTCGACTGCCATCTTGGCCGGCCGGAGCGTCATCATGGTCCCACCGCCGAGCTGCATGACGGCGTTCAGTCCTAGCAAGACGAGTAGAACGTTCTTTCTCACGATAAACCTCCGCCCACGACCGTAACGGCCGGGGCCGAGCCGGCCTATCGGGCATTCACCCCACGCGCCGTCGTCAGCCGGCCGTGAGCCAGCCGCGTTCCATCAGGCCGAGCAGGCCGCGCGCGGTCTCGAGATCGGTGCCGGAGGCGGCGTCGAGCGCGCCGCCGAAGGTGCGGCCACGGAAGGCGATCTCGAGCCAGTCGAGATCCTCGGGCGGAAGGTCGCGCAGGCGTCCAGGCAGAGTCTTCGGCAAGCCGAGGACGGCGTCGTGCGGGGGCAGCCGCTCGCGCAGCGTCCCGAGCTCGTCGAGCTGGCGGAAGCCTTCCATCAAGACCTCGGTCGCGCCGAGATCGAGCGGTTCCGCGAAGGTTCTGTCCTCCGGCGGATCAAGGGCGAACTGGCCGCGCGTGAAGCCGAGCAGCCGATAGACGGCCTTGGTGGGAGACAAGCCGTCGCTCGTGTTGATCTCGGCGTGCCGGATGCGGCCCTGGTCGAGGTAGAGGCGCCCGATGCTCTCGGCGTTCCGCAGCACGAGCACGCCGCTCTTCTTCGAGGTCGAGAAGAGCTGCATCAGATCCGGGAGTGGGATCTCCTCGAGGCTGCCGGTCATGCGCGGCGGCTCCGCGCTGGCCGGCGGCTCGTTCGTGCGGGGGCGCACCGCCTTCTGCGTCGCGTTCTCGAGCATCGACTTCCTACCCTCGGTCGGCGAGGTGGCGTCCGAGCCGACGACGCGCAGGATGCTCGTGCCGATGAGCACGCGGTCACCCTCGTTGAGCGTGGCTTTGTCGATGCGCTCGCCGTTCACGAAGGTGCCGTTGGTCGAACCCTGGTCCTCGACCGTGAGGACTCCGGCAGCCAGGCGAAAGACAGCGTGCTTCCGCGAGACCATTTCCTCGACCAACACCATGTCGAGATCGCTCGAGCGACCGACCACCACTTCTTCGCCGTCGCTCAGGGGGAACTCGCCCCCCTGGTACTTGCCCGACACGAAGCGCAGCGCATAGCGGCGGCCTTGGTCGCCTGACTTTTCGTTCCTGCGGGGACTCACCATTGCGGAGGGGCTCGACGATCAGCCTATCCTGGCGCGCGCCGCGAGGCGAGTGGTCACTCGCGCGAGCGATTCGTAGCGGCATCGTGCCCCGCGGCCGGTGCGTCGAGTGCCGCAGAAGCCGCGCCGAGCGCCGCCGACAAGAGCCCGCCCGCCGAGTCGATCACCGGTTCGGCCGCCACGTCGGGAGCCACCGGCAGGACCACGGTGAAGGTCGAGCCGAGACCCGGCCGCGACGCCACGTCGATGCGCCCGCCGATCTCCGCCACCACGCGCTGGCTGATGGCGAGACCGAGGCCGGTGCCGCGATCTTTGGTCGTGACGAACGGGACGAACAAGTTCTTCATCACCTGCGGCGCAATGCCCGGCCCCTCGTCCCGCACGGCAATTTCGACGAAACTCATCGGCTCGCGACCCGGGTGCCGCTCCTCGCGCCGGCGCGTGCTCACGTACACCGTGCCGCCGAGGCCCATCGCCTGCGACGCGTTGCGGATCAGGTTGATGAGCACCTGCCGGAGCTGCTCCGCGTCGGCGCGCACGCGCGGCAGATCGGGCTCGAGGTCCATCCGTGCGTCGGACACTTCGGCGCGATCCGACGACAGGAGCTTGAGCGTCCCCTTCACGACGGCGTTCGCGTCGACGGAGCCGACGTCGCCCTTCGAGGGACGGGCGTAGTCGAGCACCGAGCCGACGACGCGATCGAGCCGCTCGACCTCCTCGAGGATGATGCCCAAGAACTCGCGTTCGGACGGGCCGAGGTGAGCCGCGCTCTGCGCATCGCCGAGGAGCTGCGCCGCGCCTTTGATCGCGCCGAGCGGATTCTTGATCTCGTGAGCCAAGCCGGCCGCCATCTGACCGAGCACCGTCAGGCGATCGCGCTCCTGCATGTGGCGGTACTGCTTCGTGTTCTCCGTCACGACGCCGATCTGCGTGGCGAGCGGCTCGAGCACCGCCAGATCGTCCGGGGAAAAGGCGTCCTTCACGCGGTCGTCGATCACGAGCAGAAGCCCGCGCAGCTCGCGATCTTCGCCGCGGATGGCGAGCACCGCCGACTGCTTGAACGGACCGAACACCTCGGAAGCGGCGAGCACGCGCTCGTCGGCCGCCGCCTCGCGAGCCTGACCCGTGCGCCGCCGCTCGACCAGGCGGAGAGCGATGTCTTCGAGCGAAACGCTCGGCGAGAGCTCGAGTCGCTCGAGCACGGGCCCCGCGGTGGCCGACTCGACGCGCGCCGGCGCGGGCGGTCCGAAGGACGAGGCGAGCGCGAAGTCCGACCCACCGGGATCGCGCAGGTAGAGCGCGGCTCCCGTCGCTCGGCGCGACGCTTCGAGCCCCGCCATCACGATCTCCTGCATCTCGCCAAGCTGCAGCACGTGGACGAGCCGCGCGCGCGCCCGCGAGACCGAGCGCTCGAGGTCGACGCGCTCGCGCAAGAGCACCCGGCTCACGTACATCTCGGCTTGCTCGCGCAGCGGCTCGAACAGCACGAGGATGACGATGGCCGCCAAGATCGCGCCGAGGTACATGACCTCGAAGCCGCCGAACAGCACGACCAGCACGTAGAAGATGCCGGCGAGCGAGAACGCGAGCGCGGTCGACACCAGGAGCTTGACGAGCACGTCGTAGAGATCGACGAGCCGCTCGCGAATCAGCGATTCGCTCAGCACGAACAGGAACACGATCGCGAGCACCGCGCTCACGGGGGGCAGCGGAGCGCCGATGAACCACAAGAAATCGCCGAGGCTGAAGGCGGCCGCGAGCGCGCCGATCAGCACGAGGAAGCGCACGCGCCGCTGCACGACGCGCGACCCGCTGCGCTCGCCGCGGCGCCAGAGCGACCAGAGGCCGGCCGCGATCAGCCCGAATACGTAGATGAAGACGGCCCCGCGCACGATGCCGTTCGAGTGCTGGGTCAGCACGAAGACGAGCATCGGAATGCCGAGCCCCAAGGTGACCCGCGGGAGTGAGGAGCGTCGCTCGGTCTCGGGCAGGATCGCGCCGAAGAGCTGGATCGCAAACTGGGGCAGCAGCACGGCCAGCACGGACGTGAAGCGCGCCCAGAGGTCGCTACGGACGACGTGGTAAAGCCACTGCGCGAGGTACCAGAGGCCGATATCTGCGGCGAGGGCGGCAAAATACACTTGGGGCCGCCGGACTCTGCCGCGAAGGAGAATCGAGACCGCGATGGCCAGCGCGAGAACGCCGCAAAACAGCGAGGTTCGCGTGCGAAGGTCCATGGCCGAATGCCAGTATGGTCCGATTTTCTCGCTCGAGCGCAGATCTCCGAGCGGGGGACGTGTCGAAAGTGCCCTTGTCGCCGCGCCTCGGCCGTGTTGGATTGTCGGCCGGGAGCGTGAGGATCATGAATATTTCGAAGCTTTTAGGCGTGGCGTGTGGTGCAGGCTTGCTCTTCGGGCCCAAGGTGGCGCTGGCGGACATCGCGATTGGGGACAGCGGGGTGACGGTCGATTTCACGGGGTTCACGGGCGCCGGCTTCGCGTCGAGCCCTGCCGCGGGCCAGCTCGACTCGGATGACTGGGCCATCTCGGGCTTCAGCAACGGCGATCTGAACTTCGGGGGCACGAACACCTCCGCCGGGTACACGCGCAAGCCGGCCACGACGGGCGCCGGGGCGGGCGGTCCAGCGACGACGGGCGCGCCTGCGGGCAGCACCAACCCCGGCCCCGGCATCTACGACTTCTACGTCGATCAAGCGACGGACAACTACTTCCTCGGTGTCTTCTCGAGCACCGACGACTTCACGCCGGGCACCATCACCGCGCGTTTCAAGAACACGCGCGCCAAGTCGATCGTCAGCATGACGGTGGCTTTCCGCGTGCTCACCTGGAACAACACGACGCACACGAACACGCTCACCGCCCACTATTCGACCGACAACGCGACGTGGATCGACTTGCAGCTCTCGCAACCGACCAACGGCCCCGTTGACACGAGCCTGGCCTGGGACTCGAACCAGAAGACCAAGCTCATCGCCGTGACGATCCCGGTGAACGGCAACTTCTACCTGCGCTGGACCGGCAGCGACACGATGGCCGGCGACGGCGACTCGATGGGCATCGACGACATCGTCCTCACACCGCAAAACGGCTGTGGCGACGGCGTCGCGGCCGGCGCGGAAGACTGCGACGACGGCAACACCGTCAACACCGACGGCTGTACGAACGCCTGCACGCAGGCCGTCTGCGGCGACGACATCGTCCGGACGAGCGTCGAGCAATGCGACGGTACCGTGTGCTGCGGCGCGCCGAACACCGCCAACGAGTGCAAGCGGCTCACGGGCACGACCTGCCCCGGCGGCACCTGCAACAACGGCACGTGCGTGTCGAATGGCCAAGCCGGCGACACCGGCATGGGCGGCGAAGACGGCCTCGGCGGTGACAACGGCCTCGGCGGCGACGGAACCGGCAACACCGGAAACATCGGCGGCGAAGCCGGCGACAGCGCGGGCGGCATCGGCGGACGCGGCGGACGCGGTGGTCGCGGCGGCATGGGCGGCATGGAGATGGCAGGCACGTCGGGCGGCGGCATGGCAGGCAACGCGGCCGGAACGGCAGGCGGTCCGGCCGCGGGCACCTC
>DATMCL010000268.1:0-2688 GCA_035558375.1 Polyangiaceae bacterium
CGATCACGACCGGCTTGATGCCGTAGAGCACGCCACCCACGCGCGGGAGCGAGCCGTACGTCACGTACGCCCACGCCATGGCGCCGCTCATCACGGCTGCGGGGAGCACGAAGCAGACACCAGCGGCGAGTAGCCCGATGAGCCCCGCCTGCTCGTACCCGATGAACACGGCAAGCTCGCTCGAGCTTGGTCCCGGGATCAGATTCGCGGCCCCCAGCATGTCGAGAAATCGCTCGTGGGTGAGCCAACGCCGGCGCCGCACGACCTCCTCCTCCATCAGCGCGACGTGCGCGGCGACGGCGTTCGGTGTCGACGCGCTGCTCGTCCTGCTCGCTTCGGGGGCGCTCGCCGCGACTCGCCTGGCGGGCCGCGCGCGCACTGATCGGTCTTCGCGTCCCGTGCTGCTCGGCCCGTTGGTTGCTGCCGGCGCGACACCGCCGGTTGCGGTCGGTCTGGGTGCCCTCTTCGTCGTGTTCTTGAAGCTCGGTGCGGTCGTCTTCGGCAGCGGCTACGTGCTGGTCGCGTTCTTGCGCGCCGATCTCGTCGAGCGCCTCCACTGGCTCACGGAAGCGCAGCTCATCGACGCCGTCGCCGTGGGGCAGGTGACGCCGGGGCCCGTCTTCACGACGGCGACGTTCATCGGGTACGTGCTTGCGGGCGTGCCCGGTGCGGCCGTCGCGACGCTCGGCATCTTTCTTCCGGGGTTCGTTCTCGTCGGGGCCATCCGTCCGCTCGTCGCTTGGGTGCGGCGCTCGCCGCTGCTCGGCGCGTTTCTCGACGGGGTCAACGTCGCGTCCGTGGCGCTGATGGCGGTCGTCACGGTCCGGCTCGCGCTGGCGTCGCTGCGGGACCCGCTGACGGTCGCCCTCGCGGTGACGAGCGCAGTCCTGCTCGTTCGCTTGAAGCTGAGTCCGACGTGGCTCATCCTTGGAGGAGCAGCCGTCGGCTGGCTGCACTCATGAAACCGAGACATGGCGCTTCGATTCTCCTCGGCTGCGTGCTCTCCGTCGCTTGCGCGAGCGACGATCCGCCGGGGCCCCAGCCACCGGCCTGCACGATCAAGAACACGGAGGACTGCCCGGACCCCGCTCCGACCTACGCCGACATCCAACCGATCCTCGACGAGCGCTGTAACAGCTGTCACTCCGATACGTCCGAAGGTCCGTGGCCCCTCACGAGCTACCAGGACGTCCTCGATTGGTGGGACCTCGTGCGTCGCGACACGCTGAACTGCTCGATGCCACCGCCCGACTCCGGCATCGTCATGACGCACGACGAGAGCAAGCTGATTCTCGACTGGATCGCCTGCGATCTCCCGAAGTGACGAGCTCACGACGTTTTCCGGTGCAGCGCTGACGCGTGGTAGAGAAGGGCATGCCGTTCGACGTTCGCGCTTCGCTCTCCGCCGTCATCGCGCTCGGCTGCGTCGCGACGGTCGCGTGTGGTTCGCCTCCCGATGCCGCCGCACCCACGCCAGGCGCCGCTCCCGCTTCGAGTAGCGCGCCGCCTGCAACGAAGGCGGCTCCCGCCGAAAACACCGGGCCCGCTGCCGGCACCGTGCCCGCGGGCGACGCTCCGCCCGGTGCCGCGAAGCTCGGCGCACCCGGTGCCACGTGTGGCGGCATTGCCGGCTTCCGCTGTGGTGAAGGGCTCTTTTGTGATTTCCCGATCGAGGCCCACTGCGGCGCTGCCGACCAGACCGGCACCTGCCAGCCCACCCCCGGCGCCTGCACCAGGGAATACAGACCCGTGTGCGGCTGCGACGATCGCACCTATCCGACCGAATGCCTCGCCCACGCCAACGGCGTGAGCGTCGCGCGCGCCGGCGAGTGCAAGGAGCCGTCCAACAACTTGTCGGGCAGTCACTGACGACGCCCCGCGGGAACGCCCCGGCCGCGTTCGCTAGGGCGTATCTGGATGAGGCCTAGAGCCCGGGCAGCGGTCCCGTCGAGTTCGCATACAGCGGCTGCCGCGCGAAGTGATCGATGTCGAGCCCGAACGCCTGCGCGATCGACACGAGCAGCCGATTGTTCGGGTTCGTCTCGTAGTCGCTGCTCGTCTTGTCGCACGCCGTGCCGAGCGGGCAATCCGTGCGGTACTTGATGCGGCGCCCCATGCGGATCTTGCCGTTCGCGCCTCCCGCGAGCACGGTGGGCACGTTGCGCGTGCTGTGCGACGCCGGATTGCCCATGTCGCTCGACGCGTAGATGAGCGTGCTGTCGAGGATGCCGCTCTCGTCGAGGCGTTGCATGAGCCTCGCGACCTTGCCGTACACGTAGCGGTTGAACTTGGCGAGGAGCTTCCACGTGGCCGGATCGCCGTCGCCCACGGGGCGACCTTCCGAGCCGAGCGGCGAGGCGTTGTACGTGTGGGCCATCCCGCCGTGGTTGTCGACCGGCAAGTCGAGCGGATTGCCCGCGTACGACAGGTCACCCAGGCAGAGCGTCGCGAAGCGCGTGATGTCGCAACCCAGCGCGAGCCCCAGGAGATCGACGTGTAAATCGGTGATGGCGTCGAAGTACGGCTCGCCGCCGTTGTAGCGCTCGAGCTCCGGGAAGGCGGTCGGTCGCGCAGGTAGCGGGCAATCGCTCGTGCTGCCGAGCGCCTGGTACTTCTTCTCGAGCGCCCGGAGCGCGTCGAGGTGCTGGTCGAGCTTCTGCTCCTCGAACGGCCCCACGCGGGCACGCA
>DATMCL010000269.1:0-3020 GCA_035558375.1 Polyangiaceae bacterium
CTGCGTGAAGGGCTTGGCGAGATAGCCCCGACCGCGAGCTTCGTCGCTCGGGGGCACGACCACGTCGCGGCTGTAGCCGGAAACGAACAGCGTGTGGAGGCCGGGGCGCAACTCTCGGAGCCGCCGATCGAGATCGGGACCGCTCATGCCGGGCATCACGACGTCGGACACGAGCAGATCGATCGGCTCAGCGTGCTGCCGGACGAGCTCGAGCGCCTCCTCGGGGCCCCCCGCCGTGAGCACGTTGTAGCCGCCGCGGCGCAGGATGCGCGCTGTGGCTTTGCCGACCGCGGGGTCGTCCTCCACGAGCAGCACGGTCCCGGTCTGCGGCCGGCGCACCTCGGTGTGCATCACCGCGCCGGCGTTCGGGTCGGGAGCGTCTACGACGGGGAGGTAGACGTAGAAAATGCTCCCACGATCCAGAGTGGACTCGACGCGGACTCTTCCCCCGCTTTGCTCCACGACGCCGTGCACGGTTGCAAGCCCGAGGCCGGTACCGCGGCCGATGTCTTTCGTGGTGAAGAAAGGGTCGAACGCGTGATCGCGCGTCTCGGCATCCATCCCCGTCCCGGTATCCCGCACGATGAGCGCTGCATGCAGCGTGGCCTCGGAGCCCGCCCCGGTACCTGCGAGCTCCGTCGCCGCGGTTTCGATCCGCAGCGTTCCTCCGAGCGGCATCGCATCCCTGGCGTTCGCTGCGAGGTTGATGATCACTTGCTCCATCTGCGCCGGATCGACGTGTACGAAGAGCGGTGTCGGATGCAGCGCGACCTCGAGCTCGACGTGCTCGCCGATGAGCCGAGCGAGCAGCCGTTCTGCACGCGCTACGATTTCGTTGAGGTCGAGTGTTTCTAGTCGCAGGCTCTGGCGCCTTCCGATGAGGAGCAGCTGCTTGACCAACTCCGCGCCGCGTCCCGCCGCGTCGCGGATCTCGGATACCGGCTCTCGCAGTGCATCGGCCAGTTGGGGGTCGGCCGCCACACTCTCCGAATTGGCCAGAACTACCTGCAAAAGGTTGTTGAAGTCGTGGGCAACTCCGCCGGCGAGGCGCCCCATCGCCTCCAGACGCTGAGCATCCCGGAGCTCGTCAGCTTGTCGCTTTAGAGCAGAGCTACGCTCGGCGATGCGCGCCTCCAACGTCCGGTTTGCGTCCTCCAGCTTGCCGTGGGCGAGGGAGACTTCTTCGAAGAGCGTCTGATTCTCGAAGCGAAAGCGGAACCCTTCGACGAGCGCTCGGTGGTTGGTCGAGGCCACGAAGCCGAGGCCGATCGCGTAGACGAGAAGCAACAGCGGCATCCCGACCCCCGCGACGCCGCCGAGGCCCAGGGCGCCGAACGCGAGACCTGCGACTGCGGGGAGCATGAATGCGAAGAAGGCAGGAAGATAAGTAGCGGTCGTCCCCGCTGCCGCCGCGGTCATCCCGCCGACCACGAACGGCAGGATGAGCTGCGCCATCGAGCCCCCGCTGCTGAGCAGCCAAAAACCGGCCATTCCCCAAGCTGCGCCCGTGAATGCCGAACCGACGGCGAAGCGACGCCCCCACAGGTGAGCCTGTGAGTCGTACGGCGCCGCGCGCCGATACCACCGATGTAGAAACGATCGCGCTGTGCAGAGGGTCGCGATGACGGACACGAACGCGAGGAGCCACGGGATCGGTGCGGTTCTCCACAAGAGGCCGGCGACGAGGCACGCATTCACGACGTTCGTCACGACGATGGCGAACCCGTGGCGGTACAGCGTGCGCACCTGTTCGCCCTGTACCGCCACCGAACTCATGTCGAACGGCATCATACAGGGGTACCCAAGCGGCCGCGACCCACCGCCCCGACCGGGTTCTCGTAATTCCTTGTAATAGATTGTCGGCGCGGGAAAGAAAGCCCCCCGGTCTCGGGTCACACTACGCATGGTGATTCGAGTCACGCGCCTTCGTGTTGCCCTCCTGGCGCTAGCCGTGCTGGCGCCGTTTGCGGTCCGACCCGTGGGCGCCCGCGTTCGTGCCGCGGGCATCCTCACCGCGCTCGCCAAGGCCGAGCCCGAGAAAGCGAGCGCCGAGCGCTTGCTCGAGACGGAGCTCACGATCCCGAGCGACCAAGGGCCCATTCGAGCGCGCCTGTACCGGAGCGGCACGGCGGCGCGCGGCGCCGGAATCGTGGTCGCGCACGGCGTCCACTACCGTTCGATCGACGAGCCGCGCCTCGTGCGCTTCTCGCGCCAGCTGGCGACGAGCGGCTCGGTGGTGCTCACGCCCGAGCTCAAGGAGCTCGCCGACTATCACATCAGCGCGCAGGGCATCGCCGCCATCGACGCCTCGGTGCGCTGGCTCTCAGCGCAGGACGACCTCGTCACGTCGCCGCGCGTCGGACTCATCGGCTTCAGCTTCGCCGGCGGCCTCGCGATGGTCAGCGCCACGGAGCCCGCCGTCCAGGCTCGACTGAGCTACGTCGCTAGCGTCGGCGGCCATCACGATCTCGAGCGCGTGCTCCGCTTTCTCCTCCACGACGAGATTGCGACCCCGACCGGCCTCGTCCACACGAAAGCCCACGAATACGGCCTCGTCGTGCTCCTCTACCAAGAGCTCGAGCATTTCGTCGACGCCGAGGATCTCCCGGCAATGCGCGACGCGGTACGCGCCTGGCTCGGAGAGGACCGAAAGAAGGCAGCAGCAGCGGCCGCCCGCTGCCGCACCGTTTCGGGCCAGCACATCTACCGCCTCCTCGAGACGAGCCACCTCGCCGAGCTCGCCCCGGCCTTGGAGGAGCGGGTGCGTTTGCGCGGCTCCGAGCTTCGCGACCTATCCCCTCACGGGCGCCTCGCGGCGATCCACGTCCCCGTCTACGCCCTCCACGGCTCGGACGACACCGTGATCCCCCCGAGCGAAACGACCTGGCTCGAGCGCGAGGCGGAAGCAAGCGGCGCCGACCACCGCATGCTGGTGACACCGCTGCTCGAGCACGTGTCGATCGCCGGTCACGCCAAGCTGGGCGACGAATGGGCCCTCGTCGACCTCATTGGCCGCTTGC
>DATMCL010000270.1:0-4951 GCA_035558375.1 Polyangiaceae bacterium
CAATCGCGATGGCGCGCTCTGCGCGGGGCAGCTTTCGGACGCGCGCCTCGAGCGAGGCATGGGTACCGGGCTCGGGCGTGACGGGCTCGTGGGGCTCTTTCTCGACGACGAGGAAGCTCGGTCCCTCGGCGAGCACGCGAGGCGGGGGCGGAGGTGCCGGTTCGAGCTCGGCGAGCGCTTCGACGGCGTCCGAGAGAGGGATCATGTCGAAGGGCGTGACGCGACGCAGGGCGAGCCCGAGCAGCGCGAGGTGTGCGGCGTCGCGCGCGAGCGTCTCCGGCGCGCACGAGACGTAGAGGACCTGGGCCGGCGCGAGCGCCGCGAGCAGTCGTCGGACCTCCGGCGTCACACCGCGGCGGGGAGGATTCACGATGATCGCGTCGAAGCGGGCCTTTTCGCGCGCGAGCTCACCGAGCGCGGCCCCAACGTCCCCCGTAACGGCCGTCAGCGTGAGCCCCTGCTCGGTGGCGGCGCGCTCGGCCATGCGCACCGCGGGGTCGAACGCCTCGACCAGCGTGACGGCGTACCCGCGCGCGGCGAGGCGGAGCGAAAGGGCGCCGGAACCGGCGTACAGCTCGAGGACGCGCGGCGGGGTGGACGGCGCGGCTCGGTTCGCCGGTCCGAGCGCGTCGCCGAGGGCGGCTTCGAGCGCTGCGTGCAGGCGGGCGAGCTGGCCCGGGTGCGCTTGCGTGAAGGCGCCGTGCGCGGCGTAATGAAATGGCGCGCTGGGATCCGGCGTGTGACGAAGCTCGCTCGGCCCGACCAGCACGGCGAGGTCCCGGCCGAGCAGCTGCGGGGCATCGCGCTCGCGCGTGCTCACGGCGACGCTCGCAATCCCAACGCCGAGCGCCGCGAGCTGCTCCGCGAGCGCGCGGCGTGCCGCGGGAGTAACGCGCGGGTCGACGGCCGCCGTCACGAGCACGCCCTCGTCGGCCTCGCGCACGTCGAACGACGAGACCGGTCCGAGGAGCGGCAAGCTCTTGCGCAGGGCCGCGGTGACGGCGAGCACGCGCGGCCGCTGCACGCGGCATTCGGGGATATCGACGACCTCGTGCGTCCCCCGCGCGAAGAGCCCGAGCGAGCGCCGATCGGCGACGAGCTTCGCCCGCACTCGGAAGCTCGTGACGGGGTCGGCCGGGGTCGTCGCGCCGAGCTCGGCGGCGAGCGCGCCGTAAGCGCCGAGCGCCTGCGCCAAAAGCGCGCGCTTTCGGTCGAGCTGCGCCGCGTAATCGAGGTCGATCAGCGGGCAGCCGGGGCAGCGGCGGGAGTGCGGGCAAAGCACGGGCGCCATGATAGAACGCGAGGCGTGCACGGCGGCGCTTTGTTCCTCGACGAGGTGGAGCGACTCGTCTTGCCCATCGTGCAGCGCTTGCAGCGCGGCATTCGCGACCGCGTGACGGCGGCGTTTCGGGCCCAGGGCTCGGGAGCGCTCGCGGCGGTGGCGGGCGACGAGGGCGGAGACACCATCTACGCCGTCGACCGCGTCAGCGAAGAGGTGCTCGTCGCGGAGCTCGAGCGGGAAGCGGTGGGGCTCGGCGGGATCGTGCTCGTGGCCGAGGGGCTCGAGTGTGGTCGCGTCGTGCTCCCGCGCGGCCAGGACGAGCGAACGGCGCGCTACCTCTTCATCGTCGACCCGATCGACGGCACGCGCGGGCTCATGTACCAAAAGCGCAGCGCCTGGGTGCTCACCGGCGTCGCGCCCAACGTGCCGAACGCACGCCTTTCGGATCTCGTGCTTGCCGTCCAGACGGAGATCCCGCTCGTGAAGCAGCACCTCGCCGACGAGCTCTGGGCCGTGCGGGGCCGGGGTGCTCGGGCGGTTCGCACCGACGTGCTCCGAAACGAGAGCGAGCCGCTCGAGCTCACGCCTTCTCGCGCCGAGAGCATCGAGCACGGCTTCGCGATGCTGACGCGCTTCTTCCCAGGGGCGCGCGACGCCATCGCCGCGCTCGACGAAGAGCTCGTGCGCGCGTTGCTCGGGCCGCTGCCGGCCGGCCGTGCCGCCTGCTTCGAGGACCAGTACATTTGCACGGGCGGGCAGCTTTACGAGCTCATGGCGGGGCACGATCGTTTCAACGCCGATCTGCGGCCGCTCTTCGACCGGATCCTCGCCGAACGAGGGGAGCCGCCGAGCCTCACCTGTCATCCTTACGACATGTGCACGGCGCTGATCGCCCAAGAAGCGGGCGTGCGCGTCACGGGCCCCGACGGCGGGCCGCTCGATGCGCCGCTCGACGTCGACTCGAAGGTGGCCTGGGTCGGCTACGCGAACCCGACGCTCGCCGCGCGAATCGAGCCGCTACTCCTCGGCGCACTAAGGCGTCGCGGTCTCCTCTGATATCATCGGGCGGCATTCGAAGATGAAGACTCTCGTTACGGGCGCCGCCGGCTACATCGGCTCGCACGCGCTCTCGACCCTGCGGCGCGCCGGGCACGACGTGGTCGCGCTCGACAACCTGAGTCGCGGGCATCGCGGGGCCGTCCCGGCCGACGTTCCGTTCGTCGAGTGCGACGTGGGCGATCGCGAGCGCGTGACGCGCGTGCTCGGGGAGCACCGGATCGAAGGCGTCGTGCACTTCGCCGCCTACGCGCTCGTGAGCGAATCCGTGGCGGATCCGGCGCTCTACTATCGCAACAACGTGGTCGGCACGCTCGGCCTGCTCGAGGCGATAGAGGCCGCGCGCGTGCGGAAGCTCGTGTTCAGCTCGACCTGCGCCACCTACGGCGTTCCGGCCACGCTCCCGATTCAGGAGGAACAACCGCAGGCACCCATCAACCCTTACGGCGCCTCGAAGCTCGTGTGCGAGCGCATGATGCAGGATCTCTGCCGCTCGAACCCGGAGCTCGCCGTGACGGCGCTGCGCTACTTCAATGTCGCGGGCGCCGCGGAGGACGGAACACTCGGCGAGGAGCACGAGCCGGAGACGCACCTCATTCCGGCCATCTTGCTCGCCGTTCTGGGGCGGCGTGACAAGATCACGCTGTTCGGCGACGACTACCCGACGCCGGACGGCACGTGCATTCGCGACTACGTTCACGTCGAGGACGTGGCAGACGCCCACGTCGTCGCCCTCGAAAAGCTCCGGCCCGGCTTCGTCGCCTACAACCTCGGCATCGGGCGCGGGGACAGCGTGAAGGAGATCGTCGCAGCTGCCGCGGCCGTGGTCGGACGCCCGCTGCCCGTCGAGGTCGGGCCGCGACGTCCCGGCGACCCACCGCGCCTGTTCGCCGATCCGACGAAGATCGAACGCGAGCTCGGCTGGCGCGCGCGGCGCACCAACCTCGAGCAAACGATCGCCAGCGCCTGGCGCTGGTTCGAGCGGCATCCCCACGGCTACGCGGGCGCCGCCAAGGATCGCGCGTGAGGCTCTTTCGTCATGGTCCCCCGGACGCCGAGCGACCCGGCGCGGAGCTCTCCGACGGAACGCTGATCGACGTGAACGCGTTCGGCGAGGATTTCGGGGAGCATTTCTTCGCGACGGAGGGACTGCGGCGCCTGACGGATTGGCTTCAAGAGAACGCCCTCGGCTGCCCGCGTCTCGCTCCGGGGTTCCGCTTCGCCTCCTGCGTCGCCCGCCCCTGCAAGATCATCGGGGTCGGGCGCAACTACCGCGCGCACGCCATGGAAGTCGGCAGCGAGCCGCCGGCTGAGCCGATCCTGTTCATGAAGGCGCCGAGCGCCCTGTGCGGCCCCAACGACGACCTCCGCTTGCCGCCCCGCTCGACCCACACCGACTGGGAGGTCGAGCTCGCCGTCGTGATTGGCCGAGCGGCTCGTTACGTTGACCCCGAGCGGGCGCTCGAGCACGTCGCCGGCTTCGCGCTCTTCAACGACTACAGCGAGCGCTCGTTTCAGCGCCAGCGCTCGGGCCAGTGGTGCAAGGGCAAGAGCGCCGACACGTTCGCGCCCATCGGCCCATTCCTCGCAGTCGGCGGCGTCGATCACCGCGCGGTCGAGCTCTGGCTCGGCGTGAATGGCGTCGAGCGGCAGCGCGCCCGAACGAGCTCGATGATCTTCGACGTGCCGACGCTGATCGCGTACGTGAGCGAGTTCATGACGCTCCTGCCGGGTGACGTGATCGCGACCGGGACGCCCGAGGGCGTGGGCTCCGGACAGAAGCCGCCCGTCTACCTCGCGCCCGGCGATACGGTCGAGTACGGCGCCTCCGGCCTCGGCGAGGCGCGGCAGCGTGTCGTCGCGTGGAGCGCGTGATGCGCGTGCGAGCGCTCGCCGTCGTCGTCGTGCTCGCTGCGTGTCAGGCGCTGCCGAGCAGCGTCCCGCTCGCCAACACGGGTGGCGTGCTTACCGACGACGGCACCACGCGTGACCGCCGGGCGAGCGACGCGCTTCCCGGCACCCCCAGCGTGGTGCTGCCGTCCGTCGGTCCAAACGTTGCGGCCCGATCGAGCGCGGCTCCGAGCAGCAAGGAGCCCCCGCCCGACGCAGGCACCTCCGCTCCGCCCGCGAGCGCCGCCGACGGTGGGCCGATCGCGGTGGCCTGGGCGGGCGACTACTACGGCAGCGACAAGCTCGTCCGCCACTTCGAGGGTGACTCCGACGACGTCGAGCTCGACGACAAGGCGCACACGCGCGTGGAGGTGCCGTCGCCCGGCACGCTCCTCATCTCGATCGTCAATAGCGCCACCGGAGACACGATCTGCGCGCTCAAAGCGACGGCGAATGGCGGGGAAGCGACCGTGAACGACGGCCAATCCTGCTTCAGCGAGGAGGGCGCGACCGCGAGCCTCTCCAACGGCCGCGCGTCGCTCACCGGCGACAAGCTCGTGCTCGATTTCACGGGCAAGGTCGAAGCGGAAGCGGACGAGGACGGCGACACGATCGAGTTCGGGCTCGAATACCATTTCGACGGCCGGCGGCGCTGACGCGAGCGCCACTCGCCGAGCGTCAGCGCGGACGCTCCGAGGGAGGCCAAGAGGGAGGTACGTAGAT
>DATMCL010000271.1:0-9661 GCA_035558375.1 Polyangiaceae bacterium
GCGACCGGGTTCTTCACGCCGAAGATGTACGCGTAGAGGTTCTTCTCCGAGACCGAGAAGCGGATCTGGCCGGAGAGCCCGGTGTTCAGCTGATCCTTGGTGACGGCCTCGAGGATGCGGCCGCCCTGGTTCGCGCCCGCGTCCTCGGGATCGTAACCGATCGACACGGTGACGGTGGCAATCGAGACCTTGTGCACGCGCTGCCACGGGAGCTTCCAGTAGAAGCCTGGACCTGTCACCTGGACCTGCGGGTACGCGTAGCGCTCGCGCTCGTCAGGGCGGAGGGCCTGCGCCATGGGGTGCTCGAGCGTGCTCGCGTTGAGGCGCTGAGCGCGCCCGAACGTGGTCAGCACGGCGCGCTCGTTCGGCCCGACCGTGTAGAAGCCGAGCACGCCGTAGCGCACGAAGAACCACAGCAAGAACCCGAGCGGTAACCCGACGATGAGCTCGGCCATGCGACGCAGGCTACACGCTGGCGAGCCTAGTCGCCATCATAGGCTCGCGCAGCCTTCCCGCCCAGGCACGCGACGCCGCGCTGGCCGTTCACGCGCCACGTCGGGTCTGTCGCGTCGAGCTTCGCGGCGAGCTCACGTGTGAGGCCGGCGATCGGATCGCTCTTCAGCGTGCGTAGGGCGAAGAGCGGCGCGGGGAAGTAGCTCGTCACGTCGCTGAACGGTGTCTCGACGGGCCACACGGCGTCGCCGACGACGCGCCGGTAGTTGGCGTCGCCCTTCACAATCACGAGACGCGCGCCCGTGAACGCTGCTTCGAGCTCGGCGGGCATCTCCCAGAGGGCGCCCGGGCCGGTGAAGAACGGGTGCTCGCGGATCACGAGCCGTCCGGTCGCGAAGCTCGCGCGGAGGCGCTCCGCAAAGGCACGAACGGATGTGGCACCGTCGCGCAGCCGAAGCACGGCGGTTTCCGGCGCGTCGCCTGGCGCCGGGACGCCGAGGAAGGCGCGCACGTCACGCGCCGTCGCGTCGCTCACGAACGTCGGGTGCGTTTTCACGTGGAGCACGACCTCGGCGTCGAGCTCGGCGAGCAGCGCGTCGCACAACACGAGATCCAGAGTGAGCTCCGTGCCCGCGTTGTCGGCCACGACGTGAATCGGCCCGTGACCATCGGAGAGCAACCGCACGGCTGCCGCACGCTCGTCGATGAGGAGATCGTCCGGTTTCGCGACGAGGCCGCGCTCGAGCGACGCCGCGAAGCTCAAATCGATGCGATTGCCGAACAAAGCCTCACCGAGGAGCTCGTGCAGCCGCTCGTCGCGAGGACCGGCCACGCCGAGCGCTCGCTCGAGCGCCGACGCGTGCGCCGCGCTCGCGTACTCCTCCTGCTTGTTCGAGAGAAACGGATCGCGGCCGTCGGTCCAGTAGCGGACGCGTTCGATGAGCTGCCGATACGCGTACGTCTCCGCGAAGAGCCAATCCGTCGTGAGCCAGCCGTCTCCCGCACGTAGGGCTAGCGCTGCGCGAAATTCCTCGGCACCCGGCGCGCTCCCGTCGAGCGGCGGCAGCGCCGCGCCCGTCGCGAGCTCGGCGGCCAGCGCGCGCACGCTCTCCTTCACTTCGGGCGTCGCGTCGAAGCCACGGTCGAGCACGCCGAGCACGATCGCCGGCACGCGGACCTCGAGCGTGTGGTGCGCGAACGGATTCGTCGGATCGGTCCGAATGCGACCGGGGTAGCGCAGCGGCTCGAGCATGGATGCCGCGAGCGAAGCCCAGGTGCTCGTTCGCGGCAAGCCCGACGCCGGCCACGGTGCGTGACGAAAGAGCTGATTCACGGGTCAACTCCGCAGAAACAAAAGGCCCTCAGCTGGCGACCGTGGGTGTGCCCGAAGCGCGAAGCCGCCGCCGGAGCGGCTCGCCCACGTACGTCGCGAGCACGTAGCCGAAGAGCGAATTCTGGTTCAGGCGCGGGCTGATGCGCGCGGCGCGCGCTTCGTGAAGGGCGCGGTAGCGGCTCCAGTGCACGCCCGGGTGCTCGTGGTGGACGGTGTGGAGTCCGTTCTCGAACACGAACCAGTTCCAAAACGGGCTCACGAAGTTGCGCGAATGATCGTCGGGCGACTGCGCGTCGCAGCCGACGTGCTGCAGGTAGTTCGTGAACATCATGAAGTACGTGGCGAGTAGGGCCGGAAGCCCAGCGGCGAGCGCATAGGTCGGGAGCCCGACGCGGAACCCATGCAGCGCACAGCACGCGACGAGGAGACCGCCTTGCCCGAGCACGACGGCGCTGGCCTCGACGACGATTCGCCGGTAGCGCGCTGGATGCTCTGCGCGCGCGTCCTTCACGTAGCTCGCGAGGAGCGGGCGCTGCCACGCGCCGGAGTAGAGCGGGTAGGTGAAGGCGATCCACGCGCTGTCCACCGTTCCGAGGCGCGTGGTCCGCGTCGCGTCGCCCTCGCCGTTCAAGTAGCGGTGGTGGTTCTGGTTGTGCGTCGGCACCCACGCGAACAGCGGAAACCCGTAGAAGATCGAGAGCCACGCGGCGTAAGCGCTGTTCGCACGCCGCCCGACGAAGGTCGGCGAGTGGTTTTGATTGTGGGCGAGCACGCCGGAGCAGTACGAGGCGTACAGCGCGAGCGGCGCGAGCCAGAGCGCGAGCACCGGACGATACAAGGCGAGCGCGGGCACGAGCGGCAGCAGGCCGAAGGCCCAGATCAGCGTGCGAACGTCTTCCCGAAACCGAAGCTGCATGGTGAGAAACTCGTGATAGAGAGATCGCGAGAGCGTCGCGACGCGCAGGTACGAGCTTGCGCGCCGCGAGCCGCTCGGTCCATTCGCGTTCCCTTCACGTTCCATTCGCATTCCCCTCAGGTTTTCGCAGATGACCACGCCCCTCACGTTGATCGGTCGTAGCAGCTCCCATTTCACGCGCGTCGCGCGCCTCTACGCCGCGGAGCTCGAGGTCCCTCACGATTTCTCACCCGTCTTCGACATCGCCTCGACGAGCGCTGCGAACTACGGCGACAACCCCGCGCTGCGTGTCCCGAGCCTGCGAACCCCGGAGGGAACCTGGCTCGGCACCATCAACATCTGCCGCGAGCTCGCGCGTCGCTCACCGGTCGCCGGCAGGCTCGTGTGGCCCGAGGATCTCACGGACCCGCTCACCTCGAACGCTCAGGAGCTCGTCCTCGACGCGATGGAGACCGAGGTCAACATCATCATGGGGCGCGTCGCGAAGCTCGGCGACGACCACGCGCTCCTCACCAAACCCTTCGCTCGCCTGCGCGGCATGGCGGCGTGGCTCGACACGCACCTCGACAGCGCCATCGCCCGGCTCCCCGAGCGTCGTCTGAGCTATCTGGAGGCGACTGCGTTTGCCTTCACGGCGCACGTCGAGTTCCGCGGCATCATGTCGCTCGAGCCATTCCCGAAGCTCGTCGCGTTCCGCACGGCGTTCGGCGCGCGCCCCTGTGCGGAGCGTACGCCGTTTCGCTTCGATCAGCCACCGAGCAGCTGATTGAAGCGTAGCGAATGACCACTAGCCTCCGCGCGCACGCTTCGACGACATGAACGCGCTCTCCGACATGCTTCTGATCGGTGCGGCACTGCTCTTCGTGCTGAAATTCGGCCTCGCTCGCGGCTTCATGGCGCGGCTCAAAGAGCTCGCGCGTATCGTCGACGGTCTCGTCAACGTGCTCCTCGTCGTGATTGTCGTCGCGTACGGAGCGCAGCTCCTGTTCTACTTTTTCAAGCAACGCGGACACTGAGCGCCCCCGCGAGAGCCCGCGTGCTCTCGCACGACCATGCGATGGGCAGATCGCGACGGTCGCCGGATCGGGGTCGATTCAGCGTCAACCGTTTGACTCGTTGACGCCCGCCGTCGGGATCGAGGATCTTCGCCCCATGATTCGAGGAGCGGCAGCTGTCCTCTTGATGGGCGCGGGGATCGTGAGCATTACGCCGAACGCCTGGGCGCTCGCCGGCACGCATCCGATCGTGGTGTCGAGCTGGGACGCGCGCGCGTCGAACGTGTCGCTCGAGTACCGGCATGGCTTCATGAAGGGCGGCGGCTTCAACGACGTCGCGTACAACGCGGACTTCAGCGCGACGAGCGGCATGCTGAGCGCGCAGTTCGGCCTCCACTACGTGAACTTCACCGCCAAGGAAGGCGACCCGACCGCGCACGGTCTCGCGGCGACCGCCACCGCGCTCTTTCACATCCCGCTCACGCCGCGCATGGACAACGGGCTGCCGACCGCCGCGCTCGCGTTCGCCGTGGGCTCGGCGCCGACCACGCTCGTGAGCGGCTCGCTCAACTACGTGACGATCCCGCTCATCCTCGGCGTCGGCGTGCCGCTCTCGCCGTCGAAGCTCATTACGTTCACGCCGTGGTTCGAGCTCTCGCCGAGCGTCAACCTCGATACCGAGGTCAAGCCGTACACGTTCAATCCTTCGGACTTCGCGGGCACGGGCAGCAACGGCCAAGTCACGATCTCGTCGGATCAGGTGACGCAAATCATGACCGACAGCGTGAAGTTCAAGACGAACGTGAAGGCGGGCGCGCGCGGCGGGCTCGACCTCGCCCTCCACCTGTCCGACGCCGTCGATTTCGCGGCCGGTGTCGCGCTCTCGAGCGCTGGGCCCGCGTTCAAGGGCTCGACGGTGACCTACGTCGGTGGCGGCATCGTGTGGCGCTGGGACGAGATCGTGCCCGCCGTGCTGCCCGCCGATCGCCGCCTGCTGCACGAGAAGTGCGACGACGTCGAGGAGCGCTTCAAGACCTGCCCGAACTCCCGCAGCTGGAGGCGCCCAGACGAGGTCGCACCTCCGCCGGGCGCGCCGCCGCCGGCCGCCGTCCCACCGACCCCGCCGCCATCGGCTCCCCCGCCCGCGCCGCCACCCGCCGCAGCGCCACCCGCCGCAGCGCCACCGCCCGCGGCGCCACCGCCCTCCGCGGCGAAGCCGCCCGCCGCCGCACCGGCAACCCCGCCCTCGACACCGCCCGTCGGCAAGGCGACCTTCCCTCAATGAGCGCGCGCACCTTCGCGATCGGCGACATTCACGGAGAGACCAAGCACCTCTTCAAGCTGCTCTCCTGCCTGCCGAAGCTCGACGAGAACGACACCATCGTGTTCCTCGGCGACTATCTCGATCGGGGACCGAGCTCGAAGGAAGTCGTCGAGTACATTCGCACGCTGCACGAACGCACGCCGGCCAAGGTCGTGGCGCTTCGCGGCAATCACGAGGACGCGTGGCTCCGGGTGTGTCAGCGCGGCTGGGACGAGTTCGTGCTGCCGCCCGGCAACGGCTGCCTGGCCGTCCTGCGCTCGTTCACCGGCGGTGCCGTCCCGACCGAAGGCGAGAAGCCGCGCGCCGACGAGATGATGGAGCTCACGACCGGGATGTTCTTTCCGGACGACGTCGTCAAGTGGCTCGAGGCGCTGCCCTACTACTACGAGGACGACCACGCGATTTACGTCCACGCGGGGCTGCCTCCGTCGAAGGCCGGCGGCTTCCTCCACCCCTCCGAGGTCGAGGACAAGATGGTCCTGCTCTGGATTCGGACGGAGGCGTTCTTCCGCGAGTACCGTGGCAAGCGCGTGGTCTTCGGCCACACGCGCACCGAGTTTCTGCCCCAGGAGCTCTCCGGCTACACCCCGGACGACCCGACCGACCTCTGGGCGGGCGAGAACGTGATCGGCATCGATACGGGCTGCGGGAGCGGCGGCTTTCTCACCTGTGTCGAGCTTCCGGCCATGAACGTGTACGAATCCCGCTGAGGAACCGGTTTCACTCGCAAGTTTCTAGCCCCAGCGTCCCGCCTAGACTGCGGTTCCCGGCGCTTTCTAGGGTCTTGCTTGAGGCCGCCCCGGGTTCTGGGATAGTTCCCCTGAAGGCGTGAACACCGTATCGCAGGAAGACGCTGCGTTCGGCCGGGTCGTTGGTCCCGGTGACGTGCTCGGGCGTTACGAGCTGCTTTTGCCCGTGGCGGCAGGCGGCATGGCGATGGTGTGGGCGGCGCGCCTCAAGGGCTCCCGCGGATTCCAGAAAATCGTCGCCGTGAAGACGATGCTGCCGAAGCTCAGCGAGGATCCGCAGTTCGAGCGCATGTTCCTCGACGAGGCATCGCTCGCCTCGCGCATCCATCACCCGAACGTGGTCGAGGTGCTCGACCTCGGTGAGGCGAACGGCGTGCTCTTCATCGCGATGGAGTGGCTCGACGGCGTGCCGCTGAACCAAGTGATGAAGGCGGCCAAGGGCGCGTCCGGCATTCCGAGCGGCGTCGCGATTCACATCCTGACGGACGCCGCCGAAGGCCTGCACGCCGCGCACGAGCTGAAGGACGACAACAACTCCTACATCGGCCTCGTGCACCGCGACGTTTCCCCTCAGAACATCCTGGTCGGCCACGACGGGCTCACCAAAATGGTGGACTTTGGCCTCGCAAAAGCGACGGCGCTCGGGGACGGCGCGACGCGAGCGGGCCAGCTCAAGGGCAAGATCAGCTACATGGCGCCGGAGCAGATCCGTGGCGATCCGCTCGACCGGCGCGCCGACGTATTCGCGCTCGGCGTTGTGCTCTACGCGGTGACCACCGGCAAGCACCCGTTCCGGCGCGAGTCGGAGGGAGCGACCTTGTTCGCGATTTCGGCTCCGGATCCCGCGCCCGCGCCAAGCCGCTTCATGACCTACCCGCCCGAGCTCGAGGCCGTGCTGATGAAGGCGGTCGCGAAGGATCCGGACAAGCGCTACGGCTCCTCGCTCGAATTCGCGCGAGCCCTCGAAGGCACGCTGCCGGACGCGGAGCGCGCCCACGGCGGCGAGCGAGTCGCCGAATTCATCAAGGGCCTGCTCGGCGCCCAGCACGAGCAGCAGAAGGCCGCTCTCGCGGAAGCGCTGCGACGCGCCGATCGCGCCTCCATGCAGCCGACCGCCTCGGCGCTCGAGGGACTCACCGGCTCGGGAAGCTCGAGCATTTCGAGTCTTTCCGCCGTGGGCATCTCGCGCCCGAGCCAGGACGGCATCAGCGGGGTGCCGTTCGAGAACCAGTCGTCCCTGCGGCGCGCCCGCCTGCCGCTCGCGCTAGTCGGCCTCGCCCTCGTGGTCGGCGGCGCTGCCTACGCCATCACGCGCAGCACGACGAAGCCGGAGGCGAACACCGCGAGCCCCGGAACCGCCAGCGTGACCGCACCCGTCGAGCCCCCCACGCCCGAAGTGAAGCTCGGCGCGCTTCCGGTCGAGCCGGCGGCGTCCCCCGATCCCCAACCGACGGATGCGCCGCCTGCGGACTCCGCGACGGCAGATCCGACGACCGGCCGCACGCCGCGCGTTCCGCCGCACGGCGCAACGCTGGCGCCCGCACCGGCACCCGCGCCCGCGCCCACTCCGACGCAGAAGCGGAAGGGCGCTTGGCGGCAGGATCCCGGCTTTTAGAGCGTGTCTGCGGGCCTCGCCCGGTTCCAGCTCGAGGACTTGCGACAGTCCGACCGCGCGCGTCGTCAACGTCGCGGAGGCCATGAGTTGATGCCCCCGCGTGGTTCCGGCGTGGTACGGCCCGCGTGCTCGGCCTTCGGCCTGCGCGCGTGGGTGCCCGCCAAGCGCGGGCGAAGCCCGCGCGGGGGCACGACGGAATCGGGAGAAGCCGTGCGGCGCCGACGGGCAAGTCGGCGATGAGCGCACCGTCGAGCGGCGTGGAAGCGCGGTCGTAGTGCTCCACGCCGCGACAGCTCCGTGCCCGCTGTTGAAGCTCGTGGGCGGCGCGGTGCTCGGCATCGGCGCTATGTGCTCTTAGAAGACGACAACGCCGCGCACCGTCAACAACCGCCCCGCTGCCCGAGCCGTAGGTCTTGCTGTTACTGGGGAGCGAGCTCGCGCAGCGCTTGCCGGATGAGCTGCTCGAGGGTGGAAACGGTATTCGGGATTTTCACGAGAGCGCGCTTGGCATCACCCTCGCGGAAGCCGAGGCCTCTGAGGGCTTGAAAGGCTTTCGCTCGCACGTCGGCAACAGCGGGGCTCACGACGCTGCCGTAAGACGTGCCGTCAGCGTGGAAGAACTGCGGCGAGGAAGTCGTGCCCGTGATGATGAGCCTGCCTTGATGAACGGCGCGGTGATGGGCCCCGCAGAGCGTGATGAGATTCTGGGGGTCGTGGTCGCCGCCTTCTGACCGAAGTCCGATGTGGTGCGGCTCCGTAAAGACCGCGTGCCGGCAGCCGGGAACGCGACATTTCCCGCCGTCTCGGCGCAGGATCGCGCGCCGGGTTGCTGGCGGGATGGTCTGCGTAGCGCGGACTGAAGCTGCGCCCACGTGAGCGCACCCGATTGCCACGCCAACCGCGCCCACGTGTACGCGAGCGGTTGCATCGTCGCGGACGCCCACGTGGGCGTCGACGTGACCGATGTGTTGCCCGTCGCACTCCGCCATCTCGACGACTTCCGGCCCGACTTCGATGACCTCACCCCGACCTTGTTGCGTGGCGCGGCGGCAGCTCTCGCAAACCGTCAGCGCGATTTGGTAGCTCGCCCGCCCCGGGTCCCGATTGCCCTCGAGAGCCTGACGGCAGAGGAGCAGGATGGCTGCCTCTTCGTCGATGGACTCCCCCGCGTCCCGACGGATTTTCGCCAGCGCTTCGCGATACGTCGCGAAGACCTCGCCCGAGAGCTCGAGACGGAGCACGTGCTTCTTGAGCCGCGAGTCCGGAACGTCATCGGGGAGGCTTCCCGGACGATGCCCAGAAACGAGCTGCTCGACCTCACGCACGGTCCGTCCCCGGGCGGTTTCTAGCCACTCCTTTTCGGTGGAGGGCGTCGCGACGCGCGTGAGCTCGCGCGCCTGCGAGAAGCTGATGGCACCCGTTTGGAGCTCCCGCGCGATCTCGGGCAGCTCTTCGAGCGCGTCAGCAACACGCAGCTTCTCCTGAGTGAGACGCGGGCCGTAGCCGAAGATGCGCTCGGTGTACTCGTTGAACGAAGCGAAGCCGAGCCGCACGTGCGCTCCGGCGCGATGGGCTCGAAGCAGCGCAAGCCCTTCCTCGAAGTCCAGACCCGCCCGTTCGGTGGCGAGACGGACGAGCTCTTCGTGCGCCTGACGCCACGCGACCTCTTCGCGCCCCAAAACGATTGCTGAAGACATGCTCAAACCTCCCGACCGCGCGGCGCCCCAGCCGTTGCGGCCTCTTGCTGAGCTTCCTCTCTAACACGCAGATTTTCGTGCTGCCGGCGCGCGAATGGCGGCGTTCTACGCAACGAAACGCCTGCGAAGCCGCCTGAGCGGCGAAAGCGATTCCCCGCTCAAGCTCGCGCAACAGCGCGGCGTTCGCGCCGCGAGTCGCACCCCTCGACGCTCGACCTCAACGATCTCCGTCAAGCACATTCCGACAAAAACGCCAGTGGAGCGCCACGAGCTTCTCAGCAACACCAAGCACTACCGCTCGGGCATCGGGGCGATCGTTAACACCGTGCCGCGTTTCCGTCTCCCACGAGCCCATAGCCCCGATGCCGAGCACCATGCCGCCCGACCAGCTCTGCAGTCGTCACGGCGCGCTCGCGGCGTGGCCCGCCACGACTTCGCCCCCACGCCGTTCAACGGTGCCCGCTACTCGCCGCCGCGCAGCGCGTCTTTACGGCGCCGCTCGTCACCCAGCGCCGCTCGTCGCGCACTCGCGTATCACTCGCCCGATGCCGTCGTGCCACGCCGCGCCCACGTGGGGGG
>DATMCL010000272.1:0-5211 GCA_035558375.1 Polyangiaceae bacterium
GCATGGCGGGGAGACAGGCAAAGTACTGGCGGCCAGGGGGGTTGTTGCAGCCGGCCAGCCACGCGACGGTGGGCTCGGGTGGCTGCTCGCCCGCCGGACTGTCGATGATGCGGTTGTCGGCGAGGAGCATGCTGAGCTTCACCGTCGAGCCGGGCATGACCGTTCCGTTGCCCTGTTGCACCGCGAGCACGCGCAGGCCGCCGACCGCGGAGGGCGCCGTGAAGTCGTTGCCGCAGCCGAGCACGAGCGTCAGCGGCAATAGCTTGAGGAGATGGCGCGCGGCTTCCATCAGAACTCCACTCGAATGCCGAGGCTCGGGATGAACGGGAAGCTCGCCGACGCCGGCTGGTGCTGCGTGTAGTTGAAGTTATACGCCATCACGTCCGGGTTCTGGCGGTTGTAGACGTTGATGATGTCGAGGTAGATGCCGAGATCCACCTCGCCGATACGAAAGCGCTTGTCGACGCGGATGTCGAGCTGGTGAAACGGCGGCAGGCGCTGGCTGTTCGTGGGCCCCTGAATACAGACGTAGCTCGTCTGCGTGCTCGAGAAGATGCCACCGAGACAGGGCGTGTAGAGATTGCCCGTCACGTAGCGAAAGCGCGTCCCGAGCTCCCAGCCTTTGCCGAGGTTCACGCTGCCAAGCACGGTGAGGATCTGCGGCTGATCGAGATAGAAGAGCTCCGAGGGCTGACCGGGACCATTCGTGCGCTCGGAGCGCGAGAGGGTGTAGGACACCCAGCCGAAGAAACGCTCGTCCTCGGCGTAGCGGAGCATCAGCTCGCCGCCGAAGATGCGTCCCGTGCCCTCGTTGCTGTACGCGAGCACGCCCTCTTGGTTCACGTTCTGCACGATCAAGTTGTCGAGCAGGTTGTAGAAGCCCTCGAGCGACAGCGTGAGGTGGTCCGTGAGCACCTGCTCGACCCCGAGCGAGTTCTGCCAGGAGCGCGGCGAACGGAGCTTCTTCGGGTCGTCGGAGAAGAGGACGTCGAGCAGGCCGGGCTGCTGATAAAAAAGGCCCGAGCCGGCTTTGAGGGTGGTTTTCCGCGGGCCGGGCACGATGTCGTAGCGCCCAGTCATGCGCGGGGCGACGTCGACGCGCGTGCTCTCGTACGAGTAGTCGACGCGCACGCCGCTCACGATTTGCGTGGGTTTACCCGGATGCATCGCGAGCTCGGCGTAGACGGCGGGAACCAGGAACGTGCCCTGATGATCGACGCTGCGCGAAGGTACCGCCGCACCGCCGCCGATGTCCGGCGCGCTAGAGCCCGCGTCGATCGGCAAGCGCGCGGTCGAAGTGTACGGAGCAAACAGGATGTCGTAGCCGGTGCGTAAGGTCGCCCGCGGCGTGAGCTTATGCGCGATCTCGCCGCGCGTGAGGATGCCCGTCGCCACGGTATCGAAGTTGACGTTGCCGAACACGAAGCGCTGGTGCGAGCGCGCGACGGACGCCGTGAGCTCGGCGCTCGTCTTGGGCGACAGCGTGACCTGGTAGATGGTCCCGACGCCGAGCGAAGCGCTCGCCGCCTCGATCGTGCCGCTGTTGGCCGAGGTCGAGTCGACGGCCCGGAAGCGATCGTCGAAGCCCAAGAACCCGATGCGGAGGTAGCTCTTCGGCGTGGGGCGCGTGTCCGCGATCAGCTGGTAGTCGTAGTAGACGGGCGCCGCCTGGATGCTCGTGTCGTTGCCGGAGAGCAACGGCACGAGCCAGGCGTCCACGTGGCTTCGGCGCAAGCCGCCGATGAAGTGCCAGCCCTTCGCGCCCGGGATCGGCCCTTCCGCCATCACGCGGGCGTCGATGAAATCGAGCTGGCCCATGCCGTGGTACTTGCCGTCGGCGCGCGCTTCGCGCAGGTGCGCGTCGACCACGCCGGCGAGGGCGCGCCCGTAGCGCACGCTGAAGTTGCCCGGATAGAAGTTGACCTCGTCGAGCATCTCCGTCGGCACGACGCTCGAGAGCCCGCCGAAGTGGTAGATGGTCGGGATCCAGAGCCCGTCGACGAACACGGGCGTCGATTGGTCGGCGTTGCCGCGCACGACGAGCTGCCCCGACAGCGCAGGCGTGCGCGCGACGCCGGGCATGTTTTGAATGGCGCGAAACGCGTCGCCGTTGGTGCCGGGCGCGCGCGAGAGCTCGTGGCGAGAGATGGTGCGGCGCGTGACCTCGCGGCTCGGACGGACGCCGCGCACGACGACGGTGGCGACGCCTTCTTCGTCGGCGGCAACGAGCTGATACGTCACGCCCGTCTCCTCGCCGAGCTTGAGCTCCTCGCTCGCCGAGAACGGCTCGAAGCCTTCAGCCTCGAGCCGTACGACGTACGTGCCCGGGGGTAGGGCGCTCGTCTCGAAGGCGCCGCTCGCGTCGGTGACGAGCTGCAGAATTCGTTTTTCACCCTGGAGGATGATGACCCGGGCGCCCACGAGCGGCTGGCGCGTCTCGGCAATGCGAGCGTGCCCGGCGAGCTTGGGCGGCGGGGGTGGCGCCGGGGGGACGTCGAGCGGCGGGGCTTGGAACCGATGCTTGTAGAGGACCCTCGATTTGATGGCTTTTTCGCCGCGGTGCGCGGGCTTGAACTGGAAGCGCTTGGCGACGGCGAGCATCGCCTCGTCGAAGGCGGGGCCGGCGCTCTCGACGACCTCCGCGCTCGTCACCGCGCCCTGCTCGTCGATGGACAGCTGGAGCACGATGGTGGGCTCGAGCCGCTCGGCGCGGGCCGACGCGGGGTACTCCGGCTCCTCCCCCTTCACGAGCTCCGGCGACGTGACGGACTTGGACGACGCGAGCGAGCCCGAAACGGACGGCTGGTCGCTCGGCGCTTGGGCGAGCGCAGGCGACACGCAGAGCGCGCTTGCCACCACGAAACGCCAGAGCCGCAGCCGCGCCCCGAGCACCATGCGCCGACCTATGGAGAGTCTTCTACGGCTCGTCAACCCTCGAAAGACGCGCAGCCTCCAAACGGCTAGCCTACGGCCATGAAAATCACCGTCGACTTCGACAAGTGCGCCTCGAACGCCCGCTGCATGAAGGCCTGCCCTCAGGTGTTCGAGGTCCGCGAGGACGGCTTCCTCTACGTCCTGCAAGAAGAGCCGCCCGAATCGCTGCGGCAGAGCGTCGAGCAGGCGATGACCGATTGCCCGACCGGCGCCATCAGCGTCGAAGGCTGAGCGGCCGGCCTCCTCTCAGCCGAAGCGGCCCGTGATGTAGTCTTCGGTGCGGCGTTCTTTGGGGCGGGTGAAGACGACGTCGGTGCGGTCGTATTCGACGAGCTCGCCCATGTAAAAGAAGGCCGTCAGGTTCGCGACGCGGGCGGCCTGCTGCATGTTGTGCGTCACGACGACGATGGCGTAGCTCTGGCGAAGCTCGTGGATGAGCTCCTCGACGCGCGCGGTGGCGATGGGGTCGAGTGCCGAGCACGGCTCGTCCATCAAGAGCACCTCCGGCTCGAGCGCGAGGGCGCGCGCCATGCACAGCCGTTGCTGCTGGCCACCCGACAAGCTCGTCCCCGAACGATCGAGGACGTCCTTGACCTCGTCCCAGAGCGCCGCCTGTCGGAGCGCTTTCTCGACGAGCCCTTCGGGATCGCTCACGTCGAGGCCGTTCAAGAGCACGCCCGCGAGCACGTTGTCGCGAATCGACAGCGTGGGAAACGGGTTCGGCTTCTGAAACAGCATACCGACGCGCCGGCGCACGCGCACCGGGTCGACGCCGCGTGCGTAGATGTCCTGCTCGTCGAGCAACACCTGCCCCGCGATGCGCGCCCCCGGCACGACCTCGTGCATCCGGTTGAGCGAGCGCACGAAGGTGGACTTGCCGCAGCCGGACGGGCCAATCACCGCCGTCACCTGGCGATCGACGACCGGGAGGTCGATGCCCTTCAGCACTTCCGTCTCGCCGTAGAACGCGCGCAGCCCGACCGTGCGCATCTTGATCGCCCCCACGTCGGGCTTCTCCCAGCGCGAACGGGAGTTGCCCGTGACGTCGTCGCCCGACTCGGCGACGGCGCTCCGCAGCCGGACCACGTTGGCACGCTCGGTCATCGCGCTCGTTTCCTTACCAGAAGGCGAGCCGTGACGCTCAGGCACAAGACGAGACCCACGAGCACCAAAGCGGCCGCCCAGGCCTGCTGGTGCCAGTCCGCGTAGGGAGAGGTGGCGTACGTGTAGATATTGACCGGCAGCGACGCCGTCGGCTCGTTCGGACTCTGCGCCCAGCCGCGGTTGTTGAACGACGTGAAGAGCAACGGCGCGCTCTCACCCATGGCGCGCGCCACGGCGAGCATGACGCCGGTGGCGACTCCCGGCAGCGCCGTCCGGAGCATCACCCGCAGCGTGGCCCGCCACGGGGGCACGCCAAGACCCAGAGCCGCTTCGCGGTACGACTCCGGGACGAGGCGCAAGAGCTCCTCCGTCGACCGCGTGATGGTCGGGAGCATCAAGATCGCGAGCGCGAGTGCCCCGGCGTACGCGGAGAAGCGCTGCGCGCGCGCGACGACGAGCGCGTACACGAACAGACCGACGGCGATCGAGGGCACGCCGGACAGCACGTCGGCCGAGAAGCGCACGAAGCGCCCGAAGCGTGTGGCGCCGTACTCCGCGAGGTGGATCCCGGCGAGCACACCGGCCGGAATCCCGATCAGACACGCGAGCCCCACGATCTGGAGCGAGCCTACGATCGCGTGCGCCATGCCGCCGCCCGTCTCGCCCACGGGCTTCGGAAGGCTCGAGAGGAAGGTGAGCGACAGCCCGCCCGCGCCGCGCACGACCACGAAGGCCAGCACACTGACGAGCGGCAGGAGCGCGAGCACGGTCGCGAGCAGGCAAGCGCCGCACACCGCGCGATCGACGAGCCGCCGCACGGCGAAGCGCGTGCTCACAGCCGCCCCCCTTCGACCGGGCGTCCCACGCGCGCCACGAGCAGCCGCGCAACGATGTTCAGGCACACCGTCACGAGAAACAAGAGGAGCCCCATCTCCGCCAGCGCGGAAAGATGGAGAACGTCCGTGGCCTCGGTGAACTCGTTCGCGATCACGCTCGCCATCGTGTACGAGGGCGCGAAGAGCGAGCTCGAGATCTCCGCGCGGTTTCCGATCACCATCGTGATGGCCATCGTCTCGCCGAGCGCGCGACCGAGACCGAGCAGCACCGCTCCAATCAGGCCCGAGCGAGCATAAGGGAGCACGGCGATGCGCACCATTTCGGAGCGGGTCGCGC
>DATMCL010000273.1:0-11558 GCA_035558375.1 Polyangiaceae bacterium
GGCGCCGATTTGCCAACCCAAAACGAACGGCATGTGTCCGCCGGGAACGAGCGATCTCGGCACGTGCTGCCAGGCGCCACCGGGAATGACATGCACGCCGCCACCGGCGTATTGCACCGCCACGCCGCCTTCGGGTTGTCCGACGAGTTCAGCCGTGTGCCGACTTCGCTGCGGCTAGGGTGTGAGCACACCTTGCTGTTCTTGGGACTGAGCGTCAGACTCGGGCCCATGCGTGGTGTGGGCTTACTTTCGATTCTTTTGGCAACGGCAGCGCTCGGTGCTTGCGCGGGCAAGTCGAACGGCGACGACGACGACGACGGCGGCTCGGCGGGCGACGAGAGCGGCGGCACGACGAGCATCGGCGAAAGCAAAGCCGGCAAGGGCGGCAAAGCGGGCGCGTCCGGCTCGGGCGGCTCGAGCGGAGGCGGCGCAACGGGCGGCCAGTCGACCGCGGGCGAAGGCGGCTCTGCGAGCAATCGCGGTGGCTCTGGTGGAGACATCGCGGAAGCCGGCGCGCCTCCGACGGGCGGCGGCGCGGGCGGTAACGGTGGCTCGGCAGGCGCTGGCGCTGCCGGCAAGGACGGCGGCGGCGGAATGGGCGGCAGCGCGGGCGGCGCCATCTACCGCGCACCTGGCGACGGTGACACCTGGCAGTACACGAGCGGCGACCCTCTGAACTCGACGCCACCCGTGCTCGCCCCGATCGACGGCGGTGTCGTGATCGCGGGCTCGTCCGCAGATCCGGCGACAACCGGACTCACGGCGTTCGACAACGGCATCACGTCCGAGGCGTTCATCGCGCGGCTCGGCCATGACGGGAAAGCCAAGTGGAGCACGCCGCTCAAAGCGGCCGGTTTCCCTTGGAACGTCGTGCCGGCGGCCGACGACTTCATCGTGGTGGCGCCGTACATGCCGGATGCCGCCCAGGTCGCGCCCTACTACGTGACGCAGGATATCTTTCTCGCCAAAGTGACGCCAGAAGGCGATGTCGTGATGGAGAAGACGCTCGACTTCGATCACGAGGAAACGATCTTCTACGCGACGGCCGTCGCGCCAAACGGCGATATCTTCCTCGCGGGACTCGCGATGGACCTTCCCGCGGACGGTCCGATCGAGCAGAAGGTCATTCTCGCCAAATGCGACGGAGGGGGCACGCTCCTCTGGGAGAAGACGTTCCCGAACACGGGGCACCAAGCCTACGCCAACAGCATCATCGTCCTCCCAGACGGCGATCTGATCGCCACGGGGGCGTTCGACGCTGAGCTCGACTTCGGCGGCGACACGGAGCCATTGAAGAGCAGCACGACGCTGGAAGGGCTCGTGAGCGGATTCTTGGTGCGTTTCACCGCGTCGGGCGAGCCCGTGTGGAGTGAGCAGTTCGGCGGCGACGAGCTCACCGTGGGCACGTCGCTCGCGCTCATGCCGGGCAGCGACGACTTCTTCTTGGCTGGGGCGGTCGCGATGGACCTAACGCTCGGTGGTTTGTCGTTGCCGGGCGTGCCCTTCACGCCCGACGACACTCAGAGCTTCCCGCCGTCTCACGCGTTCCTTGCGCGGATGAAGGCGTCGGGCGAAGGGGTTTGGGTCGACCGGCAGCTCGACAGCGAGTGGGGCAACGTCGCGGTGACCGACGGTACGACGGTGTTTCTCGGCGGCTCGGTCGAAACGAAGGAAGACGCGTCCGACGGCGCCGTCTACCTCACGACCTACACGACGAACGGCAGCCACGGCTCGCTGTACGGCGCTCCGAGCGGCGACGGCGTTTCGAGCGCCGCGCTCGTGCTGAGCGACGACGCGCTCTGGGTGTCGGGACGTTACGCGGGCAGCATCGATTTCGGGGCCGGCACGCCGTTCACGAGCTCCGACGCCGGCGTCTTTCTGGTGCGCCTGCCAGCGACTCACTGAGCAGGAAAGACGCGCGCGACTCGCGCCCGAAAGCGGTTCAGCTCCGGGCGCGAGTCCTCCCGCGCGTCAGAGCTTCAGCGAGCGGAGCACGTCGCCGGCGCTCGCGTAGCTGCCATCGGGAAGGTGGTTCGAAAACCACGCTTTCTCAGCCGGGGTGAACTCCGGGGTGTCGGCGCACGCGGCGAGCACCTCCGCGCGGGTCGCGGGGTACTTCACGTGCTCCGTGAGGTGCGAACGCGTTTTGTCGAGATCCGGCTGAGTATCGGGCGCGCTGGCGGCGGCCTTCGGGGGCGCCTCGGTCGAGGACGTCGACGTGCAGGCTGCCGTCACGCCCGGGGCGGCGACGGCGAGGCTGATGAGCAGGCTCGAGAGCTTCCAGGAACGAATCGGGGAAATGGTCATGGGCAATACCTCCGATTGGCGAGGCTCCCCCTCCCCCGTTGAAACGAGCGGTGGAGCCCGCGTGGTATTCGCCGCGCGCGCATTACCACGCTGCTTTCCACGCTCCCGAAAACGCCCGAGGGGGAGCCTCTGAACACCGCCGGCGAACGGCGGCTTTTCCCTCGAAACAGGAGAGCACCATGCATCAAGCACTCGATCAGGCGAAGCTCGACCAGCTACTCGGACGCGTCGTGGGCGATCTCGGAGCGGCGGTCAGCGCCACGCTCGTCGTCATCGGCGATCAGCTCGGCCTCTACAAGGGGCTCGCCACGGGCGGACCTCAGAGCGCGGAGGATCTCGCGGTGCGCACGGGCACGCGCGAGCGCTACGTGCGCGAGTGGCTGAGCGCGCAGGCAGCCGGCGGCTACGTGACGTACGACGCCACAACCAAGCGCTTCCTCTTGACTCCCGAGCAGGCCGCGGCGCTCGCCGACGACACGAGCCCGGCGTGCGTGCTCGGCGGCTTCCAGCTCGCCGAAGCGGCGGGCAAAGCCAAAGATCGCGCCCTCGACAACTTCAAGACCGGCTCCGGCATGGGCTGGGGCGAGCATCACGCCTGCCTGTTCGAGGGCACCGAGCGGTTCTTTCGCTCCGTGTACATCGGCAACCTGATCACGAGCTGGATCCCGGCGCTCGACGGCGTGGAGGCGAAGCTTCGCGCCGGTGCCAAGGTCGCGGACGTGGGTTGCGGGTTCGGAGCCTCGACGATCCTGCTCGCGAAGACGTTCCCGAGCTCGCGCTTCTACGGCTTCGACGCGCACCCCGGCTCGATCGCGAAGGCCCGCGAGCGAGCCCAGGCCGCCGGCGTCGCCGACCGCGTCACGTTCGACGTCGCCGCTTCCACGGATTTTCCGGGAACCGGCTACGATCTGGTCGCGCACTTCGACTGCTTGCACGACATGGGCGACCCCGCCGGTGCGGCGCGCCACGTGCGCCAGACGCTCGCGCCGGACGGCACCTGGATGCTGGTCGAGCCGTTCGCGCACGACGAGCTCGAGGACAACCTGAACCCGGTGGGCCGCGTGTTCTACTCGGCCTCGACCCTGTTCTGCGTCCCCGCCTCGCTCGCCGACGCCGCGCCGCACGCCGCGCTCGGCGCGCAAGCCGGGGAGTCACGGCTCCGGCGCGTCGTCGTTTCGGGAGGATTCACGCGCTTTCGTCGCGCGACTGAAACACCCTTCAACATCGTCTTCGAGGCGCGCTCGTAGCGCCCGCGCGCTCGCGCTTGCCACCTCGCCCAAACCGCGGGAGATCCGTGTTCGAGGGAAGTGCCCATGACACCCGGCAGCACGGCCACCCCGGAGCTCGAAATCAGGCTCTTGGGTGACGTCATGCTGCTCCGCGGCGGCGAGGTGCAGACGCTGCCCGCGTCCAAAAAGACGCGCGCCCTGCTCGGCTACCTGATCGCCAAGGGCCGTCCCGAGTCGCGCGCCCGCATCTGCGAGCTGCTCTGGGACGGTCCCGACGATCCGCGCGGCGGGCTGCGCTGGTCGCTCTCGAAGCTCCGGACCCTGCTCGACGGCGAAGACCTGGAGCGCTTGAAGGCCAACCGCGAGCAGGTCGAGCTCGGTCTCGACGACGTCGACATCGACTTGCTCGCCGTACGAAAGCTGGTCGTCCGCGGCATCGCCAAGGTGCCCGAAGAGGACCTCGTGCGGGCGATCGCGCGCTTCCGTGGCCGTTTCCTCGAGGGGCTCGATCTGCCGAACTGCGTGCACTTCTACGCCTGGTGCATCGCCGAGCGCGAGGAGGTGCGCGCGCTCGAGGTGAAGCTCTTGACGGAGCTCATCGGACGCCTCGCGAGCCGCCCCGACGAGGCCCTGCGCTATGCCCGCGCCCTCGTCGCGCTCGATCCGCTCGCCGAGGCCTCGCACCTACGCCTGATTCGCCTGCTCGCCGACGCGGGCCGCACCCGCGACGCGCTCACGGAGTGCGACCGCTGCCGCCGCATCCTCTCGAACGAGATCGGGGCGCGTCCCTCCGCCGAGCTCGAAAAGCTTCGTTACACGCTCGCGCAGCGCTCCTCCGCCCCACCCGCGCCTACTCCCCCGCCCTCCGCGTACCCTCCGAACGCACCGTCGGCTCCACACGAGCAAACGGAAGCGATCAGCCCGAAGGCCGAGCCACCTGGCTCGCGTCGCTTCCCACTCGTGGGGCGAGGCGCAGCGCGATCCGGCATCGACCGGCTCGTGCAATCCGCCGCGGAGCCCGGCGCGCCCGCGTTGCTCTTCTTCGGCGAGGCGGGCGTCGGCAAATCGCGCCTGCTCGAGGAGCTCGCCGACACGGTCCGCGCGAGCGGTGGGCGCGTCGTGTCGGGGCGCGCGTTCGAGGCCGAGGTGGTGCGACCGTACGGCCCGTTCATCGACGCCCTCGGCAGCGCCGCGTTCGAGCTCCCCGCCGAGCCGCAGCCGAACGTCGAGGCGCGCGATCGTCCGCTGCTCTTCGAGGGCGCACGGCGGCACATCGAGCGCATGGCCGAAGGGACGCCGCTGCTCGGCGTCTTGATCGACGACGTGCAGTGGCTCGACGAATCGAGCGCGGCGCTGCTTCACTACCTCGTGCGCGAGCTCCAGGCGCGGCGCGTCGTCGTCGCGCTCGCGGCGCGTCCCGGTGAGCTCGAGGATTCGCCCGCCGCCTACCGCACGCTGCGCGCTCTCGAGCGCGAGCAGCGGCTCACGCGCGTCGCGGTCGAGCCGCTCGACGAGGCAGCGACGCGCGCCCTGGTCGAAGCCGCGGCGCCGGGGGCCGATGCCGCGCGGATCTATCGCGAATCCGGGGGCAATCCGCTCTTCGCGCTCGAGCTCGCGCGCGCCCTCGCGGCGGGGGACGACGACTTGCCCGCTGGCATCGTCACGCTCATTCAAGAGCGCCTGGCGCGCCTCGACGACGACGCGCGCGGGGTGCTCGCCTGGTGCGCGGCGCTCGGCCATGCGTTCGAGCCCGAGCTCGTGCTGCGGCTGAGCGGCATCCCGAGCACGACGCTGCTCGGGGCGCTCGAGGTGCTCGAGCGGCATGGCGTGCTCGCAACGGCCGGCGCGGGCGGCTACGACTTCGCGCACGACCTCGTGCGCCGGGCCGCCTACGGCTCGATGTCCGAGCCGCGCCGGCGCCTCGTCCACGCGCACATTGCCCGCGCCCTCGAGCGCGAGGCCGATCCGAACGGCGTCCTCGCTGGTGATCTCCTGCATCATGCTGCTCTCGCCGGCGATCACGAGCTCGCAGCGCGCGCGTGCATCGCCGCGGGCCTGCGCTGCATCCGCCTGTTTGCTTACGGCGACGCGCGGGATCTGGCCCGTCGCGGCCTCGAGCACGCCGAGCACCTGCCGCCGGCGGCGCGCGTCGAGCTAAAGGTCGAGCTGCTCGCGCTCGCGCTGCAACGGAGCCTCAAAAACGACGAATCCGTCGCGCTCGAGGCCGAGCTCGCCAACGTCATCCTCGAGGCGAGCCGTCACGATCTCGACACGGTCGTCGTGCGCGCCTTCAACCTTCGTGCACAGCTCCGCTACGGGGTGGAAGACCAGGTCGGAGCCGGCGACAACTCGCTTCTCGCGCTCGAATCGGGCTCGACACGCGGACCCGACGGCGCCGTGAAAGTGCTCGGCGCCGCGCGCTGCCTCGCGCACCTCGAGCGCGACTTCGACAAGGTCGAAGCGCTCGTCGTGGAGGCGACGCGGCTCCTCGGTGCCGGCTCGAAGGAGCTCGACTACGTCTGGACGCGCGCGCTCGTCCTGCGCTTTCACGGCGACCACGCGGCGGCCGCGCGCGACCTCGAACGCGTGCTCGCCGAGCACCGGCGCCGTGGGCTCCATTGGCAGGAGTGTTGGGCGCTCCGCGACTTGGTCCTGAACGAGCTCGAGCGCGGCGACCCGGCTCGCGCGCTCGCCTACTTGCCGGTGCTCGGCGAAGTCAGCGAGAAAATGGGCGAAGGCAGCGAGCGGCCCCTCGTGCTCGCGCTCACGGCCATCGCACGGCTTTCGCTCGGACAGAGCGCCGCTTGGCCCGAGCTCGAGGCGGCGCTCGTCGCCCTGCGCCGCGCCGACGGCAAGGGCACGCTCGCCATGTGCGAGAACTTCGCGGCGGAGCTAGCACTCGCCGCGAAGCTCCCGCGCGACGCCCAGAAGCACGCCGAAAGCGCGCTCGGCGCCGCCAGCGCCGTCCGCTACGAAAGCCAGATGACGCTCGCGCGCGCCTTGCTTTCCCAAAGCCATAGCGCCGCCGGCAACCGCGACGACGCCCGCAACGCGCTCGGGACCCTCGAGCCGCGTACGAGTAGCCGCCGCACCTGGTCCGCGCGCGCGGAGCTCGCCCTCGAGCGTGCGCGCGCCGCCCTCGACGTTCCACGCCCGAAAACCCCGGCCGCGTCCGCGCGGCGCGCCCAACAGTAAGGTAAGCCATGCGCTATTTCATCGTCGAGTACGAGTTCGACCCGCCCATGACCGACGCCATGATGGCGGCAGCATTCGAATCGCTGAAACCCTGTCTCGAGGTGCGGGGCGTGCGGCGGCTTCGGAGCTGGCTCGCGGAAGACATGACGCGCGGCTTCTGCGAGTACGAGGCCGCGGACACCCAAAGCCTGCGCGACGCGTACCGGCAGGCGGACGTCGGCTTCAAGCGCATTTGGACCGGAAAGCTCTTCGAGTACGGCCAGCCAAGCCTGTAAAAAGCTTCCTCTTCCGCGCGAAAGCTCGTAGATAGGACGCGCCGCGAGCAACCGGGCCGCGACTTTTCTGGAGACGAGCACACGATGAAGCGCGCGACGCGGAATGCACGAGGTTCGATCAAGCTCTGGGCGGCGGGCACCCTGGCGGCCGCGGGCACGCTCTTCGCGAGCGGAACCGCGCACGCGCAGGACTCGCGAGCCGAGCTCGGCGTGTACGGCGGCTACCTGTTCGGCACGACCGCCGAGGGCGAGTCGGTACAACCCGACGTCGACTCGTCCCAGTACGTGACGAGCAAGGCATCGATCTCGAGCGCGCCGAGCTACGGGGCCACGCTGGATCTTGCCGTGCGGCGCGGCGCGTTCGCCGAGATCTCCTACTCGCGCTCGCCGAGCGACCTTTCGCTCCGCGTCTCGAACGACCCGAACACCTACAAGTACGATCTCCTACAACAGCACATCCAGATCGGCGGCCTGCTCGAGTTCAAGGCTCCGGGCGCGCCCTGGTTTCGGCCCCTCTTCGGCGGCACCATCGGTGCGACGATCTTCTCTGCCGACGACAAGAACTTCAGCTACTCCGAAGGCGCGCTGTCGGTGATCTTCGAGGGCGGCGCGAAGCTCGTCCTCTCGCGCTTCTTCGGTGTCCGCCTGCGCGCGCGGCTACTCGGCACCTTCCTCAACGACGAGAGCGCGCTGCTCTGCGTCGGCGGCTCCTGCGCCTACGCGTACAGCGGCACCGTGATGCTCCAGGGCGAGCTCGGCGGCGGCCTTTACGTCGCGTTTTAGAGCCGCGAGCTCGACGAATCGGGCGCTGCCGTCGCTCGCAGGAGCGCCGGCACCAGCATGCCGAAGAGCGCCAGGGCGACCTGTGTCACGCGCACTGCCAGCATCGCCGCGAGCGCGCGCGCCGGAAACGCTGCGAAGCCGAGTATATCGGCGTAGAGCACGTAGGCACCGTCCGCGATGCCGAGCTGGTTGGGCACGGCGACGCCGATCGTGGCGCTCACGGCATGCACGCCGAACGCGGCCGTTGCGCTCGGCAGCGACAGGATCCCGCCCACGGCGAGCACGGCAACGCCAAACTCCAGCACCTGGATGACACGGCCGGCGAAGCTCCACAGGCACGCTTTCACGCCCCACGTGTGGGGGCGTCCCTCGCCGGCCGCCAGTCCCGCAACCAGACGCGGAAACCGTTTGCCCACCGCCGTCGCGACGCGCTCATTGCGCGCGAGCACGAGGAGCGCACCGCCACCGACTCCCACGACCACGGCATTGGCGACGAGCATCAACGGGAGCCCTTTCGCCCGCTCGGCGAACGGCGCGAGAACGGCGGCGCACAGCACCGAAATCATTGCGTCCGCGAGGAGCGCCGCGGCTTGAAGCTGGGCACCCGCCGTGACCGCGCGCGGCGAGCCGACATGGGGCGCAAGCACCGTCGCTCGTGCGGCTTCGCTCGCCGTTCGACCCGCCGGCATCAGCGCAAGACAGGTGTACGACAGCGCGCAGGAGCGAAACCAGCTCCGCATCGGCACATCCGCCGCGGCGGGCCCGAGCAGCGCCGCAATGGCGCCCACGTCCGTAAGGACCAAGAGCCCTTCGATCAGGGCGAGCAGCGGCAGCCAAGGGCCAGCTTCCGCGAGGGCTGCCGCCACGTTCGCGGGCCCCGTGCTCCACACGAAATACCCGACGAGCCCAAGCCCGAGCGCGAGGAGCAATGCTCGCACCCAGCGTCGAGCGGGGCGGGTACTAACGCGGTGGTCGGGCACGAGCGCGAAGGTAACCACGCCATGCGGCGTGGGCCTACGGTCGGCGCTGGTACATTCCGCGGATCACGTCCGGATCCTGACGCAAATCGAGGACAGCGAGCACGACGTCAGCCGCTCCCGCGGCGCCCTCGACGAAGAAGACCCCGAACGGAAACTCCTTCAAGAGTGCGCGGCGAATCGGCGGGTCCACGAGCGTCGACGCCTGCGGCGCCGCGCGGATCTGGGCCATCACCCGCTCGAGCTCCGCGAGAAACTCCGCCCCCATCGCGGGCTTCAGCCCATCGTAGCGAGCGACCGCAACCGCGACGTCGGCGCTTGCCGTCGGCGTCAGCTTGGGATCAGGCCGCATCAGCGCACGGCCTAGCGCAGCTTACTCTCGAGCTCGCTCCGAACCTGAGACCAAGCCAGCGTTGCCGTATCGACCTGGCGCGCGGTGAGCCGCGCATGCGCGAGCTCCCGCTGCCACGACGAAAGCGGCAAGTCGTCCTGCTTGTCGACGACCCGATCCCAAAGGGCAGCGATGTACTGCACCTTCTCCCTCGGCGTCAGCTCCTCGAATCCCGGCGGAGGATTTTCTACGCCCTGCATAGACCCACCATAGACGTCTGCGCGTACCCTGACAATGCCTTTGGCGGATGACCAAAGAACGAGCAAGAGCCGGTGCTCGCGTTCGTAAGATTCGTACTTCCCACTTATGTTGGCGCCACGCGCCCGCCTCCAGAAGGACGCGTATTTATTGCGAGCATCGGCGACGTTCTCTCGTGTGCGCGTCCCGGGAGCGCTCAACTTTTGCCTACGCGCGCAGAGTCGGGGCGCAGGGACGAAGCGATGTCGACCTCATCGTCTCGCCGAAAATTGGTCTGACCTATGCGTCTCTTCGCGCTTCGGTTCGGAGCCACCGCTAGAACGCCGATCAGTTCGACCGCTCGGCGTTTCAGAGCGCGCGACGCAATGACGCGTGCCGGCAGCCGTCACGCCGTCGCGCGATGTGCTCTCGACCAAAGTCTTGTTCCGCGGCGAGGGTGTTGTGAGCTTGGCAGCGCAAGCTCAGATTTTCGATGTGATCAGCACCGCCGCGGGCGAACGGCTCGAGGTGATGGAGCTCGAGACGCTCCGTCTCGCGGCAACGGACACCGCGCTCGTCGACGTAGGCGCACTGGCGCTCGTCCCGCTCGAAGACGGCGCGGCGGAGTTTCGCTGGGACGTATCTACCGCGCCGGCGCGGCGCCTCCACCTCATCGCGTGCTCGTGAGCTCTTCGTCGGCTCCTCGCGTCCGTCGCTCGGGCGGTCGGGCGCGGCGTCAGCCTCGTGTTTCGAGCCGTAGCGCTGCTTTTCGAGTGCCGCCACGAGGAGCCGCATGGCTTGCAGATGGACATTGCCGAGACTCACCTTCGGTGAACGGTGCGACAAGAGCGCCTTGGCGCGATCGAGGAGCTCCGCATGCTCGGCCGTGGTCGTAAACTGCATCTGATACAGCGGTGGCGGCTCATCGAGCCGCGCTGGCGCGGCGATTTCGCCAGTCTCGGCGAGCTCGGCGGCCGTGAATTGAGTGCCACTTTCGTCCGACACCTGGGCGCGCTCGGCCTCATCCGCCCAATCGCAAGGTCGCTCGCCGGCGGGCAACGTCCGCACGGGCGGACACAGCGACTCGACGAGCTCTGCCCAGGTCGGATCGCGCGGTGTTCCGACGGGTGCCGGCCCGAGAGGCTCCACGCGATCGGGTAGCGCCGGCAGCGGAGCCAGACGTCGCACCAAAGTAGCGATTTCCTTCTTGGTGCGGAACTTGGCGCGCGCCAGGACTTCCGCGTGGTTCTCCTCGGTGAGATGCGGACCGAGCATGAGGAGGCCGGTGAGGTGGATTTCGCCAGCGGCGACGGCGCCGAGGATCGCGGGAAACCGACGAACGAGCTTCGCGGCGGCGGAACGGCGAGCGGCAGCGTCCTCAGAGAAGCGCAGCTCGTAGACGCAATAGGTATAGAGGCTCGCGCAGGCGCGCAGGCGATGAAGGCCGCGCGCTTCGACTTCAGCCAAGTGTTCGAGCAGCGCGGAGAAGACCTGGTTCGAGGTGCCCGCGAGCCGCTGCGTCGTGGCGAGCAGCTCAGGGTCCGAGAGCGTCGCGAGACGGCTGGGGGGAGAGGGAAGAAACGGGGTGATGCGGTCCTGAACGAGCCCGGAATCGGCGTGCATGAACCACGGTACACCCGAGATTTTCGTGCCCCTCGGCTACGCGCTGTGCGCGTTTCGCGACGAAAACGAGCGCGACTTTCACCTGTGGAGTGAAAGCTCGGCGGCGGAGCACGCAGACGCGCTGGCGGCGATTTCTGCGCGGATCCGTGAGTGCGCCACGGCGTCCTTCGAAAATCACGTCAAGGAGATTCGACGCAAAAAAAACCGGGTAATCGGTGACCGTCCCAACGCGGAAGCAAAATTCTCGGCGCGAACGAGATCGCCATGCCAAGCGCTACCGCGTCGACCGCTCGCAACTATCTTGCGTTCCTCTACCTCACGCGCCGCCCTCCTCCGCCTTCGCTAGGCGGACGGTTCCCCGTTCGCCTGCCCGTTACCTCAGCGGGCTATCAGGGAGCGGATCACTAGGGTCCACCCGTCTTGACTCTTGGCGAAGCCCAAGCGAGACCCGGCTGGGCACCCGAGACGAAGCAACCGGTTGGGCGGGGTGTCCGATAGGGGCTGGAGGATGGCAGACGCTCACAGAGAGTTGATTTTAATGCTCTTCGGCGCGATCGTCGCGAGCGCGAACGGCTGCGTCTCGACATTCTCGGGGTGTGAG
>DATMCL010000274.1:0-3906 GCA_035558375.1 Polyangiaceae bacterium
GCTCGAGCGCCCCGGTTCCCGGTTCCCGTCGAGGGCCTGACGGCAGAGGAGCAGGATGGCTGCCTCCTCGTCGATAGACTCCCCCGCGTCCCGGCGGACTTTCGCCATCGCTTCGCGAAACGTCGCGAAGACCTCGCCCGACAGCTCGAGACGAAGCACGTGCTTCTTGAGCCGCGAGTCCGGAACGTCGGCGGGCAGGCTTCCTGGGCGATGCCCGGAGACGAGCTGCTCGACTTCACGCACGGTCCGCCCTCGCGCGGCTTGTACCCACTCCTCCTCGGTGGACGCCGTCGCGACGCGCGTGAGCTCGCGTGTATGCGAGAAGCTGATGGCACCCGTTCGGAGCTCCCTTGCGGTTTCCGGCAGCCCTTCGAGCGCTTCAGCAACACGGAGCTTCTCCTGAGTGAGACGTGGGCCGTAGCCGAAGATGCGCTCGGTGTATTCGTTGAACGACGCGTAGCCAAACCGCGTGTGCACTCCCGCGCGGTGGGCTCGGAGCAGCGCGACCCCTTCCTCGAAGTCCAACCCCGCCCGCTCGGTGGCGAGACGGACAAGCTCGTCGTGAGCCCGCTGCCACGACACACCCTCGCGCTTCAAAACGATTGCTGATGACATGGTCAAACCTCCCGACCGCGTGGCGCCCCCGCCAACGCGGCCTCTCGCTAACCCTTCTCCTCTAACACGCAGATTTCCGCGCTCACCTGCGCGCAACTGACGTCGTTCTACGCAGCGAAACGGCTGCGAAGTCGTCCGAGCACCGAAAGCGATTCCCCTCTCAAGCTGACGCAACAGCGAGGCATTCGCACACCGAGTGTCATCCCTCCACGCTCGACCCCAGCGATCTCCGTCAAGCACATTCCGACAAAAATGCTCGTGGAGCACCTCGAGCTCTTCAGCACCGCCAAGCCCTACCGCTCGGGCATCGGGGCGGTTGTCAACACTGTGCGGCGTTACCGTCTGCCACGAGCACATAGCCCCGATGCCGAGCACCACGCCGCCCGACAAGCTCAGCAGTCCTCACGGCGCCCTCGCGGCGTGGCCCGCCACGACCTCGCTCCCACGCCGTTCAACGGTGTCGCCAGTCGCTTCCGCACTGCACGTCTTTACGGCGCTGCACGTCTTTACGGCGCTGCACGTCTTTACGGCGCCGCACGTCTTTACGGCGCCGCACGTCTCCGACAACGCGCCCGCCCAGGCCCGCACATCACCGCTCACCCGCGCGCCTATCTCCGCCCGTCCGCGCGTTACACTCAGTGTCGTCGTGCCCCCGCGCCGGCTCCGCCGGCGCTTGGCGGGCACCCGCGCGCACAGGTCGAAGGCCGAGCACGCGGGCCGTACCCTGCCGTAGACATCCCCTACAGCATACTCACCGGATCCACGTCGATCGCCATCCGCACGCGCCGATCCACCGCGGTGCGCGCCAGGCCTAGCAGCACGATGTGGAGTCGCGTCCGATCCTTCGTTCGCAGCATGAAGCGGTGCCGATAGCGACCGCGTAAGCGCGCGAGCGGTGCTGGCGCGGGGCCGAGGACCTCGACGTCGCTCTCGGCCCAGTGTTTGGCGATCTTTGCGAAGCGGAGGGCCTCGCGTTGGGTGAGCGCGTCGTCGGCTGCTTCGAAGCGCACGAGAGCGAGGCGAGTGTACGGTGGGTAGTCGAGCTCTCGGCGCTGCGCGAGCTCGTAGCGCGTGAACGACTTCACGTCGTGGGTCACGGCGAGCGTGATCGCGGGATGCTCGGGCTGGCGCGTTTGAATCAGGACGCGTCCGGGCTTTCCCCCGCGGCCGGCGCGGCCCGCCACTTGGACGAGCAACTGGAAGGTGCGCTCGGCAGCGCGGTAATCGGGCAACGACAGCGCTGCGTCGGCGTTCAGCACGCCGACGAGGGTGACGTTCGGCAGATCGTGGCCCTTGGTGACCATCTGCGTCCCGACGAGCACGTCGACTTCGCCTTTGCGGACGCGGTCGAGAATGCGCTCGGACTTCTGCCCGGCCGCCACGTCGCGATCGAGCCGCGCGATCCGCGCTCCCGGCAGGATCTCCGCGAGCACGCTCTCGATGCGCTCGGTGCCGGCGCCTTCCTCGACGAGCGCTTCCTCCCCGCAGTGAGGGCACTTCGTGCGGCGCGCCTCGTGGTGGTCGCAGTAATGGCAAATGAGCGCCTCGCGTCGTGCGCGGTGCAGCGTGAGCGCGACGGCGCAGTTCGGGCATTCGCCGATCTTGCCGCACGCTTCGCACACGACGCTCGGCGAGAAGCCGCGCCGGTTCAGGAACAGGATCGCTTGCTCACGCGCGGCGATCGTCTCCTCTAGCGCGCGAAAGAGCGGGACGCTGAGCAGCCGCTCGCCGCCCGGCCCCGGGCCGATGCGCCGCAGATCGACGATCTCGGCTTCGGGTAGCGCGCTCTCGGCGCGGGCGCGAGCCGGTAGCTCGACAAGCTCGAGCCGCCCGCTCTCCGCGAGCTCGGCGCTCGTCACCGACGGCGTCGCCGAGCCGAGCACGCACACGGCGTCGGCGCGGTGCGCTCTGAGGAGCGCCATGTCCCGCGCGTGATAGCGCACGCCCTCCTCCTGCTTGAACGACCCGTCATGCTCCTCGTCCACCACGACGAGGCCGAGGTTCTGCACGGGCGCGAACAGCGCCGAGCGCGCGCCGACGGCGATCCGGACTTCGCCGGAGCGCAACGAACGCCACATCGCGTGCCGCTCGCGCTCGCCGAGACCGCTGTGCAGGACGGCGATGCGACTGCCGAGCCTTGCGCGAAAACGCGCGACGAGCTGCGGCGTGAGCGCAATCTCGGGCACCAGCACGATGACGCCGCGCCCGAGCTCGAGGCAGCGGGCCGCCGCTCGCAGGTACACCTCGGTCTTGCCGGAAGCGGTCACGCCCTCGAGCAAGAACGCGCGCTTCTCCGAGCGCTCGAGCCGGAGGATGATCGCGCCGACGGCGTTCTCCTGCGCGGGGGTGAGCTTGGGTGGAACGTCTGCGGGAACGTTGACGGTGAACGGGTCCACCGCCTCCTCGCGCTTCTCGAGCGTCACCGCGCCCGCTTCGACGAGGCGCGCCACGGCGGCCCGCGCGCTCGGCCACTCCGCTTCGAGCGCCGTGAGCTCGGTCGGGCCGTGCGCCTTCAGGTGCTCGAGGATCGCGGGCGCGCGCCCCCGGAGCTTCGGCACGGGAGCATCGGGCACCGCGCTCGCCACCTGAACGAGCCGGCCCACCGCTTTCACCGAGGCGGCCTCGAGCGTGAGCGCCGCGCTGCGCTCGACGGCGGGCAGCGCGAGCTCCATCACTTCGCCCATCGGAGCCACGTAGTAGCGCCCGAGCTCCTGCAAGAATCCGAGCAGCTCCTCGGGCAACACGGGCTCGGGGTCGACGACGCCGAGCACCGGCTTCAGGCGCTCGACAGCGATCTCGGGCGCGCGCTCGCTCGCCTCGAGCACGACTCCGAGCACCTTGCGCTTTCCGAGCTCGCAGAGGACGCGCGCGCCCCGTTTGACGCCCGCCGCGAGCGCCGCGCTCACCTGGTAGGTGAACACCTGCCCGAGCGGGACCGGCAAGGCGACGCGCGCGAGGAGCACGCGCCGAACCGTAGTCGCTCTCTGGGTGTTGTGAAGGGGGCCTTGCCCCCGCGGCTCGCTTCGCGACCGCTCCCCCGCCGCCTTCGGCGGGCTCGCTCCGCTCGCGTAGTTCCGCAGCGGAACTTAGCGCTGGAGGAAGTAGGTGAGCGCCGTTCCGGCGAGGAAGACGGCGACGATGAGCAGGCGGGCGCCGAGCGACAAGCGTCCGGAACGGGCGGCCGCCTTCGCGAGCTCTACGGGCGGGGGCTGGAGCGGTGGGACCGAGAGCGCCGTGGGGCCGTCGTCCGGTGTGGACGGAGGCGGGGGCAAGACCCCCCCGGCGCGGTGC
>DATMCL010000275.1:0-8754 GCA_035558375.1 Polyangiaceae bacterium
ACGGCCCTCTGGTCGTCGCTCGAGCAAGTCGGCACGCTCCCGCACGTGCATCCGGAGGCCGAAGCGATCGAGGCATGGCTCGGAATCGCGGTCGGCGCGCGCGGTTCCGCGTCCTAGTGCCGTGTCCCAAAAATTGCGATGCAATTTTTGGGAGCGTGGCTTCGCCACGCCGCGCTGCTACGCAGCGCTCGCACTAGCGTGTTCCTGGGGGCGTCCCGCCCCCGCGTCGGCAACGCCGCCGCGCCCCCTCACGCGCTTCGCGCGTGGCTAGTGCCGCCGCAAATGTATCGGTACTTGCGGGACGCGGCACTAGCCCGACCGGTAGCTCACGAACACGTTGCCATTCGCGAAGCGCCGCGTGCTCTCGAGCTCGAGCCGCGGCGGCTTCGTGAGTCCGCCGAAGAGCCGTTTGCCGTCGCCGAGGATGACGGGAACAATCATGAGCTGGTAAACGTCGATGAGGTTCGCCTCGGCAAGCGCGGCGACGAGGGTGCCGCTGCCGAGGGTCGCCAGGTCGAGCGAGCCAAGCTTCAGCTTTGCGATTTCGCGCACGAGATCGCCGCGCACGAGCGTCGTGTTGCTCCAATCGGCGCGTTCCAGCGTCTTCGAGAACACGATCTTGGGCAGCTTGTTGATGCCTTCGGCGACGGCAGGCTCGTTCTTCGCGGCGTGGGGCGTCGGCCAATACGAGGCCATCATCTGGTAGGTGACGCGGCCGAAGACGAGCATGCCGCCGTTCTTCGCGTTGTCGGCCGTGAAGGCGCGCATCTCCGGATCGGTCCGGTGCGCCCAGCTCATGTCGCCGTTTCGGTCTGCATAGCAGCCGTCGACGCTCACGCTCATGAATGACGAAAGTCGCGCCATGGAACGATCCTCCGGTGGTTACGCTGGAAAACGGGGAGCAAGCGTCGTGCCTTCCCGCAACGCGCCGTTCGCGTCGAGCTCGGCGAGGACGCTCTCGAACGGGCCGCGGAGCATCTTGCGCCAGCCGGGCCCCATCATCAGCGTCGCAAGGAGGAAGCCACCGACTCCCTTGAACCCCGCGTGCTCGAAGACGAGGCGCGTTCCGCCGGGCCGCGCCTCGAGCCGATAGGTGACGAAGGTCGGCGCTTCGCCCTCGTTCCCGATCCATGAGTAGCGCAAGAGCTCGCGCTCACGCACCTCGAGCACCTCGCACTCGACGAAGCCGCGCCACCCCGGCTGCGGCTTGGCCACGAAGCGGGAGCGATTGCCGACGATCGCGGCGAACCCTTCCGGTCGCATCGCCCACAGCGCGATCAGCTCGGGATCCGTGAGGGCGCGCCACACTTTTGCGGGTGGATGCGGGTAGTCGCGAACGATGCGGATGTCGGTCATGGCTCCTCGCTCAACTCGTCGGGCATGGCGTCGAGCACGCGGCCGAGCGCGTCGAGCCGCTCTTCCACGGCGCTGCGATAGCGCGCAACCCACGTGTCCACTTCGGCCAGGGGACGCGCGCGCAGGCGGTAGTAGCGGAAGCGGCCCTCGCTGCGCTCGCGCACGAGTCCCGCGCGCTTGAGGATCGCGAGCTGCTGACTCACGGCGGACTGCGTGACGGAAAGCGAGTCGACGAGCTGCCCGACGTTGCGCTCACCACGCGAAAGCGTGTCGAGCAACGCGCGCCGCGTCGGGCACGCGATGGCTTGAAAGACGCTCTCTGTCGCCGCGTCGCGAGTCATGGTCAAAGAATATATTAGCACATGCTAATATGTCAATGCCCCAATTTGAGAAGCGCCGAATCGCGAGGCCGCGCTGGTCTTTCCAGCCGCGATCGGAGCCGCGCTGCGTCAAGCGCGTGGGAGCTTCCGCTGCTTTCCCGCTGAGGGCGAAGAGCGATACTCTTGCCGTTCATCCATGAGGAGCGACCAATGGCACCCCAGCCGGTGATGGGGGAGGCGATCCTGTCGCTCGAGGCCGGCGCGGTCTTCCTGGTCGACGCCGAGACGCTCGCCATCGTCGAGGCCAATCGCGGGTTTTCGCGCTTGTTCGGCTACTCGGGCGCCGTAGTCACGAGCCTGTCACTGCAGACGCTTTGGGCGGGTCAACCGGAGGCGCTCACCGAGCTCGTCGGAGTCGTCGCGCGTGACGGGTATCACGTGCTGTCCGCTGGCTCGTACCGCCACGCCGACGGTCGCGAGCTTCGCTTGCGCGGGTTCGTGGGGACCGCACAGGCGAAGGGTCGGACGTTCTACTGTTTCGTCGCGCGCGAGCCCGCCGCGGCCGAGCACGCCGCGGAGCTTCGCCGCAAGATCTTGACCGAGGGGGCGTTCGAGGCGCTCGGCATCACGGAGAAAGGGGTCGTCGTCGACGGCAACGACCGCTTTGCTGAGCTTTTGGGCGCCCCGCTCGATCAGATCATCGGGCGTCCAGTGCTGGACTTCGTCCCGAGCGAATACCACAAGCTCATGATCGATCGCTTGCAACAGAACGCGGTGGAGCCGCTGGATCACGAGCTGACGCTCGTGGACGGCACGCGCATCCCCGTCGAAGCTCAGGCGAAGACGCTCGAGATCGAAGGGCGCACCATCCGCGTCACGGCGCTGCGCGATATCTCACAGCGCAAACGCATGGAGGAGCAGGTCCGGCGCGCGCTCAGAATGGAAGCCATCGGTCGCCTCGCAGGGGGTGTCGCGCACGATTTCAACAACCTTCTCACCGTGATCATGTCGGTGGTGAAGGTGATGGGGGAGGCGCAGCGCTCGGAAGCGGACGTGAGCGACCTGCACCAGATCGAGATCGCGGCCGAGCGCGCGGCGCAGCTCACCTCGCACCTGCTCGCGTTTGCTCGCAAGCAGATCACCGAACCCAAGGTGATCGACATCAATGCGCTCGTGCACGGCATCCACTCGCTCCTCCGGCGCTTGATCGGCGAGCACATCACGCTGAAGACGGTGTGCCAGTCCGAGCTCGGGGCCGTGCGCGTGGATCCGACCCAGGTCGAGCAGATCGTGATGAATCTGGCCGTCAACGCGCGCGACGCGATGTCCGCGGGTGGCACGTTGACCATCGAGACCAAGAACGTCGAGCTCGGCTCCGACTACGCTTTCACGCATCCGGAGGTGACGCCGGGCGAGTACGTCATGATCGGCGTGAGTGACACGGGCTCCGGCATGGATCCCGAGACGCTCGCGCGCATCTTCGAACCGTTCTTCACCACGAAGGAGCAGGGGCGCGGCACCGGGCTCGGGCTTGCGACCTGCTACGGCATCGTGAAGCAGAGCGGTGGCTCGATTTGGGCGTACAGCGAGGTGGGGCGCGGCAGCACGTTCAAGGTGTACCTACCTCGGGTGCGCGCGGCGTTGTCCAAGCCGGAGCCGAAGCGGGCGGTCGTCTCGCCTTCGGGACACGAGACGCTGCTGCTCGTGGAGGACGACGAGCTCGTCCGCCGCATTGCCGCTCGCATCCTGACGAGCCACGGCTACAAGCTCATCTTGGCGGTGGACGGCGAGGAGGCCATCCGCCGCTTCAGCGAGGTCGATGGCAAGATCGACGCGCTCATCACGGACGTGGTGCTGCCGAAGGTCAGCGCCAAGGAGCTCGTCGCCGAGCTCAAGCGCCGCAAGCCCGAGCTCCGCGTGCTCTATACGTCCGGGTACACGGAAAACACGGTGGTGCACCAGGGCGTCGTCGATGCGGACGTGAACTTCCTGGCGAAGCCGTACCTTCCGAGCGACTTGACGCGAGCGGTGCGCGCTGTTCTAGACAAGAAGTGACGACGTTCGTCGCGCTCCTGCGCGCCATCAACGTCGGCGGGCGCAACAGCTTGCCGATGAAAACGCTGGCCGGCATGTTCGAGGCTCTCGGCTGCAAGAACGTCCGCACCTACATCCAGAGCGGCAACGTCGTCTTCGAGGCGAGCGAGACGCTGCACAAGCGCTTGCCCAAGGCCATTCACGACGCGATCCAGAAGGAGTGCGGCTTCAGCGTTCCCGTGGTGACCCGGAGCGAGGCGGAGCTCGCCAAGGTCGCGCGCGCCCACCACTTCGAGAAGCGCTCCAAGGACCCCAAAGCGCTTCACGTTGCCTTCCTGGCCGACGTGCCCGGCGCCGACCGCATCGCGCTGCTCGACCCGAAGCGCTCGCCTCCCGACGAATTCAAGCTCATCGGTCGCGATCTGCATCTGCTTTTGCCGAACGGCGTCGGGTCGTCGAAGCTCACGAACGTCTACCTCGACGCGAAGCTCGGCACGGTGAGCACGATCCGGAATCTCGCTACGATTCGCACCTTGCACGAGATGTGCCGGGCCTGACGCCAGCGAACGCTCGCGAACGTTCGCCGTTGCCGTTCAATCGGCGCTTTCCGCGGGGCGATCGCGGAAGCGGTAGCCGACGCCGGGCTCGGTCACGAGCCAGGTCGGCCGAGCGGGGTTTTGCTCGATCTTCTTCCTGAGCTCGGCCATGTGGACGCGGACGTAGTGCACGTGGTCGGATTGGTTCGGGCCCCAGACCTCTTTCAAGATCTGACGGTGGGTGAGCACCTTACCGGCGTGCTTGGCGAGTAGCGTGAGGAGCTTGTACTCGATGGGGGTGAGGTGGATTTCGCGACCGTCCACGAAAACTTCGCGTCGTTCGAGGTCGAGCTTCAGGCCGCCCACCTCGATCGACGGCGCCGACGGTCCCGCCGCACCGTGCGCGTGGCGCAGGGCGACGCGAATGCGAGCCAGGAGCTCATTCACCCCGAAGGGTTTCGTCAGGTAGTCGTCCGCACCGGCGTCTAGGGCGCGCACCTTGTCCTCCTCTTGCCCGCGCGCGGAGATGACGATGATGGGCATTTTGGCCCATTCGCGCAGGCGTGACGTCACCTCCAGGCCGTCCTGGTCGGGCAAGCCGAGGTCGAGGAGCACGAGGTCCGGGTTGCGTTGCGCCGCTTGGGCGAGGCCTTCGCGTCCGCTGTCGGCCTCGACCCAGCGGTAGCCGTGGCTCTCGAGCGAGACCCGCAGGAAGCGTCGCATCGCCGACTCGTCGTCGATGACCAAAATGAGGGGACCGGTCTCGTTCATGGCTTCGAATCCCGAACGCTCGGCGTCTCTTCAGACTTGGCAAGCGGGGGCGGCTGGCCGTCGATCGGCAGGGTGAATCGGAACGCGGCGCCGCCGCCTTCGCGATTGTGCACCCAAATCCGCCCGCCGTGAGCGAGGGCAATGGCGCGGCAAATCGCGAGCCCGAGCCCGACGCCGCCGGCGCTCGCTTCCGCGCCCGCGCGGTGGAACTTGTCGAAGATCCGCGTCTCGTGGCCGGCGGGTACCCCGGGGCCGCGGTCGGCGACCTCGAACATGATCTCGCCCTGCTGCGGCGTCGCCCGGACCTCGAGTGGGTCTGCTCCGTACTTGGCGGCGTTATCGAGCAGATTGAAGAGCGCTTGCTCCACGAGAATGGCGTCGCACGGAACGAGCGGCAGATCGGGCGCGAGCTCGACCCGGATATCGCGCCCGGCAAGCCGCGTCTCCATCCGGCCGAGCGCGGCCCCGACCAGCTCGTCCACCGGGATCCACTCTTTCTTCACATTGACGGCGCCCGATTCGAGCCGAGTCATGTCGAGCAGGTTGCGAATCAAGCGGTTCAACCGCTCGGCCTCGTCGAGGATGGTCTGCAGGAGCTCCTTGCGGCTGGCCTCGGCAACGTGGGGCTCGTTCTGGACCAGAGTGCCGGCCGCTCCGGTGATCACGGCCAGCGGCGTCCTGAGGTCGTGGGACACCGAGCTCAAGAGCGAGCTTCGGAGCTGCTCGGCTTCGATCTCGCGGCGCGCCCGCTCGGTTTCCTCGGCGAGGCGCGCCCGCTCGCTGGCCATGGCGAGCTGCGCGGCGAAGGCGTCGACCTGGCGCCGGTGCTCGAGCTCCGTGAAGCGCGCGGGGTCCTTGGGGCAGAGTCCGAGCACGCCGGCGATGCCGCCGGACGCCATGAGCGGCACGTAGAGCACCTTGCCGCCGGGTAGCGTCGAGGTGCCGAGTCCCGCCTCTTCCGCGTGCGCAAAGACCCACTGCGCGACGCTGAGCTCGCGGTCGCCCTGATCGGCGAAGCCTGCGCTCGCGTGCACGCGCAGGAGCCGGCCCGCCGAAGTCGGCAAGAAGAATTCCACTTGGCTCTCGAACACCCGCTCCAGGTGCTCGGCGGCGACCCGCAGTACCTGCTCGGCGTCGCGGGCGCCGGAAAGCTCGCGGCTCAGCGCGTAGAGCGCCGCGGTGCGCGCCTCGCGCTCGCGCCAAGCCGCGGCTTGATTGCGGACTCGCTGCGTGAGCCCGCTCGTTACGGCCGCGACGAAGAACATGACGCCGAACGTCACGCCGTGACGGAGATCCGCGACGGCAAAGGTGAGGTAGGGCGGAATGAACAGAAAATCGAACGTCGCGACGCTGGCGAGGGCGGCGACGAGCGATGGAACGAGCCCGACGCGCGCGGACACGAGCACGACGCCCAGCAGGTACACCATGACGACGTCGGCGAGTTGGTCGCGGCCGAACAGAAACCAGGCCGCGCCGGTGGAGAGGGCCGTCGCGCCGAGCGCCGCAACGTAGCTCGGCACGTGAATGGGCGCGGTAGCGGCCTTTTCGGCGACTTTCTCGCCGTCCTCGGGGTCACCCGCGGTGACGAAGACGTCGATGTCGCCCGTCAGCCGGACCATGCGATCGACGAACGACCCGCGGAGACGCTCCCACGGCCGGAGCGCGAGCGGCTTGCCGATGACGATTTTGCTCACGTTGTGCTCGTGCGCGAAGCGGACGAGCTCCTCGGACGGGTTTTCGGCCGAGAGCGTGACGACCTCGCCGCCGAGCTGCTCGGCGAGGCGCAGGTTCTGCGAGAGCCTGGTCTGGGCGTCCGGGGCGAGCTTGCGCGCGCTGGCGGGTTCTACGTAGACCGCGAACCATTTGGCGTGCAGCGCGGTCGCCATGCGGCGGGCCGCGCGGACCAGGCGCGCCGAATACGGGCTCGGGCTCACGGCCACGAGGATCTGCTCGGTCGTCGCCCAGGTCTGCTCGATGCCCTGAGCGCGGCGGTACGCGAGCATCTCCGCGTCGACGCGCTCAGCCGTGTGCCGTAGCGCGAGCTCGCGGAGGGCGATCAGGTTGCCTTTGCGGAAGAAGTTCTCGATCGCCCGCTGCGCCTGAGCCGAGACATAGACCTTGCCCTCGCGCAGCCGCTCGAGGAGGTCCTCGGGGGGCAGGTCGACGAGCTTGATGGCCGCGGCCTGCTCCAGGATCGAGTCCGGTACGGTTTCGCGCACGATCACGCCCGTGATCTTCGCGATCACGTCGTTCAAGCTCTCGACGTGCTGCACGTTCAGCGTCGTGAAGACGTCGATGCCGGCGTCGAGCAGCTCCTCCACGTCTTGCCAGCGCTTCGCGTGACGCGAGCCCTCGGCGTTCGTGTGGGCGAGCTCGTCCACGAGCAGCACGTCGGGCTTGCGCGCGAGAGCCGTGTCGAGGTCGAACTCCTCGAGCTCGACACCGCGGTAGCTCAGCTTTCGGCGCGGCAAGAGCTCGAGGCCGAGCGTCAGCGCTCCGGTCTCGTAACGTCCGTGAGTCTCCACGATGCCGACGACGACGTCGCGCTTCTCGCGCTCCATCTCGGAACGCGCGACCTCCAGCATGGCGTACGTTTTGCCGACGCCCGGGGCGGCGCCGAAGAACACGGTGAGCTTGCCGCGTTTCGCGCGTTGCTCTTCCGCTTCGACGCGCTTCAAGAGCTCGTCGGGATCCGGGCGGTGATCAGCGAGCGCTGGCATCAGAAGCACGTTGTGCGCCGGGCCGCGCCGGGATCGGCAACGAAAGGCGGCCGAGCCTCAATGCAGCTTATCGAGCGCGAGATTCAAGAGCAACACGTTGACGACCGGCTCGCCGAGCACGCCGAGCTGGCGGCCCTCGACGTGCTCTTCCACGAGCGCCTTCACGCGGGCCTCGTCGAGGTGTCGAGCCTTGGCTACCCGAGACACTTGATAGAGTGCCGCTGCCGGCGAGATGTGCGGATCGAGCCCGCTACCCGATGCCGTCGCGAGATCGACGGGAACCGGGGCCGTGTTGCCGGGGTCCGCGGCGCGCAGCGCTTCGACGCGCGCCTTCGCCGCGTCCTTGAGCGCCGGATTCAACGGGCCGAGGTTCGAGCCGGACGACGCGCCCGCGTTGTAAGCGGGCGCCGTCGCCGAGAGGCGTCCCCAGAAGTACTTGGCGTCTTCGAACTGTTGCCCGATGAGGGACGACCCAATCACCTGGTCGCCCCGCTTGATCAGGCTGCCGTTGGCTTGGCTCGGGAACGCGGCCTGGGCGATGCCCGTGACGAGCAGGGGATAGGCGACGCCCGTGAGCAGGGTGAGCAGGGCGAGCACGACGAGAGCTGGACGAAGGTGGGTCATGGCTTTCACGCGAGGTTCATGCTGACGAGCAGCACGTCGATCAGCTTGATGCCGACGAACGGCAGTACGATGCCGCCGACGCCGTACACGAGCAGGTTGTTGCGCAAGAGGAGGGCGGCGCTTTGGGCCTTGTAGCGCACGCCACGCAGAGCGAGTGGAATCAGAAAGACGATGATGAGCGCATTGAAGATGACCGCAGACAGGATGGCGCTCGTGGGCGAGTGCAGGTGCATCACGTTGAGCGCGCTCAAGACCGGGTAGGTGGTGGCGAACGCGGCCGGAATGATCGCGAAGTACTTCGCCACGTCGTTGGCGAGGCTGAAGGTGGTGAGCGCGCCGCGCGTGATCAGCATCTGCTTGCCGATCTGCACGATCTCGATCAGCTTGGTCGGG
>DATMCL010000276.1:0-2396 GCA_035558375.1 Polyangiaceae bacterium
TACGTCGGCGCAGAGTGCGATGGCAACACTCGCGCCCATGTGGGCTTGAGTGCTGCCCGCGCCGCGCAGGCCCGCGCCACGCAGACCATCCCGCCCGCAAAGCGGCGCACGGTCCTTCGCCGAGACGCGAAATGTCGCGTCCCCGGTTGCCGGCACGCGGTCTTTACGGAGCCGCACCATCTCGAGCGGCGCTGCGAAGGCGGGAAACACCTCGTCGCCAATCTCCTCACCCTCTGCGGCGCCCACCACCGCGCTGCCCACGACGGCTCGCTCATCATCACGGGCACTCCCGCTTCCGGGCTCTTTTTCGCCCACGCCGATGGCACTCCGTACGGCGGCGCCGTCCGTCCCGCCGTCGCTGACGCACGCGCGAAGGCGTTTCAAGCGCTCGCCGGCATGGGCTTCCGCGAAAGTGAAGCGAAGCGCGCTCTCGGACGCATTCCGCATTCGGTCTCTTCTCTCGAGCAGGTCATCCGGCAAGCGCTTCGCGAGCTCGCTCCTCAGCAACGCGAAACCCCCGCTCGGACCTCCGGGCGGTTGTAAACAGCGGACTGCGTTGTCGTCTCTCGCGAGCCCGTAGCCCGGATGTCGAGCACCGCGCCGCCCGACGAGCTCGACAGCCGGCACCACGTTCTCGCGGCCTGGCTCGCCACGACCTCGCTTCCACGCCGCTCGACCTCGCCGCCACGTCACCGCTTGCTTCGCCCAACACCGCACGTCACCGCTCAACGCCGTCGTGCCCCCGCGCCGGCTTTGCCGGCGCTTGGCGGGCACCCGCGCGCAGGCCGAAGGCCGAGCACGCGGGCCGCGCCACGCCGCACCTCGCGGGGGCACCGTCTAACGCACCTCAATGCGCTAAGAGTCGCTCGATCCCTCGTTGGGGTGGATAAGCCGACGCAACCGGGAGAGCCGTGCAGCCGTGGTGCCCGGGTTGGCTTAATCCGACGGCCGCGCCTGGCCGTAAGAGGAGCGGCGGCGGTGGAGGCCGGCATAGTAACTATTTCGACAGCGGGCCGACGTGGACGCGGGGATCGTCCAATCGGGTAGACGGTGTCCAAGCGATTGAGCAGGCATCGCGGCGATTTCTCGGGAAAAACCACCTGGTCGGGGCTGGAACGGGGCTTGCTCAAGCAATTCCCTGCCATGACCCTCCAGGTTCACCAAAGCTATTCCCGAGCCGACCTTCCACCGCCTTCTGGGGACCGCGGTGGCTACACCCCCATCGCCCTCGCAGCGATTTGGGACAACCTCATCACCGGCCGCTGGGGGGTGGTCGACAGCTTCTCGGTCGCCGACCGGAGCTACCTCGCTTTCGACCTGCGGGTGACTGCCCCCGGCCGGCAGCACCTCACGGAGCGCCAGCTCGAGATCCTCGAGCGCACGTTGCTCGCCCCGTGCCAGAAGGTCGTGGCGATCGAGCTCGGACGGACGCCCTCTACCGTCGCGTGGTCGCTCGCTCAGTCGCTGCGCGCCATGGGCTTTTCCTGCCAAGCCTCGCGCGTGCCGAGCTTCCTGGTCGCAGCGATTCATGCCCATCACGGCAACACGGAGCTCACCGAGGCCCGGTTCAAGGGATGGGGCGACGGAGCAACCTCGTACGGGATCGCCAGCATTCCCAGGCCCGATCTCTGCCTCGCGTCGCAGCTCACCTCGACGGAGTACGCCGTGACGCGCCTGCTGGCCGATGGGCACAGCCGCTCGGAGATCGCGGCGTTGCGTGCCGCCTCCACGCGCACCGTCGCGAACCAGGTCTCTGCGGTCTTCCGCAAGCTCGGAGTTTCGGGCCGCCTGGAGCTTTTGGCCTACGCCGCAAGAAGCTTCCGTCGACCGACACTGATGGATTGAATTGTACACGTCGCGCGCTCGTCCAACCGCGACACGGTTGTCGTGGCGCAAGGGCTTCACACTGCTCGCGAAGCCCTTGCGCAACCGACCCGTGAGCACGCGCTGGCCGCGTGAATTGAGCCGGATCGAGCGCTAGCCGCCACGGAGGTCCTACTTGATGGCCCGGGCCTTGCACTTTGGTGCATCGGTCTTACTCGGGCGCGAAGGTTGGGCACGACGTGGCACACCGACGGCTTACGATTCTTTCCTTTCTTGGTCTCGCGTGGGTCGGGGCTTGTTCCGCTCAGGAAGCGGCTGGCGACGCCAGCGACAGCTCAGGCAGCGGCGCTACGGGCGGGACCCGCGGCGCTGCGGCGGGGAGCGGCGGGACGAGCTCGGGCAATCCGTTGCCCCCGGAGAAAGAGGACAACGACACCTACACCGCCCCGGTGGTGAGCGGTCACTGGATCTGGACCGCGAACCCGCTGAGCGGAAAAGTCGCGCTGATCGACGCGAAGACGCTGCGCGTGAGCACGGCGGATGCGGGGCTCGCGCCGACGTACGTGGCGGGG
>DATMCL010000277.1:0-42253 GCA_035558375.1 Polyangiaceae bacterium
GCGAGCGGCTGCACGAGCACTGCCGCCACGAGCACGGGTACGAGGGCTCGCTGCCACGAGGGGCGCTCGAGCTCACGGAAGCGCTCGGCGAGCCGCACCATGAGCGATGCCGCGAGCACGAAGCAGAAGAAGGTGAGCGGCAGGTAGGTGCGGTCGTTGCGCACGGCGAAGCCGCTGATGAAGGCGAAGTACAGGACCGGAAAGGCTGCCAGAAACAGTGTCGGCTTCGAGCGCCGCGCGAGCCCGAGCCCGATCTCGACGGCGGCGAGCGCGTAGACGACGGCGGCCGTCGTGGCCATGTCACCGAGGTACCAACCGAGCGCGCCGCCCTCCATGCCGGGATGGCTGCCCGCGTAGTGGTGGCTCTCGAAGCCGAGCTTGCTGATGAAGCGCGGGAAGGCGATGACGGTGATGGGGCTCGTCGCCACGAAGGCGGCAATGCTGACGAGGGCGGCTTGCCAGACGAGCTTGCTCGGCAGCGTCACCTTGCCGGCCCGCAGAAACTGCGCGAGGGGCAGGAGGATGGCGACGAAGCCCGCGTTGTATTTGGCGGAGGCGGCGAGGCCGATCGCGGCGCCGGACCAGAGGTAGTCTTTGGCAGCGCCTCGGTTGAGGACGCGGGTCGTGAAGAGCGCCGAGAGCGTGACGAAGAAGGCGGCGATCGTGTCGGGCGTGACGCTGCGACTCAAGCTCACGTGAATGGGTGAAACCGCCGCCATCGCTGCTGCGAGGAGGCCCACCGATGGGCGACCGGTCGCTTCTTTTCCCCAAAAAAATAAGAGCGCCACGCTGCCGAGTCCGAACAGCACGATCACGCTGCGCGCCCAGAGCACCGAGCTCGTGAGGCCGGCCTTGGTGACACCCATGACCAGGATCACGGGAGGCACGAGATCCTGACGGCTCGAGAAGGCGCCCGTGAGCCGGCCGAGCCAGTAGTAGATGACCTGCCCCAAGGCGGTCACGTCGAAGAGGAGCGACGGGATGTTCAGAAAGCGGGTGACGGGATTGCCCTCGCGCACCATTTTTTGGGCGATTTCGAGGTACTGCGCCTCGTCGGGATTCTCGATGTAGGGGAGGTCCCAACCGAGCCGAGCGCCGCGCAGCACGAGCCCGACGAGCAACACCGCGCTGAGAACCAGAAGCTCGCGGCGACCCGGGCGCGTCGGCATGGCCGAGCCGTATACCATGGCGCGCCGTCGCGACTCGCTGCGCGTGACGGCGATTCGGCAGGAATTCTAGGCGATCGTGCGAAGGACGCGGCGGCCGTCGCTCGCGTGGTGAACGAGCGGTGACGCCGCCGCGCGCTTGCGACCGACGGGAAGGCGCCGGCGCTCGAGCACCTCGGCGACGAGATCGTAGTCGGTCGCGCTCGTGACCTTCGCTCGGCAGAGGTCGCCGGGCTGCACCGGTCCGCCCGAGAGGAACACGGTGCCGTCGATCTCGGGCGCTTGCCCCGGGTGACGGCCGGCCATCACGAGCTCGCTCTCTTCGCTCGCGCCCTCGACGAGCACCTCGAGCTCGGTGCCGATGAGCGCCTTGTTCTTCTTCTTGCTGATCCGGCGCTGGACGCTCATCAGGCGCTTGGCGCGGGCTTCGGCGACGCGCCGCTTCACCTTGCCTTCGATGTGGAAAGAGCGAGCGGATTCTTCGTCGGAGTAGCGGAAGACGCCCACGCGCTCGAACTCGGCGAAGCGCACGAAGGTGAGGAGCTCCTCGAACTCGACGTCCGTCTCGCCGGGGTGCCCGACGATGAACGCCGTGCGGAAGGTGAGCCCTTCGATGCGCTTGCGCAGGCGCTCGACGAGGTCGTAGAGGCGCTTGCCGCCGTGACCGCGGCGCATGCGGCGGAGCATGCCGTCGGCAGCGTGCTGGAGCGGCATGTCGACGTACGGGACGACGCGCGGGTGCTCGGCGATCAGCGTGACGAGCTCATCGTCGAGGCGCTCGGGGTAGAGGTAGAAAATCCGGACCCAGTGCACGCCGCGCACGTCGGCGATGCGCTCGACGAGCCCCGCGAGGGAAGGGGCGCCACGCGTGTCACGGCCCCAGGCCACCGTGTCCTGCGAGACGAGGTTCATCTCGACGACGCCCGCATCCGCGAGGCGCTCCACCTCGGCCACGATGTCGTCCGCGCCGCGCGAGCGCTGCTTGCCGCGAAGCTGTGGAATCACGCAAAACGAGCAGGTCCGGTTGCAGCCCTCGGCGAGCTTCACGAAGGCGCTGCGCCCGCGCGTCGAGACGCGCCGCGGATCGGTCGCATCGACGAGCCAGCTTGCCGGGTCGCCGACGAGCACGCGCTCGGCCTTGCCGGCGAGCACCTTCTCGAGCTTCAGCATGTCGCTCGAGCCGAGCAGGTGATCGACCTCCGGCAGCTCGCGTGCGAGCTCTTCCGGGTGACGCTGGCTCAGGCAGCCGGCGACGACGAGCTTCTGGCAACGGCCTTCCTGCTTCTGGCGCGAGAGCTCGAGGATCGTGTTGATCGACTCTTCCTTCGCCGCGTCGATGAAGCCGCAGGTGTTGACGACGATGACGCTCGCGTCCTCGGGCGCGGTCACGTGCTTGTAGCCGGCGCGTTCGGCGACGCCGAGCATCACTTCGCTGTCGACGCGGTTTTTGGGGCAGCCCAGGCTGACGAAATGGATGGTGCGCGCCAAACGAGCTCAGGGATCTTGCGCTATGCCTGCATCGAGCGCACGAAGCGATCGAAGAGGTAGAGCGCGTCGTGGGGACCGGCCGCCGCTTCCGGGTGGTATTGCACGCTGAAGGCGCGGGCGTCCGGAGCTTCCAGGCCCTCGCTCGTGCCGTCGTTCAGGTGCAGGTGGGTGCTCTTGGCGATGCCGGCAATCGACGGAACGTCGACCGCGAAGCCGTGGTTTTGCGTCGTGATTTCGACGCGACCCGTCGTGAGGTCCTTCACCGGCTGGTTCAGGCCGCGATGGCCGAACTTGAGCTTGAACGTGCGCGCGCCGAGCGCGAGCGCGAGCAGCTGGTGTCCCAGGCAGATGCCGAACATGGGCTTCTTGCCGACCAGGCCCTTGATGGTGTCGATGGCATAGGTGACCGCGGCGGGATCGCCCGGGCCGTTCGAGAGGAAGATGCCGTCGGGGTTCTGCGCGAGGATGTCCGCGGCGCTCGTGCGTGCGGGCACGACCGTGACGTCGCAGCCGGCGTCGACCAAGCAGCGCAAGATGTTGCGCTTGGCGCCGAAGTCGATGGCGACCACCTTGAGCGCGCGGCTCGGCGGCTTGATCGACTCGCCGAACGGTGCGTTCCATTCACCACGCGTTTCCTTGAAGGCGTACGCGGCGGCGGGGGTGACGCGTTCGACGAGGTCGAGGCCCTCCATGTTCGGGGCCGAGCGGGCGCGCTCGACGAGCACGTGCGGGGCGTCGCTGCCGATGCAGCCGTTTTGGGAGCCCTTGTCGCGGAGGTGGCGCGTGAGGCGCCGCGTGTCGATGTCGGCGATGGCCGCGATGCCGTGGCGGGCGAGGTACTGCTCGAGCGACTCCTGCGAGCGCCAATTCGAGACGGTGAGGCTCAGATCGCGGATCACGAAGCCCGCGACGTGAGGGCGGCCGTCGACGCTCTCGTCGTCCTCGCGGTTGATGCCGGTGTTGCCGATCTGCGGGGCCGTCATCGTGACGATCTGGCCGCAGTACGAGGGGTCGGTGAGGACCTCCTGGTAGCCGGTCATGCCGGTCGTGAACACCACCTCGCCCGTGACGCTCGCGTCGGCGCCGAAGCCGCGACCCGAGAACACGGTGCCGTCGGCGAGAGCAAGGTGCGCGGGACGGCCGCTCATGCGTCCTCCGACAGCGCGTCGTGCGCGACGGTGCCGCGCGCGAGCGTGAGAAGGACCTTGCCGGTGAGCTCTCGTTGCATGAAGGGGGTGTTCCTGCTCTTAGAACGAAGGCGCACGCTCTCGGGTTTCCAGCGCGCTGCGGGATCGACGAGCGTGAGCTCCGCGAGGGAGCCTTCTTTCAGAGTCGGCGGATCGATGCCGGCGATGCGCGCCGGCCGCGTCGAAAGGGCGTCGAGCAAGCGCTCGAGCTTGAGCCCGGAGGTGCCGACGAGGCCAAGGAGCAAGCCGAAGCAGAGCTCGAGGCCCATCAGGCCCGGCTTGGCGAGGGGCAGCTCGCAATCCTTCTCGAGCGGCGTGTGGGGCGCGTGGTCGGTGGCGATGGCATCGATGGTCCCATCGGCGAGGGCCTCCCGCAAGGCAAGGACGTCGCTCTCCTCGCGGAGCGGCGGGTTCACCTTGCACGCGGTGTCGTAGCCGAGCAGCGCGGCGTCCGTCAGGAGCAGGTGGTGCGGCGTCACCTCGCACGTGACCTGAATGTGGCGCTGCTTGGCTTCGCGGACGAGGCGAGCCGAGCCCTGGGTGGAGACGTGGGCGACGTGGTAGCGGGCCTGCACGTACTCGGCGAGCAGGATGTCGCGCGCGACGATCACGTCTTCGGCGATGCGGGGCCAGCCGCGGAGGCCGAGCTTGGCGGAGATCGCGCCCTCGTGGATGTCGGCGCCGGCGGTGAGCTGGTGATCCTCGGCGTGCTGGATCACGGGGAGGTCGAAGTTCTTCGCGTACTCGAGCGCGCGTCGCATGACGGCGCTCGACATCACGCACACGCCGTCGTCGCTCACGGCGACGGCGCCGGCGTCGCGGAGCTCCGCCATCTCGGTGAGCTCCTTGCCCTCCTGCCGCTTGGTGATCGCACCGATGGGGTGGAGGGTGGGGCCGCCGTGCTCGCGCGCCCGGTGGACCATCATCTCGGTGACGGCGCGCGTGTCGTTCACCGGTTGGGTGTTCGGCATCGCACACACATGCGCGTACCCACCGGCTGCCGCCGCCGACAGGCCGGACGCAATGTCCTCTTTGTACTCTTGGCCGGGCTCGCGCAGGTGGGCGTGAAGGTCGACGAACGCCGGGACCACCCAGCGACCTTGCCCGTCGACGACCCGGGCCCGCTCGGCGCGGGCGGCATCCCCGGCGGCATTGGGGCCGAGCCGGACGATACGGCCCCGTTCCACGACGATGTCCACCGTGGCGTCGAGCCCCGTCTGGGGATCCACGGCACGCGCTCCACGAATCACCAAAAGCTCGGCCGGGGCGCTCATCGGGCGCCACCGCATAGCATGACGAACGTCGGCAGGGGGTACCGTCGTCGAGAGGGCCAGCCGCTCTGCTGCTGCCTCATCGTTTCAGGCTTGGTGTAAGCTCCTCGATCGCATGGCCGACGACGCGAACCCATCGAAAAAGCCCGCGCCGCCACGGCCGCGCCCCTCGGTTCCGCCCTCGGCGCCGCCACGCGCCGCGGCCGCAGCTGCCACGCCCGCGGCGCCCCCCGCGGCGACGCCGTCCTCACCAGGGGCCTCGCCGCCCGCGAACGCCTCGAACGCGAAGGATCCCGCGCGCAGCCTGCCGCCGCCGCCGCCGGTTCGGACGAAGCCGCTCTCGGTGCCGCCGTCCGCGAAGCGCAGCAAGCCCACGCCGCCACGACCGCCGTCGCGTCCGCCGGGCGCCGACAATGCGGCGCCTGCATCTCCCGCGACGGCCGCGGCGGCGGCGGCGACCCCCGCGGCGCTTCCCGCGCCGCCCATCCTGAGCGCTCCTCCATCGAAGGCGCCCGCGCGCCCGACCTCGCAGCGTCCGAAGCCGCCGGCGCCGCCCGTCCGCTCGCAAGCGCCGACGCCCGTCGCACCCGCGGTCGCCGCCCGACCGCCGACCCCCGCGCCGCGCGCCGCTGCCGCGGCGGTCCCGCTCGACCTGCCGGCGCGCGCCGTGGAGGCCCTGCGCGCGCAGCCCGAAACCCACGGGGAAATAGCCAAGGAAATGCTGGCCGCGTTCGAGCGCGAGCTCGCGACGCACCCGAAGCCGCATCGCACGGGCAGGCTGCACTACGAGTGCGCACGCCTCTACGAGTGGCCGCTCGGCGACACGCTGCGCGCCGCGGAGAACTACCAGAAGGCCCACGCGCTCGTGGTCGACCATCTGCCCTCCGTCCGCGGAGCGCGCCGCACGTTGATTGCCGCGAAGCGCCACGCGCAGGCGCTGCCGTTCTTCGACGCCGAGATCCGCCTCACGTCCGAGCCGCAGCAGAAGGCCGTCGTCTACTACGAGAAGGGCCTCGTGCTCGAGGACGCGCTCGGTCAGAAGCAGCAGGCGCGTGAAGCGTTCGAGACTGGGCTCGACCTCGACCCGACTAACCCGACCCTGCTCAAGGCGGTCGAGCGCGCCGAGCTCGGCGCGAAAGCGTGGGACGCGCTCGAGCGCACCTACGCGCGCGCGGCCAACGCCGTGACCCAAGACGCGCGCCTGAAAGCGGCGCTGATCGCCGAGCGCGCTCGCGTGGTCGAGGGGCGCAAGCGCGATGCGCGCGGTGCGGCGGAGCTTTACCGCCTGGCGCTCGAGACGGATCCGCGCTCGACGGGCGCGATTCATGCCCTGAAACGGCTCTGCTACGCGGACGAGCGCTTCGGGGACCTCGTCACGGTGCTCGCCCACGAGGCCGAGCTCGTGAGCGGCCCAGAGGCGCGCTCGCTCGCGTTCTACCGCGCCGGGCGGGTGCTCTCCGATCGGCTCGGTGCGCTCGACAAGGCGGCCGACGCATTCGAGAGCGCGGCGCGCGAGGCGCCGAACGATCGCATGGTGCTCGAGGAGCTCGGGCGCACGCACCAGCTCGCGCAGCGCTGGCCGGAGCTCGTCGCCGTGCTCGAGCGGCTCGCGGCGCTCGCGACGAACGCGGCCGAGAAGGTCGGCACCTTGCACCAGATCGGGCAGCTCGCCGAGGAGCGCCTCGGCGACGAGGACCTTGCCATCACCTGGTACGAGCGCGCCCGCGAAGCCGACCCGCTGTACCTGCCGGCGATTCAGGCGCTCTCCAAGCTGTACACGCGCCGTGAGAACTGGACGGCGCTCCTCGCCGTGCACGGCGGCGAGGCGGAGCGCGGCCACGATTCGTCACAGCGCGCGTCGGCCCTCGCGCGCATGGCCGAAATTTGCGAGCTCAAGCTCGGTCAGGCGGATACCGCCGCGGAGCACCACGCGCGCGCACTTGGCCTCGTGCCCGGCTACGCGCCGTCGTTCAAGGCGCTCGAGCGCCTGCTCGCGCAGCGCCACCAGTACGAGGCGCTCGTCGAGCTCTACGAGCGCGGCGTCGATCTCGCGACGGACGCCGAGTCGAAGATCACGTGGCTGTTCAAGATCGGTCGCCTGCTCGAGGATGCTCTCGCCGATCCCGGCCGCGCCGTGACGGCATTCCGGCGCATCCTCGACGTCGAGCCGAATCATCTCGGCGCCATTCACGCGGTCGAGCGCGCTGCGGAGCGCGCTGGGCGCTACAAGGAGCTCGTCGCCGCCCTCGAGCTCGAGGTGGCGCGCGTCACCGACAAGCGACGACGGCTCGAGCTCTTGCACCGCGCCGGCGAGGTCGCGGAGCTCGATCTCGCGGACGACGCGCAGGCGCTCGCCTTCTATCGCAAGGCGTTCGAGCTCGAGCACGGCTATTTGCCAGCCCTCGCGGGACTCGGCCGGCTCCACTACAAGGCGGGCCGCTGGGACGCCCTGCTCGAAACGTACCGCGCCGAGCTCGAGCACACGCCGGCCGGTCCGGGCAGCGCCGCCCTGCATTTCAAGGTGGGCGAGCTCTACGAGCACCGCGTCGGCAAGGACGACGAAGCCATCGCGGCGTACCGCCGCTCGCTCGTCTCCGATCCGCGCCACCGCCCGGCCTCGCGTGCCCTCGAGCGCAAGCTCGGCGAGAAGGCGCGCTGGGACGAGCTCGTTCGCTTGCTCGAGGCCGAGGTCGCGAGCGCGGGCGACGCCGCCGACAAGGCGCGTGCCGCGTTTCGGGTCGGCGAGATCTACGAGAATCGGCTGAAGCAGCTCGACAAGGCGCGCGCGGCCTACGAGCAAGCGCTCGCCGCGGACAGCGAGCTGCGGCCCGCGCGCGAGGGGCTCGTGCGCCTTCTGACGCTGGCGAAGGACTACAAGCGCGTCGCCGCCGAGCTCGAGCACGAGGCGAAATCCGAGCCGGATCCGGCGCTCGCCGTCTCGGCGCTCATGCGCCAGGGCGAGGTGTATCGCGACGAGCTCGGCGACCCGGCCCGCGCCATCGCGTGCTTCCAAGCCGTGCTCGAGCGGGACCCGTCGCACGTCGAAGCGCTCGTGGCGCTCGAGCCGCTCTACGCCGAGCAAGCCGCCTGGGACGCGCTCGCGGGCCTGTACGCGACCGAAGCGCGCGTGCTCGGAGATCCCGGGGCGCGCGTCGCCGTGCTGCGCGAGCTCGCGCGGCTCGAGGAGCGGCGCGCTACGGAGGATTTCGGCGCCGTCCGCGACGCAGAGATGCTGGTTTTGCAGCTCTCGCCGTCCGATCCGACCGCGCTCGCCGCGCTCGAGCGCCTCGCGCTCAAGGCGGGCGATCCGGCGCTGATCGGCCAAGTCGACGCGCAGCTTGCCGGCGCGCCGCACCCCGGTGTCGCCGCCGAGCACACCACGCGTCTCGCCGAGCTCCTCGAAGCGAGCGGCGACGCTTCGGCGCTCGGGCTCTACCGCGGCGCGCTCGCACGCGAGCCGGACAACGTCGCCGCCGCGCGCGGCCTCGCGCGCATGGCGGAGCGGCTCGGCGACGCCCGGCTGCTCGAGGAAGCCTCCTCACGCATGGTCGAGGTCGCCCTCGACCGCCCGTACGCGGCGCGCCTCATGCTGCGTGCCGCGGAAGTTCAAACCAACGCAGGTGATCGCGCCGCCGCGGCGTCGTTGCTCGAGTGCGCGCTCGAGATCAGTCCCGAGCACGAGCTTGCGGCGAGCCGCCTCGAGGAGCTCCTGATCCCTGCCGGCGAGGTGGATCGCGTCGTGCGCGTGCTTTCGCAGGCCGCGACGGAAGCGACGCAACGCGAGCGCATTGCCGCGCTCTGGGTGCGCGTGGCCGAGCTGCATTCCGACCGGCGGCGGGATCTGCCCGCGGCGCTCGCCGTGCTCAAGCGGGCCCTCGGCCTCTTACCCGCGCACACGACGATCCTCATGAAGCTCGCCGAGCTTCATGTGCGCGACGGCCAGTGGACGGAAGCCGTCGACAAGCTGAAGCAGGTGACGCTCCAGGCGGGAGCCCCCGAAGGCGCGCGGCTCGATGCCCACGCCCGCCTGGCCGCGATCCTCGACGAGCGGCTCGGCGATCCCGACGGCGCGCGCGCGAGCGTCGAGGTGGTCCTGGCTGCGAACCCCAAGCACGCGGCGGCCCTCGGGCGGCTCGTGCAGCTCGAGCTCCGGCGTAACCGCCTCGAAGCGGCGAGCCAAGCCGCGGGGCGACTCGTCGAGATCTCGGTCGAGCCCGAGGATCGCGTGGAAGCGCTTTCTGCACAGGGTCGCGTCGAGAAAGCGCGCGGCAAGCTCGGCGCCGCCGGCCAGGCGTTCGCCGAAGCGATCGCGCTCGCCGGCCTCGACACCGAGGCCGCCCGCGAGCTCGCCGAGCTCATCACGCAGGTGCCGCGCAAATCCGATGCACCGACCTGGGACATCTACGCCGCGGCCCTCTCGCGCCACGTTGAAGCGACAGGCGCCAATACGCCGGGCGAGGTGTTCCTCGAGCTGTCGCGCGTGCTGCGGGAGTTCTTGCACCGCCCCGATCAGGCGATCGCGGTGCTCGAGCGCGGCGTGACCGTGAGCGACGATCCGGCGATCCACGCCGAGCTGGCGGGTCGCGTGCTCGAGAGCGGCAACCCGACCAAGGCCATCGCCGCGCTCCGCCGCGTGTTCGAGCGCGACGTCACGAACGCGAACGCATGGCGCAAGCTTTCCGAGGCTTACAAGGGGCTCGGCCGCCGCACGGAGGCGACCCTCGCGCTCGCTCCGCTCGCCGCGCTGGGGCAGGCGAACGACCTCGAGCTCGCCACGCTCCAGCAGAACCCGCCACGTCCCGCCTCCGCGCCAGCGCGCTCGTTCGACGGCGCCGAGCTCGAGAGCATCGGCCTCGTCGCACCGAACGACCCGGTGGGGCGCTTGGTGGCGGAGCTGTCGGACGTGCTCGAGAAGATCTACCCGCCCGAGCTCGAGCGCTACGGCCTCTCCGCGCGCGACCGGCTCGGTGCTCGCTCCGGTCATCCGTTCCGCGTGCTCGCCGACCGCGTGGCCGCCATCTTCGGCGTCGGCGATTTCGAGCTCTACCTGCACCAAAGCCCGGCGGTCGCGCTCGACGTCGAGTTCACCGATCCGGTGAGCGTGCTCGTGCCCCCGTTCGTGCGCGAGCTCGGCGAGTCGGGGCAGGTCTTCTTGCTCGCGCGCATCTTCGCCCAGATTGCGCGGCGTCATCATGCCGTGGACCGCCTTGGCCCCGACGCGCTCGAGCTCTTGCTCGCGGGCGCGGCGCGCAGCGTGGACTCGACGTTCCAGGCGCCGCGCGGAGGCGGGGAGGCGGTCTCGGGACTCGCCAAGCGCGTCTCGCGCGCCATGCCTTGGCTCGGACGCGGCGCCATCGAGGACGCCGCGCGCGCCTACGCCAGCTCACCGAGCGTCGACTTCAGGGACTGGACCCTCCGAAGCCGCCTCGGCGCCGCGCGCGCGGCCGTCATCGTGTGCGACGATCTCGCGTCCGCCGTGCAGATCATCCGCAAAACGGAGGGTGACCTCTCGGGGGCCCAGGGCGCGGCCCTCAGCCAGGGGACGCGCCTCGTGAACGATCTCCTCGCGTTCTGGTTGAGCGAAGGGGCCCTCGCCGTCCGCCGCCGCCTCGGCGTGCTCTAAGGCGTTCGCAGCCCTTGCCGAAAGGCGTGACGGCGGCTAGAAGAGGCGCCCACCCAAGCCGACGTGGCGGAATTGGCAGACGCACGTGGTTCAGGTCCACGCGATCGCAAGGTCGTGGGGGTTCAAGTCCCTCCGTCGGCACGATTGACCTGAGAGCGCGCGGCTCACGCGAAGTGAGCCGCGCGCTAGGTCGAAAATCAAAACGCGCGGCTCACCCGAAAGGAGCCGCGCGTCGAGTCGCGAAGCGAGGCTGGCTCAGCGAGCGCGCTTCTCGTTGCCGCCGGGCAGGGGAGGCGGCACCGAGCGCTTGCCACCGGAGCCGGGCGGCGCCGGAGCGACCGCGGGACCACGACCCGCCGGGTTCGCCTGCTCGTAGCGGCGGCGCTCCTCGAACAGCACGACCTTGATCAGCGACTCGGCGTCCGCATCGCGGATGACCGGGTCGTTCACGTCGATGCTCGGATCGAGCAGCTCGATGAGCGCAAGCAGCGCCGTCGAGAGGTGCGCCTCGTTCGGGAACGAGTCGCGAATACACATCTCGCGCGCCTCATCCGTCGGAGCCGTCAGAAGCTCGGAATACATGCTGTCGATCGACAGCAGGATCGGCGTCGAGAGATCGGCGTGCCGCGGCGGCAGTCGATTGATGCCGCTCAGGCGATCGGCCACCTTGCGGCGCGCTTCCTCCTCGGCGGGCGGGCGTGAGCTCTGGCTGCCGCCGCTCGGCACCGGAACTTCTTCGAGCTCGTCGTCGGTGACGGTCTCTTCCGCTTCCTTCGGCTCGGCTTTCGCGGGCTTCGGCGGCGCGCCGCGCTTGGCCTCCGCCTTCGGCTGCTCGGTCGCCGGCTCGACGTGCGGCTTTTCCGACGCCGGGTCGTCCTCCGGCCACGCTTCTTCACCCACGGCGCTGCCGATGAACCCGGCGGGCTGCGCGAGCTTGGCGACGATCACGCGCTTGTAGACGTGGTCGAGCGGGATGTGTCCGAGCAGGTCCTTGAGCCCCACGACACCGAAGAGCGCGTCTTCGCCGAACGGCTGCTTCTTCCGGCCCGCTTCGAGCGCTTGCTTCACGACGCGCTGCAACTCCTTGTGCGGCAGCCGCGCCGAGATGGTCTCGAAGGTGATGCCGTCGGTCACGTCCTGGAGCGACAGGAGCGACTCGCCGAGCGCGGTGTCGAGTAGGTAGACCATGCGCGCGACGGCCTGACCGGCACCCGCGGAGGCGTTGGGCTCCCAGAAATGCTCCTCCGTGAGGAAGCCCCAGAGCTTGGCGCGCTCGAGGTGACGGACCCGATCGTCGACGGGGATAAGCTCGAGCAGATCCGCGGGCGTGGTGAGCCCTTCGTCGAGCGCGATGCGCAGGTCTTCCGTCGCCGACGCCGTCGACTTCTTGCGCACGATACGCTCATGCACGCCGGCCGCCTTCACCAGGATCGAAGCACGAAGTTCCGGAACCTTCTCCAGCCGTTGCATCAAGTCACCCGGCTTGAAGTGGCGCAGGAAATCCTCGGGTTTACGCCACCCTTCGCTGAAAGCGCTCACCATCACTTTGGCGAGGTAGCGCTCGGCGCCGGTCTTGAGTTCGCTCTTGAAAGGCTCTGCCATGATGCTCCGTTGGGGGGAGTTGGCATCGTACGCTCCCTCGGGCGCTGTCGTCAGCACCCGATTTCCGGGCCTCTGGTATGCTGAAGCCTTGACGGAGATTCCTGCACATCCGTCCACTCTGGGGCCGGTGTCGCTTGCCAACATGCAGGTCGACGTCACCACGCGACTCGGCGCGGCCACGAAGCCGATCGCTACGGGGTTCGCGGGCATCGACAATCTGCTCGGAGGCGGCCTGCGGCCCGGCACCGTACTCGCGCTCACCGGCGGGCCGGGCTCGGGTCGTACGTCGCTCGCACTCATGATGGCGTACATGGCGGCGCGCGCGTCCGCCGGTGTCGTCTTCGCGACGCGCGGCGTGGACGAAACGGAGGTCGTGGCGCGGCTCGCAGCGCGCGCGGTGCGCCGCGTTTATCCGGAATCCGAAGTGACCTACGGAGACATCCTCGCGGGTGGCGTGACCGCGAACGACACCGTCCGTCGCGCCGTGAGCGATGCGGTGGACACCGTCATCCACAAGGTTGGTGCGCACCTCCACCTCGCGCGCTTCGGTGCCGGTGACACGCTCGCGCTCCTGATCGAGCGGAGCACCCAGCTCTGGGCACGCTACGAGCGCGCCGTGCTGTTGGTCGACGACATCGAGGGGATCGCCGTGAGTGAGCCCGGCGAGCTCGCTGCGCGCATCGCGGAGACGGCGTACGCCCTCCGGCAGGTTGCCGATCAAGGCTGCGCCGTCGTGCTGACGGCGCTCGAATGCCATGCCGAGCTGGTCGCGCCCGCGGCCACGATGCTCGTTGGCGTCACGCCAGGGGAGAGCAACGGCGGGGGTGCGGTGCCGCTCGCCCTAAATATCCGCAAAAACCGTGTGGGTGGAATCGGTCGCATCACGGTTCAGGCGCGATTTGCGGCAAGCGAATTCAGTGAGGGTTGAATTCCCCGGGCGATTCGCAAGAATTGTGCGAAAAACCCCGCCTATGCCCAGACCGGCCCGGTTGTTTCTCGGTATTTTCAGCATCACTGCCGCTGGAATCGTGAACTTTCCGCTTGGTGGGAAAGGTGGTCCAGTGTATGAGAGCCGTGACACGGTTGTCGTGGTCCGGGGGTGACGCACTGCGTGACCCGGCCCGGCAGCCAGTGACCGATCGGTTGGATTTACAGGCAGTTACGAAATTGCTTCATACCTTGCGTGCGATCCGGCACGGAATCTGCATGGAGCGCGGCGGGCAACGGTGCCCCCATGGTTAACCTAGGTTTCGGAGGAAATTGAATATGAACAAGCTGACTAGCCTACTTGCGATGGTCGCGCTGAGCGCGAGCGTCGCTGCAGTGGGATGCGGCGGCGACGATGACGACACCGCTGGCACGGGCGGCACGGGCGGCTCGAAGGGCGGCTCGGCTGGCAAGTCTGGCGCGGCTGGCAAGGCCGGCTCGAGCGGTTCGGCTGGCAAGGCCGGCTCGAGCGGTTCGGCTGGCAAGGGCGGCTCCGCTGGTAAGGGCGGCACGTCGGGCAACGCCGGCGCTGGCGACAACGGCGGCGTTGGCAACGAGGGCGGCACGGGCCCCTCGGTCGGCGGCACCGCGGGCAGCCCCGAAGGCGGCGCAGGCGCGTCTTCGGGCGGCTCCAGCGGCGCTGGCGCTGACGCCGGCGGCGCGTCCGGCTCGGCTACGGCCGGCGCTGGCCAGGGCGGCGCGTAAGCATCGCCCAACTGCTCTGCTTTCCTAGCTCGAGCGGGTCGAGCAGGGCAGCGCAATGAACGGAAGAGGCGCGACGACGGTCGCGCCTTTTCTCTATTTGGGGGACAATCTCGAGCCGTGGGTAGACTGAGCGTTTCCCTGGTCCTTGGCTCGGCGTGCGTCGTGGTTGGTTGCCACGGCGACCTGCCGCCGTTGGGGCCTGGCGCTATCGAGCGCAGTGGGGACGTTCCTGCGGGTCACGTCGTGATGGGCTCCGCCGAAGCACGCTGTAAGCCACAGCAGAAGTGGGAGAGCGTAGAGGGCGTTCCTGCGACCAGCCTGTTCTGTGACCACGCTGCCCTCGAGCGGGCGCTGGAGGAGCAGGCGCGAAGCAAGGGCGGCAACGTCCTCGCTCGGGAGTGGTGCGACGAGGACAGCGACGGCAACCTCTCGTGCCGGGCGACGGTGACGCGCGCTCCCGCGGGCGCCATGGTGCCGGCACCGAGTCCCCGCCGCGCCCTGGGCAAGGACTCCGACTCGCTCACGTTCGAGGCGGCCAAGGCGGTTCGCATCGATCTCTCGCCGTTCGTCGCGGCGTACGCGCGGAGTCCGCGCCGGGGCGCCGAGGTTCTCGAGTACCCCATGCTTCCCGTCGGACAGGTGCAGCTTGGGGTGATGCGGGCTCGCTGCGAGCCGAAGGCGTGCGACGCCGAGCAGGCGCAGGCGGCGCTGCGCGCGGCGGCGGGTGGGCTCGGGGTGCCGAGCCTGGTCGGCGTGCGCTGCTTCGAGCTCGACGACGAGCGCACCTGCGTGGCGACGCTCGCGAGCAGCGAGCGCGATCCGGATACGGATCCGCGCGCGCATTGACCGCGTTCAGCGGCGCTTCTTTGCGACGACGACCAAGAACCCGCCGAACCAGCGGAGGGGACTGCGGGTCACGAGGTGCTCGGCGCGAGCTAGCACGCCGCCGACGAGCGGAAGCTTGTGCACGAAGGCCGCGGGGGTGAGCACGCGCAGGCCGCGCACTTCCTCGAGCTCGAGTGACGGGGGCAGGAGCGCGCCGAGCTTGGTCGGGGCATCCCAGCGCGTGTACACGTCGGCTTCGGTGCGACCGTCGGAGATCTTGCCGGGGCCGGCGAGGCGCTTCGCGAGGTAGCGCAGGCTCCAGGGATTGTAGAGCTCGGCGAGCACGCGGCCCCCGGGGCGGCAGACGCGCGCCATCTCGCTCAAAGCGAGGGGGAGATCCGGCACGTGGGCGAGCACCTTGAAGCTCAGGACGAGGTCGAAGCTCGCGTCCCCGTAGGGGAGCTCGGTCGCGCTCGCCTCGCGCACGCGGAGCCCGCGCGCCCGGGCTTTCTCGAGCATGCCGGGCGAGAGATCGACGCCTTCCGCGCTGCGTGCGACGGCATTCAGCCGGCCGAGGATGAGCCCGGTGCCGCAGCCCACCTCGAGCACGTCGCGGCCTTCGGCAAAGGGGAGCGCCACGCCGAGCTCGAGCTCGTCGAGCAAGGCGTGATAGCCGTGGTGGCGTTCACGCTCGTAGCCCGTCGCAAAGTCGTCGTAGTAGGCGCGCGAGCGGCCTTCGCTGTCACTGGTCATCACGAGAGGAGCGCATCGTAGAGGAGCTCGTAGTCCCGAGCCATACGGGTGCGCGAAAAGGTAGAAATGGCCTGAGTTCGTGCCGTTTCGCCGAGGCGGTCGCGCGCCGAGCCGTCCCCGAAAAGCTCGGACAGCGTGCGGGCGAGCACGTCGGCGTCCGGCTCCACCGCGAGCGCGCCGCCGCCCTCCGCGAGCTCGGCGGCGGGGGTGCCGGTCGCGACGATCACGGGGCGGCCGAGCGCCATCGCCTCGAGCAGGACGAGCGGGTAATCCATCTTCGCGTACGCGACGTCGGACGGGAGCGCGACGACGTCGGCCGTTCCGACGAGCTCGAGGATGTGCGGCGTCTCGCCGAGCCAGGTGACGCGAGGGGCCGTGCCGAGAGTGTGCGTGCGGGCTCGAAGCTCGGCCTCGACCTCGCGCGCTGCTGGGGTTTTGGCACGGCAAGCGAGCACGAGGTGCACGTCGTTCGCGAGCTTCTCGTGCGCCTCGAGGACGAGGCGTGCTCCGTTGCCGAACTCGAGGTCGCCGGGGTAGAGGAGGAGCGGCGCTTCGGCATCGAGTCCGAGCGTGCGGCGGAGAGCGGCCTTCTGGTCGGCGGTGAGCGGCTCGAGCGGCGGCGCGGCAGGCGGAATGCGCACGACGCGGTCGCGCGCGATGCCGGCGTCGAGGAAGCGCGCTTCGGTGTGGCGCGAGAGCACGACGATGCGATCGCCGAACAGGACGCGCTCGAGCGCCGCGTCATTGCGGGGAACGCTGCACACCGTCTGAATCGTCTTCGTGCGCCGGGCCCCGGCTGCAAAGCGCGCGGCCTGCGAGGTGCGCGGATTGGGCGCGAAGAAGAAGTGGAAAAGGTCGGCGCCACGGCCACCGACGAGCCGGAAGAGCACACGTGCGTTGTCGCGCAGGGCAGGGGAGAAGCCGTCCTGCTTCGCCGGGTAGAGCGGCTCGAGCTCCACGTTGCCGAGACGCTCGGGACCCGTGCGGCGGCCGAAGCCACGCGCTTCGTGGCGCGCGAGCCCGAGCGCCAGATCGCGCACGAGGTTCTTGCTGGAGTCGTTCCAAGGTGGCCCGAGCGGCTTGCTGACGAGCAGGATCCGGGGGCGCGGCGCCGCCATTAGGTGCCCCAGCTGAAGGTGATCGGGATGTCGATGGCCGGGAGCAGGCTCAGGCGCACCGGACATTCGTTGGCGCGTTTTTCGAGATCGGCGCGTCCTTGCGCATCGATGCCGGCGGCGCTCGCCTCCGGGACCGCGAGGTGCACGTCGAGGCGCGCGACGCGTCGAGGCGGCGGCGTCATGTGCTTCACGACGCTGATCGCCGTGCCCGTGAGCCGGTAGCCGCGCTCCTCGGCGAGGATGCCCATCACGGTGGCCATGCAGCAGCCGAGGCTCGTCGCCAGGAGATCGGTCGGCGAGAACGACGCGCCCCGGCCGTGGTTGTCCACGGGGGCGTCCGTGTCGAGCGTGCGCCCGGACGGGCCGTGGACGGCGCTGCAGTGCAGCTCTCCCTCGTACTTGATGTCGATGCGTACCAAGCGCTTGCCTCCGGTTCGGGAGACACGTAGCACTGACCCTCGAGCGAGCGCGAGCCCTTGGAAATCCTCTTAGTTCGACACGGAGAGAGCGAGGGCAATGCCCAGGAGCGAATGCAGGGCTCGAGCGATTTTCCGCTCACCGAGCGGGGTCGGACCCAGGCGCGCGCGCTCGCGGCGTGGCTCGGCGCCCAAGGGCTCGGCCTGCAGGCGACGTACGCCTCGCCCCTCCGGCGGGCCTGGGAGACCGCCGAGATCCTGAGCGCGAACGGGGCCGCCCCGCCCCCGGTCCCCGAGCCACGCCTGCGCGAGATCCACGCCGGGGCGCTGGAAGGCATCACGTTCGCGGGCATCGCCGAGCAGTTCCCGAGCTACATGGAGCGCGGCGTGGGCGGCATCGGCGACTTTGCCGAGTTCGGCGGCGAGAGCTACGACGACGTGCAAGCGCGCGCGAGCGAGCTCCGGAATTTCCTCGAAGCGACCCACCGTGCCACGGAGGGCCGCGTTCTCCTCGTCGGCCACGGGGGCTTGAACTTCCAGCTCTTGAAGCTTTGCATCTGCGACCCGGTGCCGCGCGTGTGCATCGTGACCATGGGGAATTGCTCCGCGACGCTCGTGCGCTTCCGGCTCCGCCGCGGCAGCTACCTCGGCGCCATCGCCTGGCACGTGCCGGTCGAGCTCATGCCCGGTGGTGCCGTCTGATGGTGGTGCTCCGCTTCGCCGACGGAACGCTCGACGTGCAGGGCCTCGAGCGGGAGCAGGAGCCGCCGGGCTGCGAGTGGGATCCGCGCACGCTCGGTTTTCGCGCTCCGGCGCGGGCGTATGCGGAGCTCGTGCTATGGCTCAGGAAGAGCGGCCTCGCGTACGACGACCAGGCGCGCGCCTACTCGGAGCTCGAGCCGAAGCTTGCCCTCGGGCGCGCCCCGCGGCCGTTCCAAACCGAAGCCCTCGCTGAGTTTCGCAAGGCGGGCGGTCGCGGCATCGTCGTCCTGCCGACGGGCTCCGGGAAGAGCCACGTGGCAGTGCTCGCGATCGACGATCGGCGACGGAGCGCGCTCGTCGTCGTGCCGACGCTCGATCTCGTGCGCCAGTGGTACGACCTGCTCCGCACGAGCTTCGCGACGGAGGTGGGGATCGTGGGAGGCGGCTCGTACGAGCTCCGTCCGCTCACGGTCACGACGTACGATTCCGCGTACCTGCACATGCAGCACTTCGGGGCGCGCTTCGGCACGGTCGTGTTCGACGAGTGCCATCACCTGCCGGGCGCCACCTACGAGCTCGCGGCGGAGCTCTGTCTAGCTCCATTTCGGCTCGGTCTCACGGCGACGCCCGAGCGCGCCGACGGGCGGGAAGCCGTCCTCGCACGCCTGATCGGACCGGTCGTCTATCGCCGGGACATCGTCGAGCTCGCGGGGGAGTACCTCGCGGAGTACGCGACGGAGCGCGTGAGCATCGAGCTCAGTCCGGACGAACGAGCCGAGTACGACATCGAACGCAAGGTGTACGTAGACTTTCTGCGCGCGTCGGGCGTGCGACTTGGCTCGCCTTCGGGGTGGAGCGATTTCTTGATGCGCGCGTCGCGGAGCGAGGCGGGGCTCCGCGCGCTCGCCGCGTACCGCCGGCAGCGGGAGCTCGCGCTCGCCGCGGGTCAGAAGCTCGAGTACCTCGGGCTCTTGCTCGACCGTCACAGGCGTGACCGCGTGCTCGTCTTCACCGACGACAACGCGACTGCCTATGCCGTCTCGCGAAGGTTTTTGGTGCCGGTGATCACGCACCAGACGAAGGTCAAGGAACGCAGCGAAATTCTTCAGAAATTCTCGAGCGGCGAGTACGGCGTCGTCGCGACCTCCAAGGTGCTGAACGAGGGCGTCGACGTGCCGGAAGCGAGCGTCGCCGTCGTGATCAGCGGCAGCGGCTCGGTACGCGAGCACGTGCAGCGGCTCGGCCGCGTGCTCCGCCGGCGTGAAGGCAAGCAGGCGATCCTCTACGAGCTCGTGTCGAGCGGAACCGGCGAGGCGAGCACGAGCGAACGCCGGCGCGCCCACTCCGCCTACCGCTCGGCGGGAGCGCGCTCGAGCGATGCTGAGCCCTGATCACGTCCGGGTCCGCCGGCGCGGCGGCGAGCTTCAGCTGCTCGCGCTGAAGGGGGAGCTCCGCGAGCGCGCGGTCGTGATTGCTCGGGATCTCGCCGACGTGGCGCGCGCCCACGTCGGCAAATCGCGCGGCGAGCTCGAGGAGGCGTGGGAGGGCATTGCCGTGTCGCCCCGCGAGCGCAAGCTCTCGCTCGGCCTCGCCAAGCTCGTCGAAGATGCGAGCGAGTTCGAGAGCGGCGACGCCGAGCAAGCGGCCGAGCTCCGGCGCGAGGTGTTCGCGCTCGCGGCACAAAAGCGCGCCACGAACGCGCTTTCCTTCGCGCGCGACGCGATCCTCGACGAGGTGGCCACGCGGCGTGGAACGACGCCCGTCGCGCTCGAAGCCGAGCTCTACGCCGATCTGCGTAGTGCCCAACGGCTGATCGCGTGCCAGGCTCCCGCGCCCGAAGCGCTGGTTCTGGGCTACGAGCGCGCCCAGGTGCAAGCGATCCTGCTGCGCGCCGTGCGCGTCGTGGCCGAGGTCGGTTGCGCGAGCGCCGATGCGTACCGGGCGCTCTTCCGACAGCTCAAGTTCCGGCGGCTCCTCTATCGCGTGCACCCGCTCGAAGCGGGCGGCTACCGCCTCGAGATCGACGGCCCCTTCAGCCTCTTTCAGAGCGTTGCGAAGTACGGGCTCGAGCTCGCGTTGTTGCTCCCGGCGCTCGAGGCCTGCCAAAAGCTTCGCTTGCGTGCGGAGGTGCGCTGGGCGCACCAGGGCAAGCCGCTCACGTTCGCCTACGAGCCCACGGTGCGCGCGGGAGCCGAGCAGCCGCCGCGGGCGCGCGACGAGGTCGCGGAGCTTTCAGCGGGGTTATCGGAGCTCGGTGCCGGGTGGCAAATCGAGCCCGCGGAGCGGGTGCTCGATTTGCCGGGCGTCGGCGTGTGCATCCCGGATCTGGTGCTCCGCCGCGCGTCCGACGGGGCGGCCGTGTTGGTCGAGGTGCTCGGGTTCTGGAGCCGCGCGAGCGTGTGGCAGCGCGTCGAGCTCGCGCAGAAGGGGCTCGGCGAGCGGCTGCTGTTCGTCGTGAGCTCCCGTCTGCGCGTGAGCGAGGACGTGCTCGAGGACGCCGACGAGGCGGCGCTCTACGTGTACAAGGGGCGAATCAACCCGCGCACGCTGGTGCGGCACGCCGAGCGACTGCTCGACCACGGCGGGCCGTCACCACGCCGAGCAGAGCGCGCGCGCTGAGTCCGAGAAGTCGTCGCAATAGGTGAGGACGCACACCGTGAGACGGTTGGTCTCGTCGGGGCACGTGCGAAGCGAGCAAACGTCGGTGGCCCTGTTGCGGCAACGCAAGAAATCGTCGAGAACCGTGCCGCACTCGGCGTCGACCGCTTGGCGGTCCACCTGTCGGCAGAAATCGTCGCAGCTTGCGGCGCGGGCCATCACGTCGATCCCGCACTGTTCGCAGAGCGTGCGGCAGTCGCCGCCCTCGCTCTCGCGCGAGTCGACGTCGACCGAGGCTCCGGCGTCGTCGGTGCCGTGCGACACCGAGCGTCCGCCGCACGCGCCGAGCGTGAGCAGGAAGAGAACCCCCATGCTATGAGCGAAGCGCTTGGCACGAGTAGCGATCATCGGCGGCGGCCTAGCCGGGCTGCGCATCGCGGCGCTTCGGGCGCGCGCGGGCGACGCCGTCACGCTCTGGGAGGCGAGCGGTTCGCTCGGCGGGCAGCTCGGGACGGTGCGCGAGGCAGGGTACGTCATCGAGCAAGGGGCCGAGGGGTTCGTCGCGAGCAGCCAGGCGGTCGAGGCATTGGCGCAGGAGCTCGGCATCGGCGCGAGCATCGTCGGACAGCAGACGCCCACGTCGTTCGGGTTCGACGGACGCACGCTCGTCGCGCTCGGCGCGGGAGAAGCTGCCCAGTTCTTGGGCTTCCAAGTGCCGCGGCGCGACCTCGGCAACGGCATCCGTGCGTTCCAGGGCGGCATGGGCGAGCTGATCGAGGCCATGGTGCGCGTGCTATCCCCGCACGTCGACCTTCGTGTCGGCGAGCGCGTGGAAAGGCTCAGCCGCGGACCTTCAGGCTGGCAGCTCACGACCGGGCGCGGGGTAGAGCAGGCTGAGGCCGTCTTCGTGGCCACCGCGGCGCGCGCTGCGAGCGCGCTGCTCGAGCCGGAGCTCGGGACCCCAGCGCGCGAGCTCGGCCGCGCCGAGCTCCTGTCGAGTGTTACCGTGTCGCTCGCGTACGACCGCCGTGCCATCCCGCATGCGCTCGACGGCACCGGCTTCGTCGTCGCCGAAGATGCCGTCGAGGAGGGCCTCCGCGCGTGCACGTTCACGAGCTCGAAGCTGCCCGGGCGCGCGCCGCCGGAGAAAGCCCTCTTGCGCGCTTTCTTCCGACCGAAAGACGAAGACATCGAGCGCGACGACGCCGAGTGGAGCGCTCGCGCCGAGCGTGGCATTTTGCGCGTGCTGTCGCCGGCGGCACGTCCCGAGCGAGCGTGGGTGGCTCGCTGGCGCGCTGCGTTGCCCATCATCGATGCCGCGCATCGCGCCCGCGTCGCCGCGCTCGAATCGGCGCTCGAGGGGACCCACGTCGTGCTCGCCGGGGCAGCCTTCCACGGCTCCGGCATCGACGCCGCGCTCTGCTCCGCCGAACGGGCGGCAGCGCATAGGTAGACTATTCGCGACGAGGCGCCGAACGTGCTCGGCCAGGGTCGGCCGGCGGGCGCGTCGACCCCCTGCGGCAGGGCCGGAAAATACGCGCAAGAGCGCACTTTGTGTGCGTTGCGGCTGCCAAAGTCCGCATGATAGCGTCGCGTTACGATGGACTCCCGGGAGATAGAGACGCTGGTTCAGCGCCTCGTGCAGAATCCGCACGACCAGGACGCGATCCGGCAGGCGCATGCGGGGGGCCAGCGAGACCCGAAGGCGTACGCCATGTTGCTCGAAAAAGTCGGGACCGCGACGGCGGATCCGGCGTTCGCGTGTCACTGGCTGACCGAGGCGGCCAACGTGTGGTCCGTCACGCTGAACGACGCGCACCGGGCGGCACGCGCGCTGATGATCGCCATCGATCGCGATCCGACCCAGCAGACGCCGGCCGAGCGCCTCGCGGATCTCTATCGGGAAAAAGGCGACACCAAAGCGCTCGTCGCGCTGCTCGAGCGGCGCGCGAAGGCCCTGGCCCCGCTCGCGCAGCAGGACCGAAATGTTTTGCAGCAGCTCGCCGGCATCCACGAGGAGCTCGGGCGTCTCTGGTCGGGTGAGCCGCTCCTGCAGCCGAAGAAGGCCATCGAGAACTACAAGCGCGCGGTCGAGCTCGATCCCGCCAATCAATTTGCCATCTATTCCGTGCGCGAGCTCCTGAAGGGCGCCGAGCAGTTTGGGGAGGCAATCCCGTATTTCGAGATGGAGCTACGGCTGGTCGAGGATCGCGAGCGACGGATTGCGCTCCGGCAAGACGAGGGCGAGGTCCGGCGCAGCGCGCGTGACTTCCCCGGGGCCGTGGCAGCATTCCGCGACGCGCGCGCGCAGGAGGGCGGCGCCGATCCCACGCTGCGTCAGCTCTTGGGCGCGACCATCCTCGAGTGGGAGCAGACCGGGCAGCGCGTCGGCGTGCAGGACGCGAACGAAGGCGCGCAGCTCTTCGTTTCGCTCGCGGAGGAGTACCCGGGGGAGCACGGCTTGAGCTACTCGCTCTGCGCGCTCGAGCTCGAGCCCAGCAACGATCGCGCGTGTCAGCTCGCGATGTACTACGCCGACCAGCTCGGTCGCTCGGAGGAAGCTGCCGAGCGCGCCGCGGGCTATGTCGCCGCGAACCCGAACGGCCCGCTCGCCGACGACGCGCGCGCGCTCGCGCAGCAGTTTGGTCGCGCGATTCCAGCAGCTCCGGCGCCGCGTCCGGCTCGCAGCGCGTCCGCGGCGCCCGTTCGTGCCGGCACGCCCGCGGGCGCGTATGCCGCACCCGGGGCTGCCGCCGCCCCGCAACCTGCGCCGCAGGTCGACCTCGGCGAGGTCGAAACGTTGCTCGAGCAGGCGTCAGCGCTCGCCCGCAAGGCGCGCAAGAACGACGCCGCGCAGAAGTACCGGGACGTGCTCGCGCTCGATATCTCGAACGTCGACGCCATCGGCTTCCTCGAGCCGTACCTGAAGCAGCTCCGAAAATTCGCCGAGCTTCGCGATCTCCTGCGTCGCGCCGCGACCGACGAAGGCATCGATATGGAGCAGCGCGTGCTCTGGCTGCGCGAAGCGGCCGGACTGTCGGAGACGCAGCTCCGCGATCCGAACGGCGCCGTCGCCGCGCTCGAGGAGCTGCTGGCGCTCGATCCGGAGAGCGAGGACGCGCGCTCGAGCCTCAAGCGCCTGCTCGAGCGGGCGAATCGCTGGGACGATCTCGCGCGCGTGCTCGAGCAAGAAGCCGAGCTCATCGCCGACGTCGAAGCGCGCATCACCGCCGAAAAGGCGATCGCGCGCCTGCACGAGCAAAAGCGCAAGGACCCGGCGGGTGCCGGCGAAGCCTGGACGCGCATCGCCGCGCTCGTGCCCGAGGACGAGTCGGCGCTCGACACCGCCATCGAGTTCTTCGAAAAGGGCGCGCGCCACGATCGCGCGGCGCAGGCGATTTCCGACGCGCTGCCGTCCGTCACGAACGACGACACGCGCGCGGGCCTGCTCGAGAAGCTCGGCGATCTCAGGCTCGCGGCGGACGACGTGCTCCCCGCCGGCGAAGCGTTCGCGGAATCCGCAGCGATTCGCAAGGAGAGCGGCCTCTGGCTCAAGGCGGAGAAGGCGTTCGCTCAAGCCGAGGTGTGGGCTCAGGCGGCGGCCGCGGCGGACGAGCGCGCACAGCTCGCCGATCGACCCGCCGACAAGGCGAAGCTCTTCGCGATCGAGGCGACGTACCTCTCGCGCAGCGGTGACGAGGCGGGTGCGGTCGAGCGGCTCGAGCAGGCGACCGAGCTCGATCCGATCGACGACGATCTCGCCGAGGATCTCGAAGAGCGCTACGAGGCGGCCGAGCGCATCGAGGACATGGTCGCGTTCTTCCTGCGCCGCGCGGGCCAACTGCCCGCGGGCGGGCTGCGCTCGAACCTCCGGCGCCGCGCGGCCGACATGCAGCGCGATCGCCTGGGCGACGGCGAGGGCGCGCGCGAAACGCTGCTCGCCTTGCTCGAGGACGGCGACGATCTCGACGCGCTCGGCTGGCTCGCCGACGACGCTCTGCAGCGTGAGGACCCGTCGGCTGCGGCCGAGTTCCTCGGGCGCCTGAGCAAGGCCGCCACCGAGCCGGATCGCAAGATCACGGCGCTGCTCCGCGAGGCGGAGCTCTATTCGACGACGCTCTCCGATCCCGAAGCGGCGATCGAGCGCTACCGGCGCATCCTCGACGACATCGAGCCGAACCACGACGAGGCGCTCGCGAAGATTGCGGTGCTCTACGAAGGGACGGACGACCACGCGTCGGCGGCGCGCGCGCTCGAGCTGCGGCTCAAGGCCACCGAGGACGACACCGTCAAGCTCGACGTCGCGACCAAGCTCGCCGATCTGTACGAAGGCCCGCTCGACGACGCGAAGGCCGCAGTCCGCGTGCTCGACATCGTGCGCGGGCTGGATCCCGAGGATTTCGGCGCCATTCAGCGCCTGGCCGAGCTCTGCGAGAAGATCGAGGAGTGGCCTCGTGTCGCGGAGCACCTCGCTCAGCTGATGGAGGTCGAAGGCGACGAGGAAGAGGTGAGTCGCATGACTCGCCGCCGCGCCGAGATCCTGCACCAGAAGGTGGGCAAAGGGGACGAGGCTCTTGGCGCGTTGCTCGAGATCGCCGATCGCGGCGACCTGCCGTGCCGCGAGGAGTACGTGCGGCTCGGCGATGAGCTCGGGTGGAAGGGCGTCGTCGCGGTCAAGCTCGTCGAGTGGAACCTGTCGTCGCCGTCGAGCCCCGCGCGCACGCTCGCTCTGCGCGGCGCCTTCGATCGCTTCCTCGAGGTCGATCGCAAGTCGGACGCTGCGGCCGTCGGCAAAGAGGTCGCGCGCGCCAAGGGGACGGACGCCGAGTTCGCCAAGCGCCTCGAAAAGCTCGCCGTCGAGCTCACCGATCTCGACGTGCTCGCCGTGTCGCACGACCTGCTCGTGCAGGACCTGAGCGGCCCGGCGCGCGCGGAGGAGTTCGTGCGCCAAGCCGAGGTGCTCGTGGATGCGGGCCTCGACAGCGAGGCGTCGATTCAGCACGGCGAGCAGGCGCTCACGAGCGTGCCGCCCGGCGACGTCGAGCCGCTGCTCACGCGCCTCGCGCAGCTCTGCACGGACAAGTCGCGCATCATCGAGATTTACGAGCGTCAGGTGACGCGCTGCAAGAATCCGACGGATCGCCTGGCGGCGCTCGCCCGCGCGGCGCGCATCGCGGCCGAGCAGGGCGACTTCGAGCGCGCTCGTGGCTTCTTCGACATCGTGCTCGGCAGCGGCGCGACCGAGGACGCGGTGGAATCGCTCGAGACCGCAGCCCGCGCCGGCGACGCCGACAAGGGCGGCGACAAGCTCCGCCGCACGCTGGCCGAGTCGCTCTCGCAGGGCGGGCAGGGCGCGCGCGACGGCGGGCGAACGCGCAGCAACATGCTTTCGCGCGCGGCGCGGCTCGCGTTCGAGGACTTCGGCGATCGCGAGCAGGCTTTCGCCTGGCTCGGTGACGCCATCATCGCGCACGTCGGCGACGAGTGTCTCGACCAGCTCGAGCTCTTCGCCAACGAGGTGGGCGATCTCAAGCGGGCCGAGACGGTGCTCGGGCGCGCGCTCGAGGAGGTCTTCGACGGGCCGCTCGTGCGCAAGCTCCTGGCGCGCCGCGCCGGGATCCGGCGCGACCAGCTCTCCGATCCGGTGGGCGCCGCGACCGATCTGCGTCGACTGCACGACCTCTCGCCGTCGGACGCCGACGTCGTCGAGCAGCTGCTCACTCTGTACACGGAGCTCGCCGATTGGCGCGGCATGGTCCAGCTCTACGAGGACCAGATCCTGCGCGGAAAGGACCCGGCCGTGCGCGCCGAGCTCGCGCGCAAGGTGGCGCGCTTGTGGGAAGAGAAGCTCGACGATCCGCGCGAGGCAGCGGACGCCTGGCGCCGCGTGCTGCGCATGAAGCAAGGCGATCCCGAGGCGACCGAGGGCCTCGAGCGGGCGAAGTCAGGCATGCTCAAGCGCCCGAAGGACGACCCCGCTGCTTCGTCCGAGGTCGGATCCCCCGCTCCACTCAAGCCCGAGCCAGCCGCGAAGCCCCCAGCGAGCGAGGAGAAGGAAGCACCGAAGGCGGACGCGAAAGAGAGCGACGCCAAGGAAGGCTCGAACTCGAGCTCGAACTCGAAGAAGAAGAAGAACAAGCGCGAGTCGAAGCACCCGAAGGCCGAAGCCAAGAACGACTTCTCCGACAGCGCGGATGACGACATGGCGGGCGTCGACGCGCTCGTCGGCGGCGGAGCGAGCGCCAGCGACGAAGCGCCCGCCGAGCCTCCCGCGCCTGCCGCGGAAGCCGCGCCGGCGCCGCCCACCGAAGTGCTCGAGGCGTCGGAGACGTCCCTCTCGCCCCCGCCGCCGCCCGGTGCGGCGAAGGGGAGTGGACGCGGTGCGCCGCCGCCTCCGCCTTCCTCGGGAAGCCGTGCTCCGGCACCGCCGTCGTCCTCGTCGGGCGTCACGCGGCAGCCGCCGCCCCCGCCGCCCCCAGGTTCTGGGGCGAGCCGCCCGCCGCCGCCGCCGCCCCGCTCCCATCCGCCGCTGCCTCCGGGCGCACGACCGCCGCTGCCGCCTCCGGGTGCCGGTGCTCGCCTCGCGCCTCCGCCGCCTCCGAGTGGCGGTCCTCCGCCCCTGCCTCCCGGCGTCATGGATGACGACGAGGCGGGCGAGGACGTGGACGACGCCGAGCTCTTCGAGGACAGCAAGGTCTGACGCTCAGCCGGCGCCGGCCGTGAGGCGTCCGGCCGTCGCGTCGAGCGTTGCCGTCACTCCGAAGGTGAGCGGCTCGTTCCACGCGCCGTGCCCGAAGCGGAGCCCGCTCGCCACCGGCACGCGGAGCTCGCCGAGGCGCTCGCGCAGCACGGCGTACGCCTCCACGCCCGCGGACGGCGGGCAGTCGGTGAAATCGCCGACCACGACGCCGCCCACGCCGTCGAGGGCACCCGCGCCGATCAGCGACGTGAGCAACCGATCCACGCGATACGCCTGCTCGGTCACGTCCTCGAGTGCGAGGATGGCACCGGCTGGCAGGCGCAGGCGCCCCGCGGTCGCACAAGCCGCGAGGAGCGAGAGGTTGCCACCGACGAGCGGCCCGCGCGCGCGCCCCGGCCGGATGCTCGTGAGCTCGTGACTGCTCTCGGCGAGTGGGCGCTCGAGCGCACGGACGAACGCATCCCGCGCGTGCGCATCGCCCTGACCGAGGCCGCCGACGTTCTGGGCGTGGAGCGAGGCGACACCCGCGCGCAGCGCCTCGACGTGCAGCGCCGTCACGTCCGAGAATCCGACGAGCCACTTCGGCGCGGCCCGGAGCGCCGCGAAGTCCGCGCGCTCGGCGATGCGCGTGAGGCCGTACCCGCCGCGCACCGCCACGATGGCGCCGACGCTCGAGTCGCGGAGGAAGCGGTCGAGCTCGGCGAGGCGGCGCTCGTCGGAGCCCGCGAGGTAGCCCGCGCGCTCGAACAGCGTGGGATCGAACGTGACCTTGTAGCGCTCGCCCAGCCAGCCGAGCCCGCGTAGGACGTGCGTGCGATCGAACGGGCTCGAAGGCGCGATCACCGCTATCCGATCGCCCGGCCTGAGCGGCGGCGGGACGATGGGCGCGAAATCCTGAGGCATGAGGGCGCTCGTAGTACTACTACTCCGAAGTTCCGAATGTCAGAGAAGACCGCGCTCGCACGCTTCACGGAAGCGGCCTATGGCCGCGGCCTCCCGCTGCTGCGGCGCGTGCTCGACGGCGCCCAACGCGCCGCCGACGAGGTCTCGCAGAGGCTACTCGGCCCCGACTTCGAGACGCGCTTCCGCGTGCTCGCGGACCGCTACGAGCGCCTCGGCGGCGATCCGTTCGGCTTCGATCCGGAGGCCGTGCGCCGGGCAGCGCTCGCTTCGTCCTTCTTTCACCGCGCGTACTTCCGCACCGACGTGTACGACGTCGATCGCGTTCCCGAGGGGCGCGTCATGCTCGTCGCGAATCACTCGGGTCAGATCCCGATCGACGCGGCGATCATCGGCTGCTCGTTGTTCTTCGACGCGAACCCGCCGCGCATCACGCGCGCCATGGTCGACAAGTGGACGGCGACGCTGCCGTTCGTCTCCACCTTCTTCAGCCGCATGGGGCAGGTGGTCGGCCTCCCGGAAAACGCTCGCCGCCTGCTCGACATGGGCGAGCTCTTGTTGGTGTTTCCCGAGGGGATGCGCGGCGTCTCGAAGCCGTTCGAGGAGCGCTACCAGCTGCAGGAGTTCGGTCGCGGCTTCATGCGGCTCGCGCTCGAGACCAAGACGCCGATCGTTCCCGTGGGCGTGATCGGTGCGGAGGAGCAGTATTTGAGCCTCGGCCGCATCTCGTGGGCGGCGCGCGCCTTCGGCTTGCCGGTCTTCCCGTTCGTCCCGCAGATGCTCTTGCCGGGCGGCCAGATGCCGCTCCCCACCAAGTATCGGCTGTTCTTCGGTGAGCCGATGTTCTTCGAGGGCGATCCCGACGACGCCGCGGCCGTGGCGGACAAGGTGTACCTCGTGCGCGAAGCCGTCGCGCACATCCTCAGGCGCGGCCTCGCTCAGCGTCGGAGCATCTTCCTATGATGCCGCCCGTCTCCGTGCGCGGGCTCGACGGCGCCGTGGTCGTCACCGGCGCCTGCGGGCGCCTCGGCCGGCGCCTCGCGCGCGCCCTACACCGACAGTGCCGCGTGATAGGGCTCGACCGGCGACCTTTTCCGGATCGGCCCCGCGACGTCGAGCACCACGAGCTCGATCTCCGGAGCGCCCGGGCGCGCGACGTCTTCGCGAGCGGCGTGAGCGCGGTGGTGCACCTGGGCGTCGATCACGATCTTCGCGCCAATTCGGCCGACAATCACGCGATCAACATGACGCGGATGCAGAAGCTCTTCGAGTACGTCGAGCACTTCGGCATCAAGAAGGTCGTGCTTTTGTCGAGCGCGAACGTCTACGGCCCGCGCCCGGACAATCCGCAATTTCTGACCGAAGACGCACCGCTGCTCGGCGCAGGCCCCTTCAGCCAAATTCGCGATCTGGTCGAGCTCGACATGGGCTCGCAGGCCTACTTCTGGCGCCTGCCCGAGGTGGCGACCGTGATCCTCCGGCCCGCGCACATCCTCGGCACCGTCAAAAACGCGCCGAGCAACTACTTGCGGCTCGCGGTCGTGCCGACGCTGCTCGGCTTCGACCCGATGATGCAAGCGGTGCATCAAGACGACGTCGTGCGCGCGATCATGCTCGCGCTCAAGCCGACCGCGCGCGGCATCTTCAACATCGCCGGGCCCCCGCCGGTGCCGCTCTCGCGCGTGCTCGAGCTCCTCGAGCGGGCGACCGTCGGCGTGCCCCACACCATGGCGCGCCTCGGTGTGGAGCGGCTCTTCAAGCTCCGGGTCACGTCGTTCCCGGCGCCGGAGCTCGATTTCATCCGTTACGTCTGCATGATCGACGACGCGCGCGCGCGTCGGGATCTCGGCTACGCTCCGGCGCACGGTCTCGTGTCGACGTTGTGCGCCGTGGACGAGGAGCGATGGCTCGGCTGAGCGCCGTCGTGCGAGCGTGCGTGGTCGCGGGCGCCGCTCTCGGTGCCGCGGCGTGTGGGCGCGCCGCCAAAGAGGGGCCGCCTCCCCCGGAGAGCCTCGAGATCGCGTCGGCCGCGCCGGGCGCCGTCGGTGCGCTCGCCGGCGGAACGGAGGCGGCGCCGAGCGGCTTCCGCGCCCCGTCCGGACCCGATCAAGAAGTCATCCCCGAAGGCCAGGACGACGAAGAAATCGAAGACGGCGGTGCGCCGCCCCCACGCGACGCCGCCATCGAGTCTCCGGAGGACATCCCGCTGTGACGCGCTCGGTCCTCGCGCTCGTGCTCGGAGGCGTGCTGCTCGGCTGTAGCGCGCCGCAGCTGCCACCCGGAACACCACCGCCCGAGTACGAAACCCGGTCGCTGCCGCCGTGGCCCGGAGCCGCGGCCGGGGCCGCCGGAATGGCGTCGAATGCCCCACCCGAGCCTGCGGAGGCCGCCTCGCCCCAGGCGCCCGCTCCCGGTCCGGGAGCCGCGGGCGCAGGTGCTATCGGGCCGAGCCCTTCCCCCGCGGTCCCGGGCGAGTAGACTAAAGCGTGGAGCCCAAGGGATTGAGCACGATTCGCGAGCAGGCTGAGCGCGCCAAGGCGGCGAAGCCCAAGCTCGCGGCACTCGACCGCGCCCAGAAGGACAAGGCGCTCGCCGCCGTGGCCGCGCTCCTGCGCGCCCGCTCGGCCGACATCCAGCGCGAGAACGAGCTCGACCTCGCCGCGGGCCGCATCGCGGGTCTCGCCCCCGCGATGCTCGACCGCCTGCGCATGGACCAAAAGGGCGTCGAGTCGACCGCGCGCGCCGTGGAGCACGTCATCACGCTCCCCGATCCCGTGGGTAGCCGCGGCCCGATGCAGCGCATGCGGAGCGGCATCCAGGTCGGCCGCCAGCGCCTCCCGCTCGGCGTGGTGGCGATCATTTACGAATCACGGCCGAACGTCACGGTCGATGCGGCATCGCTCTGCCTGAAGTCGGGCAACACCTGCCTGCTCCGCGGCGGGAAGGAAGCGGCGCACACGAACCGCGTGCTCGGCAGCATCATCGGCGAGGCGCTCGCAGAGTCCGGGGTGAGCCCGGACGCCGTGCAGATCATCCCGCCGGGTGATCGCGACGGCGTGCGCGAGCTCGTCTCGCTCACGGGACTCGTCGATCTGGCCATTCCGCGCGGCGGGGAAGGCCTCATCCGCTTCGTGGTCGAGCACGCGCGGGTGCCCGTCGTGCAGCATTTCCTCGGCGTCTGTCACCTGTTCCTCGACGAGGGCGCGAACGTCGAGATGGCGCGCGCGCTCGCGGTCGACGGCAAGGCGCGGCGGCCCGGCGTGTGCAATGCGCTCGAGTGCTTGCTGGTGCACGCAGCAGACGCCCAGCGCCTGCTCCCGCCCGTGGCGCGCGCGCTCCTCGACGAAGGCGTCGAGCTGCGCGGCTGTCCCCGCACGCGCGAGCTCGTGCCCGAAGCCAAAGCGGCGACCGACGCCGACTGGGGCATGGAATACCTCGCGAAGATCATGGCGGTTCGCGTCGTCGACGATCTCGACGGCGCGCTCGCGCACGTCGGCCGCTACGGCTCGAACCACTCGGAGGCGATTTGCACCGAGAGGTTCTCGAGCAGCGAGCGCTGGTTGCGCGAGGTGGACGCGAGCTGCGTGCTCGTGAACGCCTCCACACGCTTCAACGACGGCGGCGAGCTCGGGCTCGGCGCCGAGATTGGGATTTCGACCACGAAGCTGCACGCTTACGGCCCCATGGGGCTCGAAAGCCTGACGGCGGAGAAGTGGGTGGTCATTGGCGGAGGACAGATTCGCGGTTGAAAAAGCGAGCTAAGTCAACGCGCAGGCCGGCGCGCACGAGCCCGAGCCCACGGATTCTCGAACGTGGTGGAACCCCATCGGAGGAAGCGAAACGCATCGCCGTCGCCGCCGCACAAGCGGCGCTCGACAAGAAGGCGAGCGAGATCGAAATCCTCGATGTGACGGGGAAGGTCGATTACGCCGACTTCCTCGTGCTCATGACGGGGCAGAGCGATCGGCACGTGGCTGCCATCGCGGACGCCGTGGAGGAGCAGTGCGACAAGCTCGGCTTTCGCGCCATCTCCGTCGAGGGCCTGCCGCGCGGGCAATGGGTGCTGATCGACTTCGTCGACGTCGTCGTGCACGTGTTCCAGGAGGACGCGCGCTCGCTCTACGATCTCGACGGCCTCTGGATGGATGCGCGCCGTGTGCGGGTGAACGAGCCCGTTCCCGGTCGCGCGTGAAGCTTTTCGTCGTCGCGGTCGGCAAAATCCGGGAGAAGAGCCTCCGCGCCGTCGCGAACGACTACCTCGAGCGCGCGAGCCACTACGCGCGCGTGAGCGAGGTGGAGGTGAAGTCCGACGCCGAGCTCGAGCGCGCCCTGCCACGCGAAGCGACCGTGATCGCGCTCGATCCGGCGGGCGACGCCGTGACGAGCCGGGAGCTTGCCGCACGGCTCGAGCGCTGGGGCCGGCGCGGCAAGGGCGATGTGGCGTTCGTGATCGGCGGCGCCGAGGGCATTCCCAAGGGGGTCCTCGACGGCGCGCACGCGCGGCTGTCGCTCTCGAGCCTCACGCTGCCGCACCGGCTGGCGCGGGTGGTGCTGTTCGAGCAGATCTACCGGGCGTTCACGATCCTGCGCGGCGAGCCGTACGCCCGCGAGGATTGACCGAGCCTCACGCGGCTTCGGCCGGCGGATCCGGCGTCGGCTTCCGGCCGAAGATCCAGGCCACGATGATCGACACGCCGTAGAGCAAGGCGAGGGGGATCGCGAGCAGGAGCTGGCTCATCATGTCGGGGGGCGTGATCACCGCGGCGATGATGAAGTCGAGCACGAGGAAGTACCGGAAGAACTTCAGCATGTGCTTGTACGTGATGAGCCCCGCGACCGAGAGGAAGAACACGAGCACCGGCAGCTCGGCCGCGACGCCGAACGCTATGAGCATGCGGCTCACGAACTCGAGGTAATCGTTGATCGTGATGTTCGCTTCGACCGTGAGCTCGCCGACCTTGTCCCCCATGCCGAGCAGGAATTTGAACGCGAGCGGGAAGGCGAACTTCCAACCGAAGTAGCCGCCTCCGGCGAACAGGCCGCACGAAGCGACCACGAAGGGCGCCGCGTAGCGCTTCTCCTTCGAGTAGAGGCCCGGCGCGATGAACGACCAGACCTGCCAGAGCATGATCGGCAACGCGAAAATCAGCCCTGCAATCATCGCGATGCGGATCTCGGCGATGAAGCGAGCGGCCGGTGCGAGGTAGGTGAGCTTTGCCCCGGTCTCGTGCCCGCCCTCTTTCCATGCCTGGATGAACGGCTCGGTGATGATGATGATCAACCGATCCTTCTGGGTCCAGGCGGTGATGCCGCCGACCACGAAGGCGAGGATCATCTTGATGAGACGCGAGCGGAGCTCGTCGAGGTGCTCCCAGAGCGTCATGCCTTCGCCTTCGCTCTCCTCGGGCATCGGATTCTTCTTCGGGTCTTGCTCGGGCAGCTTGCTCATGGCGTCGCGCCAGGCGTCGTACCAGGCGTCGCATCAGGCGTGGTCGAGGCGGGCGGGGCAGGGGGCGCTGCGGGCGCGGCCGGCGGCAGAGGAGCCGTCGTGGCGACGGGCGCGGTCACGCCCGGAGCGTCGGCAGCGAGATCGTCGGGGATGGCTCCCTTCGCGTCGGGGCCCTCCGGCGGGTACTCGCGCGAGATGTCGATCTCGATGTGGCCGTACGGATCCTCCGGCGGCCGATAGGGGGCCGGCGCGGGGGCCGGGGCGCCACCGCCGCGCATGATGGTGCGGAGCTCGTTCAGGCCGCCGTGCAGGCCCTCCTGGCGCAGGAGCTCGTCGATGCCCGTCTGCTGGCGGACGTCGGTCGTCATCTTGCGGAGCTTCCGGATCCACGTGGCGAGGTTCTTCAGCAGGCCGGGCAGGCGCTGGGGCCCAACCGCCACCAACGTGACGACGCCGATGAGGACGACCTCGCTGAACGAGAATCCGAACACGCCTTGAACCGTACTTTCTGGGGCTACCGGGTCAAGCTGCGGGCGATGACCAAGCGCTGGATCTGGCTGGTTCCTTCGTAGATCTGTAGCACCTTGGCGTCGCGCATGAGCTTCTCGACCGGGTAGTCGCGGACGTAGCCGTTGCCGCCGAAGACTTGCACGGCGTCGACGGCCGTCTGCATCGCTCGGTCGGCGCCGAAGGCCTTGGCGTAGGCCGACACGATCGGATCGCGCACGCCGTTGTCGAGGTTCCAGGCGGCCTTTTGGTACAGCAGTCGGGTCGCCTCCGTGCTGATGGCCATCTCTGCGAGCATGGCCTGCACGAGCTGGTGCTCGGAGATCGCGACGCCGAACGTCTTGCGTTCCTTGGCGTAGGCGACGCACTCGTCGAGGCAGCGCTGCATGAGGCCGGTGGCCATCGCGCCGATGTCGGGGCGCGTTTGGTTGAAGGTCTCCATGGCGAGCTTGAAGCCTTCACCCTCGGGTGCGATGAGGTTCGCCTTGGGGACCTTCACGTCCTCGAAGTGGACGGCTGCGGTGTCGCTCGCACGCTGGCCCATCTTGTCTTCGTGCTTGCCGACTTTGAGGCCCGGCGTGTCGCGATCGACGATGAACGCTGCGATGCCCTTGTGACGCTTCGTCGGGTCGCTCGTCGCGAACACGACGTAGAAGCTCGCGAGGCTCGCGTTCGTGATCCAGCACTTTTCGCCGTTCAGGACGTAGTCGTCCCCTACGGCGCGGAAGGTCGTCTTCAGGCCCGCGACGTCGCTGCCGCCGCTCGGCTCGGTCGTGCAGTAGCTCGCGAAGAGCGGCTCGGCCGTGAGCATGCCGAGGTACTTCTTCTTCTGCTCCTCGCTGCCGCCGAGACGAATCGGCGTGAGGGCGAGCGTGTTGGCGAGCAGGCTCGTTTGGATGCCGGTACAGCCCCAAGCGAGCTCCTCGGCAATGAGCGCGTTGTCCATCTCGTGCAGGCCCGGGCCGCCGTATTCGGGCTCCACGGTCGCGTTCACGAGCCCGAGCTCGTGAGCGGCGACGAAGACGTCTTTCGGGAAGCGCGCCTCGCGGTCGCACTCGGCCGCGACGGGGGCGATGCGTTCGCGCGAGAAGCGTCGCGCGGCGTCGATGAGGGCTTTCTGGTCGTCGGAGAGCGAGAAATCCAGCATGGTCCTACTCCTTGAGCTTCTTCTTCGCGCGCGCGACCTCTGCCCGCGCCGCGCGCGCGCCCATGAGGTAACCGATGGTGAGGGCGATCAAAGCGACCCCCGGAATGTAGATGAAATGCTCGACCGTCACGCGCCGGGCGCCTTCCCGGCCACGCTGCGCTCGAGCTCGGAAAGGCGGGTTTCGAGCTTGCCTTGGCGCCGCCAGCCGAGCCCCAAGAAGCCGAGCAGCAGCGCCCACATCACGAGATAGGCCACGACGAGCAGCGCGCCGGCGCTCGTCGAGTCGCCGCCGCCCTGCACGGGGGCGAATTCTTGAGAACGCGAGCTCGGGTCGGGAGCCGCTGTTTGAGCTGTCACGTCGTTTCTCCGATTCCGGCTGCGGCCGCGGCCTCCTCCGCCGCGGCAAGCCGACTGCTTGCGAAATTCAGGCGCGCCCTCATCCACACGAGGAGCGCGGCGAGCAAGGTCATGGCGAAAAATCCGATGCCGAGCGCGAGCTTCATGTCCGGGTGGCCGAGACCACCGCCGCCCTTGGTGATGACGGTCGGGTGGTTGCCGCCCCACTTCTGCACCGAGTAATGCACGATCGGCAGCGTCACGGTGCCGAGCACGGTGAGGGCGGCGGCAAAACGACGTTCCGCCTCGCCGCTACCGCCGAACACGCGCAGCATGACGACGGCCGCGTAGATGAGCACCGTGAGGAGGAGCGTCGTGAGGCGCGGGTCGAACGTCCAGTACACGCCCCACGCCTTCTTCGCCCAAAGCGGTCCGCTCGTGAGCACGAGTGAGCCGAAGCACACCGCGCACTCGGCGCCTGCCTTGGCCCACGCGTCGCGCAGGTCCGTCGCGCCGTACAGGTAGAGGGCGCTCGCGAGGAACCCGACGCCACCGGAGAGGTACATCGCGTACGCAGCCGGCACGTGGAAGTAGAAGATCTTCTGGGCGATGCCGCCCGAGCCCGCCTGGGCCTCCGGCACCTTGAAGAACACGAACCCGATCTCGAACGCAAAGACCACCGCGGTGAGCGCGAAAAGGGCCCAAAAAACGAGGTCCCGGCGAGACTTCACGGCGCTCACGCTACTGCCTGGTCCCTAAAAATGCGACCCCCTAATTTGAGGCCACCGCGAGGCCAACCGCCCCGCCCACGCGGGTATTCCCGCAGTGTTTACACCCAAGCTCGCTTGGGTGGATGGAAACAAGAGAACCACCGGCAGACAGATCTGGGCGTAGGCCAGTGAATTTTTTGGGCCTCGAGCGACGCGGGCCCGAAAAATTCACGATCGATCAGCACGGTCTCCGGTTTAGCGATGCGGGCGCTTCGGGGCGGCCTTCGCGGCCTTCGCGACCTTTGCGCCCTTCGCGCGCGGCGCCTTCGGTCGATCGACGAGGCGCACCACGTTGCGGAGCCCCGACCAGGTGTCGTCGATGGCACAAACCTTGTTGTCGACGAGCCCAGCCTCGAGGGCGACCGCGCGCACCAAATTCTCGGTCACGTCGGTTGGCACGCCGGACGCTTTCTTCGGCCAGGCTACCCAAAAGCCGCCGCTCGGCTCGAGGCGCTTGGCCGTCGGCACGAAGCGTCGCGTGAGCTCCGCCGCGGAAGTGACGAACAGCACGATCACGTCGAACGGCGCGCGGCCCTCGAGGGCGCTCACCGTCTTCACGCCAGCCGGCAAGGTTCCGAGCACGCGCGCGAACCCCGCGGGCGCCCCGAGCAACGCGACGCTGTGAAGCGGTTTGATCCCGAGCTTTTGGGGGAGCGGCGTTGCCGAGTAGCCCGCCATGCGCGCGCCGAAGCTACCACGACGGCACCGAACCGCGCGTGGCCGCGTGCTATTCGGGAGCGAGGAGGCAGGAAGATGAGACCCATTTTGAACATTGGCGAGCTCGAGCTCAAAGACATGTCGCGCGACGAACGCTTCGGCTCGAAAATGGCCGCGATCGGCGTGAAGATCGGTGCGCAGAAGCTCGGCTATAACCTCACGGTGGTGCCGCCGGGCAAGCGCGCCTTCCCGTTCCACGCGCACCGCATCAACGAGGAGATGTTCTTCGTCATCGAAGGAACGGGCGAAGTGCGGGTCGGCCCCGAGCGCTATCCGATCAAGCCGGGCGACGTGATCGCGTGCCCGCCGGGCGGCAAGAGCCAAGCGCACCAGATCATCAACACGGGCAGCATCGAGCTCAAGTACCTCGCCGTCAGCACGAAGCTTTCGGCCGAGCTCGTCGAGTACCCGGACAGCGGCAAATTCGGCGTCCTCGCCGAGTACCCGAACGAGGAAGGCAAGGTCGAGCGCTTCCGCTACGTGGGGCGCGCCGAGACCGGGCTCGACTACTGGGACGGCGAGTAGACGCCGCAAGAGCGGCGTCTCGCGTGGGGGGAGGCTCCGACGAACTGGCGCAGGCGGAGGGGGGCGGCGCGTGCCGCCCCCGTAATTAGATGTCGCAGCTCGCAAGCGCGAGCAGTGCGGCGACTTTCGCGCGGAGGAGCTCGAACTGCTTTACCGTGAGATCGATCTCGGCCTGACGCTGCTTACTCGCCGTGTCGACCAGATCGAAGCTGGTTCCACTGCCGTTGATGAACGCCACCCGCGCGAGGCGCGCCGTTTCGGCCGCAATCTCTCGACCTTTCGTGCTGACGGCGAGGTTTGTCTCCGCGACGGTTACCGAGCGGAAAGCTTGCGTCACCTGAAGCTCGGCGCGGCGGCGCGTGTCGGATAGTTGCTCGCGGGCGACGCGTGCATTCGCTTCAGCTTCGTCCTTCTGGCCGTAGCGCAAGCCGCCGTCGTAGAGCATCCACGTGAGGACGCCGCTGACGGTCCAGGATACGTTGTTCTGGGTGCCGAATTTCACGTTCTGCGTCTGCAATACCGAATTGGCCGTGAGCGTGGGCCAGAAAGCCCAATCGACGCTGCCCTTCGCGCGCTCGACGAGCCCGACGTTGGCCGCGGCGGCACGAACGTCCGAACGCTTGCTCACGTCGGCTTCTTGGCGGCAGGTCGCGCGGGCGTCCGCCCCCAGCGCGTCGAGGTGTACCTCCGGGTTGACGGCCCATCCCTCCGAGTAGCCGAGCGCGAGCCCCAGCGATTCGCGCGCACGGAGCAGCGTCTCGTTGGCCGTGACGACTTGGGCTCGCGCGGTTTGCACCTCACCCTCCGCGCGCAGCACGTCGAGCGAGCTCGAGGCACCAAGCGCGGAGCGCCGGCGATTCAAATCGAGTGTGGACAGCGCACTCTGTAGCGAGACTCGCGTAACGTCCGCGAGCCGTTCGGCGGTGACGGCCGCGACGATGGTGTCGGCGAGTGAAGCGACGACCTGACGCTCCGCCTCCTTGCTGTTGAGCGCCGCATAGTCAATGGCTCGCTCCGCGGTGCCTCGGTCGTACCACGCCTTCGGCGCGAACAGAGGAACGTTCAACGTAAGGCCTGCGCCCAGCGTGACCGGAGGATCCGGCAGCGATACGACCGCAGGTGGAACCACGTTGTAGTTGATGCCCGTGCCGCGAAGAATTTCGTAACGGGCGTAGGTGTTGAATGCCGTGCTCTGGAGCGTCGGCAAGGATGCTGCCAGCGCTTCGCGCGACTTCGCGCGCGCGACGTCGATCTGAGCGAGCGCCGTCCGGTACGGCACCGAGCGACTGCGCACGAGGCCGAGCGCTTCGCGCCACGATTGCAGCACATGCTGCGGCGGCGGTGACGGCGCGAGCATCGGATCCTCGACGTTCGGCAGCGTCGGATCCGCGTCGCGCCCCGACGCACCGGCAGAAGCCGGCGGCGCGGCAGCCCCGGGGACTGGGGCGGGCGCCTGCGCCGGAACCGGTGGTTTCGGAGCTTGCGTTTGCGCGCCGGCGACCGGTGCGAGCGTGGCCGTGGCGAGCCACAGCGTGAGGGCGGCCTTCTTCATGGCCGGATCGATAGTTCCGGAGCGGTGCTCCGCAAAGGGGCGCGACGTCGCTTTGATGTAAGACCGCGGGCTTTAGCGAGCGGCCGAGCGACCTTCGACCCACTCGGTGACGCGCGCGCGGGCGTCCTCGTCCGTCCAGCGCAGGACTTGAACGAGAAGGTCGATGGCTCTGGCCGCCTGGCCGGAGCGCGCGAGGGCATGCGCTTCCGACGTGATGATGGCGGGCTCGTCCGGCCGCGCACGGCGGGCGACGGCGATGTGGCGGAGCGCGTCCCGCGGGCGCTGGAAGGCCACGTCCAGCAGGTGCCCGAGGTTGTGGCGGTAGGCAGGGTGGTCGGGCTCGAGGGCCACGGCTTGCTCGTAGGCGCGCCGCGCCGCGCGGAAGTTGCCGAGCACGCTGTGCGCAATGCCGAGCACGGCGAACGCGCGGGGCTCTGGCCCTCCCTTGAGCACGTCGAGCGCGAGACGCGCCGCGCGGAACGGCTCGTCGCCCACGCTGAGCTCCGAGAGCTCGAGCTTGGCGAAGTCTTGCTCCGCGGAACCTGCCGGCGCCTCGGCAATCAGTCGCTTGAGCATGGCGACGAGGTCCCGCTTGGGAAGGCCGCGCGAGATGGCCCAGCTCACGTCAGAAACCAATCTCTCGACCGCGCGACGGGGCATCTCTTAATCATCAGTTAGCCGTTCTCACGCGACCAAGCAACGATTCAGCGCGTCAACGGGGCCAGATTTTTTCGCCCTGACCCACTTGACGAAACCCGTTCGCGGTACGTGTCGCGGGCCACCCCCGACGACGCGCAATCCGGCTTGAACGAAGGCGTTTTCTGCGCTACGCTCTTCGGGCACGCTCGGCGTTTGCGCGACGCCCTGCGATCACGGCGCCGTTCAGCGCCGACAGCGCCTGGTCGAGTTTTTCGACACCCACGCTCACGAACGCGTGACGGTGGCGCACTCGGATGTACTCCGTGCTTTCGGGGCCGATGCCCGCATTCGAGAGCACGGTCTGGAAGTCGCTCGGCTTCGCGCCGTCGCGGCGTCCGACGCTCACGTAGATCTCGTTGCTGCTGACTTCGCCCGCGGGCTCGCCGACATCGTCGGCGCCTTCCGCGTCGTCGTTCGCCGGGCTCGGCGCGCTCGCGCCGACCGTCGAGCTAGAGCTGCCGGTCCCGCTCGGACCGCCCAGCGTGCTCGTTGCCGGTGCCGCCACGGCGTGCTCGGCGGGGAGGGGCGTCGCGACGTAGCCGGGTAGGTCGTCGTCGTTGTCGTCGGGCCCCGCAGGAACGAGCGGCGTCGCGTGCCGCGCGGCCGGGGGTTCGCGGCGCCGCTCGCCGCGGCGCGAGCGGTCTCCGCGGCGTGGCTCGTCGCGCCGCCCACCGTCGTGTCGCGGCTCGTCACGCCGGCTTACGTCCGTGCGCGGCCCATCGCCGCGGCCGCCCTCTTGGCGCGGCCCGTCGCGGCGCTCGTCTCCGCGTGGGCCGTCCTCACGCGGCCCGTCGCGCCGCTCGTCTCCGCGTCCCTCCGGCCGGCGCCCTTCGCGCCGCGACTCGGCGCGCGGCGGTGTCGGTGCGGGCTCCGGTGGCTCGGCGTTGGTCGTCCGTGCGCGCCGGGCCGCGGTGGCTTCGTCGAGCGCGTCGGGGCGCGCGCCCAGGTGATCGCGGAGGAGCCCTGCGACGATCGCTTCGGCGTCCTCGTGCGTCAGAAGGCGGCGCGCGAGCGCGAGATCGTCCGGATGCGTGCGGCGCGTCGCGAACGCGTCCGCGAACATGCGCAAGAGATCCGATTCCTCACGCGTCTTCTTCTCGCGCGCGCTCGGCAGTTGCCGCTCGATGGGCTTGAGCTTGTAGGTGAGCCGCAGAAGGTAGAGGTTGCCGACATCGCGCGGGCCGACCAGCGCAATGGCCGTGCCGGTGCGCCCTGCTCGGCCCGTGCGTCCCGTGCGGTGCACGTACGCTTCGGCCGATTCGGGAAAGTCGTAGTTGATCACGTGCGTGAGGAGCGAGATGTCGATGCCGCGCGAGGCGACGTCGGTCGCGACGAGGAAGCGCAGCTCGCCCTTGCGGGTCGCGGCCATCACCTTCTCGCGGTCGGACTGCGGTAGATCCGCGTTCAGCCAATCTGCCGCGTAGCCCTGCTGCTCGAGCGCCCCGGCGACGCGCTTGGTCTCGTCCTTCGTGTTGCAGAAGACGATCGCGCTCTCGGGGTTCTCGACCTCGATGATCTGAATCAGCGCGCCGAGCTTGTCGCTCGGCACGACGTACACGAAGTGGTTGATCTCGAGCGCGCCGATGTGATCGCCGCTCAGCGTCAAAAATTCGGGCGATTTGAGCCGAGTTTTCGCGACGCGCTGAATGTCGGGCGGCAGGGTCGCGCTGAACAAAAGCGTTTGGCGCGTCTCCGGCAAGAAGCCGAGGATGTCGCTGATCTGCGGCAGGAAGCCCATCGAGAGCATCTCGTCGCTCTCGTCGAGGACGAACACGCGGATCGCTTGCGGATCGAGCGTCCCGCGGTGCAGGTGGTCGAGTACGCGACCGGGCGTTCCGACGACGATCTGCGCGCCGCCGCGGATGTCGGCGATCTGTTTGGCCATCGGCGCGCCGCCGTACACGGCCGCGCAGCGGATGCCGCGGTGCTTGGCGAGCGCGTCGACCTCGCGCGTGACCTGGAGCGCGAGCTCGCGCGTCGGACACAGGACGAGCGCCTGGACGGCGCCGGTCGCTTTCTTGACGATGCCGTCGACCAGCGGGAGGCCGAACGAAGCCGTCTTGCCCGTGCCGGTGCGCGCTTGGACGACGAGGTCCTTGCCGCGGACGGCCGGCTCGAACACGGCGAGCTGCACGGGCGTCGGATGCACGTAGCCGAGCTCGTCGACGGCGCGGCGCACGTCGACGGAAAGAGGTAAAGCGTCGAAAGTGGGAAGGTCGCCGGCGGGTGAAACCATGGAGTTCATTGGGGCTCGAGCGAAAGCTCCTGCTCGAGCTCGCGCGCTCGTCGCCTTTGGTGCGCGAGTGCCGTTGCCTCATACCGCACGGCGTGCTCTTCCGCATAGCGGAGCGCGTCGATCTCGCGCAGTCGATTGCCGTCCTTCGGCTCCCGCTCGCACAAAGCGTCGAGCGAGCCGCGACCCTCCCAGGCTGGGCCGAGGGCGGCCCGGAAGCGCTCGAGGCTCTGTCGCTCGCCTTCGCTCTCCGTTCTAGCGGCCATTCGGGCACGCT
>DATMCL010000278.1:0-3309 GCA_035558375.1 Polyangiaceae bacterium
GACTTTCGCGAGACGGCGCCGGCGAGCCTCACGCGCCCCGACTTCGATCGCATGATCGCAGCGAAGGGCAGCGGCCCCGTCGCCCCCGGTGTCCCCGGCACCGTGGCGGGTCTTTTGCTTTTGCACCGGCGCCTCGGCAAGGCGCCGCTCGAGCGGGTGTGCGCGCCCGCCATCGCGCTCGCGCGAAGCAGCGTGCTCGGCCAGGAGCAAGCCGCACTGCTTGCGGCTCACTGGAAAACCCTCGGCCTCGATCCCGGCGCGCGCCGGGTCTTCGGCGACACCAAGGGTGCACCGCGTCGCGCCGGCACGCACCTCGAGCAACCCGCGCTCGCGAAGACCCTCGAGGCCATCGCGGCTCTCGGCGACGCCGCGTTCTACGCCGGGGCCGCCGCGCAGAGCGTCGCCAAGGCGACGGCCCAGCACATCACCCCGGCGGATCTCGCGGCGTACCGCGCCGTGGTGCGCGAGCCGCTCACGGTGCGCTACCGCGGCTTCGACATCGAAACGATGCCGCCTCCCTCGGCCGGCGGTCTCGTTCTCGCCGGCATGCTGAACGCGCTCGAGTCCCTGGAGCCGGCCCCGCCCCCCGCCGAGAACGCCGACGAGCTCCACCGCTTCGTCGAGCTCTCCCGCCGAGCCCAGGCGCTCCGTCGCTTTCACGTCGTCGATCCCGACTCCCAGAGCGCCGCAGAGCAGAAGACCCTCGCCGCGCTCTTCCTCGATTCCACATCCCTGCTCAAGGTTCCCGTCGACCCCGCGCACGCGACGCCGTCAGCCAATGTCCACCCACTCTACGCGGAAGCTTTGCGCGAGCTCGAGCACACGACGCACCTCTCCGCCGTCGACGAAGCGGGCCTCGTCGTTTCGCTCACGACGACGCTCTCCGCCTCGTTCGGAGCCAAGATCCTCGTCCCCGAAACCGGCGTCCTCCTCGGCAACGCCGTCGGCTCCTTTTCGAGCGCCGGCGACAACCAACCCGTCGCCGGCCGGCGCACGACGAGCTCGATGGCCCCCACGCTCGTCCTCGATCACGGCACGCCCGTCGCCGTCCTCGGCACGCCCGGCGGCGACACGATCCCGAGCACCCTCACGTTGCTCCTCGTCCGCCTCCTCGCGCACGCGGCGCCGCTCGACGCTGCGATCGACGCCCCCCGCCTCCACCACGGCTTCGTCCCCGACCAAATCCGCTACGAAGCCGCACGCCCGCTTCCCAAAGCGTTACTGGATGAGCTCGCCATGAAAGGCCACAGACTCTACCGCTCGCACGCCAGCCAAGGCGACGTGAGTGGGATTGTTCTAAAGAGCCCGACCGCCTTCGGCTACGCCGACCCACGTGAGGGGCCTGGGCTGGCTCTCGTGGCGCGTGAACCGGCATCGGCCGGGGGGAAGTAGATTCGACCGGTAATGCCTCGCGACCTTGGCTGCCCGTCACGCAGCAGGTGCCGGCCTCGCCGGTTCGTCGTGTTGGGTTGTGCCCGTGCTGAGCCAGTCGATCAGTTCTGCCAAGACCACCACCTCGTCTCGGGCGGGCTTGCGCCCAGCATCGGCCGGGGGAGAGCGAGACTCAGCCGGTAGCGCCTCGCGATCTTGGCGAGCTGTCACGCAGCACGTGCCGGCCTCGCCGGCTTGTCGTGGTGGGTTGTGCCCCCACTAGCCCGTCGATCAGTTCTGCCAAGACGACCACCTCGTCTCGGGCGGGCTTGCGCCCGCCGCCCCACGCCCGCGATCCGTGCTCATTCACCCCAGTGCGAGAGCACCGCCCGCCAAGGCCCCTCCCGGCCCCCAAAAATCTCTGCCCCACCTCTAGCTCTCCCTCTAGCTCTCCCCCTAGCTCTAGCTCTAGCTCTGGCCCCGCCCGAATCTCAGTCCGGCAATCCGGGCACCGCGAGCGTTACCGTCTTCAGCACGGCTCGCGAGGTCACGTACAGCGTCTTGCGGTCCGCTCCGCCGAACGTGCAGTTCGACGACTCGCCCGTGGGAACCGTTCCGATCATCGTGCCGTCGGGTGAGTACACCTCGACGCCGTTCGACGTGCCCGCGTAGACGTTGCCCGCGCAATCGACGCACATGCCGTCGACCGTGCCGTTCATCGTGCTCGCGAACGGCATCGCCGTCGCGGCGAGCGCGCCGTCGGCATCGACCGCGACCTTGATGATCTTCTTGTTCTGCACGTCGCCGACGTAGAGCGTGTTCTCGTCGGGGGAGAGCACGATGCCGTTCGGCGCGGCCGTATCCGTGCGCGGGCCCGTCACCATCTTGTTCGGCGCCATGCGGTAGAAGCCCGTGCCGGACTCCTGGGGAGCCGACCAGTAGATGTTGCCGTCGCTCCGCACGATGACGTCGTTCGGCTTGCAGCCCGCGGCGACGATCAGGCTCGCGCTCGGCGACGCGGCGGTCGGATCGACGCGCGTGATGTTCTTGGCGGCCTGGTCCGCAACGACCAACTTGTCGTCGCTGTCGAGCGCCATGCCGTTGCTTCCGCTCTTCTCGAGGAACACGGACGGCATCCCGCCCGGGCTCACCACCCAAATTCGCTCCGGGCTCCCGGCGTTGTCGGAGAAGTAGAGCTTGCTCTGGCTCGCGATCCACACGGGGCCCTCGACGAACGCAAAGAAGTTCGGCGTGCCTTGCGTCGGCGGACCAATCTGCCCGACCGAGCCCATGCCGGTGAGCGGATTGCCGTAGGTCGCTCCGGGCGTGCACACGTACTTGCCGGACGCGCCACCGTGGAGCCCGCTGCCGCCGCTCGCGCCCGCCATGCCGGCCATGCCCGCGGCACCAGCACCTTCGCCGCCCATTCCGCCGCCCGGGCCGCTTCCCGCCGCCGCGCCGGCGCTGCCGGACATTCCGCCACCCGCCATTCCGCCCATGTTGACGGCGCCAGCGCTGCCGCCCTTGGTCCCAGCGCTGCCACCCGTCGTGCCGGCACCGCCACCATTCGGCAACGTGCCTCCCGCACCCGAGCTCGCGCCGCCGGTACCGCCGCTCGTGCCGCCACTGCCGCCACTGCCGCCCGTGACCCATCTCACTCCATTCCAAGTGAAGACCTTGTCCAGACCAACGGGCGCGAACTGCTCGTCAAGGACGGGCGCGTTGGGAAAATCCAAGCCCATTAACTTATCTCCTCAACGCGGCGAGTTCCTGCCTCAGCGTCTCGACAAGGCCCTTAAGCGTGTCAATCTCATCGATCACGTCACGCCCAGCATTGGTAACAAAGCTGTTAGCGTAGACGTCTTGCACAGCTTCGATATGGCTGGAACTTTGAACATGGCCAAGATGAGACATACCAGGAACGGTTATTTCACCGGT
>DATMCL010000279.1:0-16131 GCA_035558375.1 Polyangiaceae bacterium
CGCCGTCACGTCGCCGGCGTTCACGGCAGTCGCCAGCGCCGCGATTCCGCCGTCGTCGCCGAAGCGGTGGCTCTCCGTGAAGTGCACGAGCCCGGACGCGAGCCCTGTGCCGGCGCGACCCGAAGCGGCACGGCCTGCATAAATATCGGCCAAAATCGCGCCCGCCTCGACCGACGCAAGCTGGTCCTTGTCCCCGAGCAGCAGCAAGCGCGCGTCGGGACGGACCGCATCGATGAGCTTCGCCATCAGCGCGAGGTCGACCATCGACGCCTCGTCGACGACCACCACGTCGTCGGGAAGCGGGCTCCGTGCGTTGCGGCGGAAGTGGGTCGGCCGTGACGGCTGGTATCCGAGCGCGCGATGCAGCGTCGAGGCAACGGTCGGAATGCCGAGCTTCGTGGGGTCGAGCCGGAGCTTCTCCAAGGTGTCGCGGATCGCGTCACCAAGCCGCTGCGCTGCCTTCCCCGTCGGCGCCGTCAAGAGAACGCGGTACGGCTCGCGTCCCGAAGCCAGCGCGTGCTCCTGAAGCGCCGCCAGCACCTTCGACACCGTGTACGTCTTGCCCGTACCCGGACCGCCCGAGACGACCGTCAGTCGCCGAGCGAGGAAGACCTCGGCCGCAGTGCGCTGCAGAGCGCCGCGCTTATCCTCCGGCGGGAACAGCCGATCGAGGCTCATTTTGGCCGATTCGGAGCCGACCGGCTGCGCGGGCTCGGCCGCGCGGGCAAGCAGTCCGTCCGCAAGCCGTCGCTCGTAGCGGTGGTAGCGTGCGAGGTAGAGACGACCGCGCGCGTCGAGCACGAAGGGTCGGTCCGTCTCGTCGGCGGAGCCGTCTAAAGCGACCAACGGACTCGTGCGCAGGGCTTCGAGCCACGCGTCTCGCGCCGGCAACGTGACGCCCTCGACGGCTTGCCCTTCGGAGTCGGTGAGAGCGCGCTCGGCTAGACGCGGAATGTCCGCGCAGGTGTGCCCGGCTTGCACGGCGGCACTCGCGAATGCCATGCCAAGGAGCACCGCCTCGCGCCGCTCCCCACCGAGCTCGGCGAGCGCCAGAGCGAGCTCGCGATCGAAAACGGAGAGCACGCCGAGCGCGGCCAAGCGCTCGAGTGCTCGAGACTCGTCGGGCGCGCGCACGGCACTCGAGGGCTCGGTCACGGCGCCCCTCCGTCGAGGAGCGCGGACAGCGCGTCGAGCCGCGCTCGCGGCGGTTTCTCGAAGAAAATGCCGGTTTTGTGGCCGGGGCAGAGGCCCTTGATGAACAGGTAGAAGACGCCCCCGAAGCTCGACTCGTAATCGTACCGACGCTCCACGCGGCGGAGGAAGCGATCCACCGCAAGCGTGTAGAGATGGTACTGAAGGTAGTAGTGCGAGTCCGCCATGGCGCGCTGCATGCGCGCTTGGTCGTAGTCGCCGAGCCGGTCGCCGAGGTGGTTCGTCTTGTAGTCGACGACGTACCAGCGCCCTTCGTGGAAAAAGACGAGGTCGATGTAGCCTTTGAGGTAACCGTATAGTGACGGGAAGCGCAGGCGCTCGACGCGCTCGGCATACATGGCCGGAACTGCGGCGCTCGGGTGACCCGCAAAGACCGCCGCCAGGCGCCGCACGTTGAGCTCGGCGCGGCTGCCACCGGGCGCAACCGGCACACGGAACTCGAGCTCGTTGAAGCGTCGCTCGCGCTCGACGTCCGCCAAGCGGAGGCCAGTCCCGTCGAGCGTCGTCTCGAGCGAGTCGCGCACGGCGTTCATCGCCTGCCCGAGCAGGAGATCGTGCGACGCCCCTTGAAATTCCCGAGAAAACCCGTGCTTTTCGAATTTCTCGGTCACGACCTCGAGCCAATCGGCCGGCTCGCCCGCCGCGAAGTCGATGTCCTCGAAGATCTCGTGGAAGAAATTGCCGGCGCGCGAGCCACGCGGGAAGTCGCTGAGGACGATGGGCGTGTCGGCGGCGACGCTCGGAGTCGTGACGGCGACGTTCGGCGCCGTGACGTCGATGCTCGCCGCCTCCGCGGCGACCGGCGCCGGCGCATCGTCACCGTGGGCGATGGCGTCGTTCAGTGCCGTCTCGTCGTGATCCCTCGAGACCGCGTCGTCGTGCGGCGCGCCGTGCATGAGCGCTTCGTGCGCTCCGCGCGTGAGTCCCGAGAAGCTCTCCGTGCGCGCGAAGCCGCGAATCGAGCGCTCGATCTCGCGCGCGACGAGCAGCTTCGGGTCACCGGTGGGGCGCGGCAGTGCGGGCGCGTCGTGGCGCCACGGGATGCGCCGGAAAGCGACGCTGCCGTCCGAGCCGTCGGCCCACCCCTCGAGCACGGTCGTGAGCTCGGCGTCCGTCAGCTTGTCGAGCCGCGTCGCCGTCAGCGCGTTGTTCCAGAGGATCGCGGGATCCGGGTGCAAAATGAAGCTCATCGCCGCGATGCCGAAGCGATTCACGCCGCCCCACAAAAGGCTCAGGCGGTGCTTGGCGCGCGTGAGCGCGACGTACGCAAGCCGGATCTCGTCGGCAATGCGTTCACGCTCGGCCGCTCGCGCGTGCTCGGCACGGCGGTCCTTGTCGAGATCGATGTCGAGAAACGCCTTCCCGTCCTCGTCGTGAAAGACCTCGGGCTTCGGCGGACCACGCCACGGCCCCGACGACCAGAGGAACGGGCAGTACACGATCGGAAACTCGAGACCCTTGGACTTGTGGACCGTGAGGATCTTGACGGCGTTCGTGTCGCTCTCGAGGCGGATTTCGGTGTGCTCACCGCGATTCGAATCGTCGCGCTGTTGCTCCCGCAGCCACTCGAGGAGCGCCGCGGGGCCGAGCTGCCTCTCTTGGAGCGCGCGCTCGAGCAGCTCGCCGAGGTGCAGCGCGTTCGTGAGGCGGCGCTCGCCGCCTTGCTGCGACAGCAGGCGATCCGGCACGGAGAGCTCACGCAGGATCTCGCGAAACATGCGCAAAAACCCGCGCTCCACCCAGAGCGCGCCCCAGCGGCCAAAGCGCTCGAGCCACTCCTCGAGCAGCTCGGGGTGCCGATCGAGATCGTCGATCCATTCACCGCTCTTGCCGATGATGGTGGTCGAAAGCGCGACCTTGCGCGCGGAGCTACTGCCGGGGTCGAGCACACCACGCAACAGGTTTTCGAGATCGACGGCCTCCTCCGACGTCCAAACGCTCTTGTCGCTGACGACGACGGAGTGGACACCCCGCGCCCGGAGCGCATCCTGCACCAGGAAGCACTGCTTGTTGTCGCGCGTCAGCACCGCGATGTCGGCTGCCACCACGGGTCTCCCGTCGATCGTCGCGCCCTCGGCGAGCAGTCGAGCAATCTCGGCAGCCACGAAGCGCGGCACGCGCTGGATCGCGACGCCCTTCGTGAGGCTCTTCTGTTCCCGCTCGAACAGCACGAGCTCGACGGACGCGCTGCCCGAGGCGCTCGGCGCGTGGAACAGGTTCTTCGCGCCGGGGCGCGGCACGACGACCGTCGGCTCGATCTGCCTGAAAATAAAGGCGTCTGGCGCGCCGAAGAAGCGGTTCACGGCGGCAACCAGCCCCGGATCCGAGCGCCAGTTGACGCCCATGGTCACGCGCCGTGCGCCGGCCGCCGCCGCCAGGTAGGTGAACACATCGGCGCCGCGGAAGCCGTAGATCGCCTGCTTCGGATCACCGATCAGCAGCAGCGGGACGGCGCCCGCCACGAAGACCCGCTCGACGATCTCCCATTGCACCGGATCCGTGTCCTGGAACTCGTCGACGAGAGCCGCGCGGAAGCGCTCGCGCAGGACCGCCGTCAGGGCGTCGCTTCCCTCACCGCGCAGCGCTTTCTGGACTCGCTCCAGCAAGTCGTCGAATCCGAAGATGCCTTGCCGCTCCTTGCGAGCGTCGAGCTCCGTGCTCGCGTAGCGGAGAAAGTCGGTTTCGAACCGCAGGAGCGCACCCGCTTTCGCGTCGGTGCTCTCGAGCTCGGTCGAATCGGGCACGAGCGGCGCTTCCGGGAACCGGCGCCGCTCGCGAAGCAGCACCCGCAGCCGTTCGAGCGGATTTTCGGGCAAAAGCTCGATGACCGACGGCCAGTCCGCCACGTACGCGTGCCAGAAGTCGTAGACGATGTCCTCGTCGAGCTCCTCGAGATCCTTGACGAGCTCGGCGCCGTAGCGCGCGCCGGTCCGCAGGGCGTGCTCCTGAAGCACGCGCAGACAGAACCCGTGGATCGTCGTGATCGATGCCTCGTCGAGACCCGCGATGGCGCGCTTCAGCCGGTCGAGCCCCGTTGGGGTCGCGTGCTTCTCGCAAATCCTCACGAGCTCCGGATCGGCCGCGGTGAGGTCGCCGGCACGCCCGGACACGATCTCGAGCGCGCGATGCATCTGGCGTCGGATCCGGACGCGGAGCTCCGCCGTTGCCGCCTCCGTGAACGTCATGACCAGGATTTGAGACGGCTCGAGGCCCTGCTCGAGCACGAGCCGCACCACGAGCAGCGTGATGGCGTGGGTCTTCCCGGTGCCGGCGCTGGCCTCGACGAGCAGCGTCCCGGCGAGCTCGATCGTGGCCGCCTCGAACGGCAGAGCCGCACTCGCCATCAGCAATCCTCCTCGACCCGAGCGAGAATGGGGCCGAACACCGTGCACGCGAGGCGGTGGAACTCCGTGGTCTCGAGCGCGCTCTCCTCCGTGTCGTACCGCTCGTCGAACGGCGGGCGGCGGCGGTCGAACGCGAGCGGAGCGTGCGCGTCGCGCGTCGACTCGGCGAGGTCCTTGCCGTCGTATTCGAGTCGCGCCGAAGCCAGGGCCTCGATCGGCGTCTTGGGACCCGTGCGCGCGGAGACCTTGGCGAGCGCGCAGGCGTAGGCGTGGCTCGTGAGCGGCAAGAACCGAAGCGGACGCAGCTGACCTTCGAGGAAGCCCTCGACCAACGGCTCGAGGTACGCGCGCGCTTCGGCAGCCTCGAGCGGCCGGAACGTCTCGACCAGCGGCGGCTTGTCCTTCACCTGCGTCACGAGGGCGCTCGGCTCGGCGGTGCCGGCGGCGCATTGCGCGAGGTGGCGGATCCAGAGCGAAAGCACGTAGCGAGGCGAGCTCTGCGAGAAGGTGTGCTCGACGCGGCCGCGGGGAAAGCGGCCGTCGAGTGTCCCCGTGAGCCGTATGCCCGAGCCGAGCGGGATCGCGAGCTCGAGCGCCTCGCGCTGGTCGCCGCCGCGGCGTGCCTGCGTCGTTCGTGCGATGGCGTCGGCTTTGGTGCGGTAGTCCTCGAGCACGCGCCTGCCCCAATCGCCGAGCGGCAGCTCGCCGCGCCCGCGCAGGAGCCGCTCCGATTCGGCGGGAGCAATGCCATCGAGGCAGTGCGCTATCAGCGGATTGCCGATCTTCCAGCGGTCGAGGGCGTCGATGTCGAGCGGCTCGCGCGCGCCGAGCTCGACGCGCTCCTTCTTCAAGTAGATGCCGAGCCGCCGATTCAAGAGGTACGCGGGCGGCGACTTCCAGAAACGCAAGAGATCCTCGAGCCCGAGCTCCTTCCCCCGCTCGAGCGGCTCGAGGCGCTCGATGAAGCCGCGCGGCTTGGCCTCGAGCGCGACGAGGCCGCGCGCGCCGCCTTCGTACTCCTTCGCGTAGCTGAAAAGCCGGGGATCCTTGCCGTCGAAGTACGCCGGGCTGAAGCTCTGCAGGTGGTGCTCGACGATGAGCTGCCGGCGCCGCGCGCGTGACGTTTCGCTCCCGACGGGTCCCGCCAAGGTGTCGAGCAGCTCCGCCAGGCACACCGACGGCGCGAGCTCGCGATCGTCGCGCACGCTGCGTCCCGTGTAGAGCACGATGAGCTTCTCGCGGGCCGCACACAAGGTTTCGAGAAAGAGGTAACGATCGTCGTCGCGCGGCGAACGATCGCCCTCGGAGCGGGGCGTGCGGCCGTTGCGCACGAGATCGAACTCGACCGGGCGCGGCGAGCGCGGAAACGCGTCGTCGTTCATGCCGAGCACGGCGATCACGCGGAACGGAATGCTGCGCATCGGCACCATCGCCGAGAACGTCACGCCGCCCGCCAGGAAGCCGCGCTCGGGGGACAGCCCGTCGACGCGCCGCTCGATGAGCTCACGAAGCACGGCGATGTCGAGCTCTCCCTCGAAGCCGGCGCTCGCCGCGGCCTCGCTCATGCTCTCGACGGCGCGACGGATCCCCGCGATTTGTCGCTCCGTTTCGGGATCGTCCGGGAACAGGGCCGCGAGCAAGCTCGTCACCGCGAGGGACCACTCCGCGAGCGGGCGCGGACGCTCGAGATCCGTGAGCCAGCCGAACAGCGTCCGTACGAAACCGGCGAGCGCCCCGAGCAGCACCGCATCGTTGCCCTCCACCTCGTCGTAGCCCGCAAGCCCGCCGAACGTGCGCCGCTCGTCGCTCGGAAACGCGTAGCCGAGCAAGAGCCGCTGGATGCCGAAGCGCCACGTGTTCGCACCGCCGGCCGCCGGCAGTCCCATCGCTTCGCGATGCGCCGCGTCCCTACCCCAGCGCACGCCCGCTGCTGCAACCCATTCCTTGATGGTGTCGGCGCCGCTCGCGTCGATGCCGATGCGGCGCCGCACGGGCTCGAGCATCAAGAGATCGAGCACCTCCGCCGCCGTCACGCGCCCGCGCACCATCCCGAGCACGCGCAGGAACGCGTCGGTGAGCGCCGACTCGCGCCGGCTGCCGCGATCGGAGACGTGAAACGGGATGTAGCGCGCGTCGCCCGGATCCCGCCGAAAGACGGCTTCGATGAGCGGCGCGTACGTCTCGAGCTCCGACACGAGCACGAGCACGTCCTCGGGCGGCACCGGATCCTCCGCGCGCGTCAGCAACGAAAGCAGCTGATCGTGCAGGACCTCGACCTCGCGCGTCGGTCCGTGGCACGCATGCACGACGATGGATTCATCGCGCGACGCGAGCGGCTGCGCCGAAAGTGGCGGCGCGTCGGGGTCGAACAAGCTCGCCTGCAGTGCCGTGAGCAACGTCGGTGGCGCCCCAACGCCGCTCGCCGCCGCCGGATGCTCGAAATGATCATGCCGCACGGCTTCGACCCGCTGCTCCGCGAGCGTCGCCGCCAGGATCGAATCGAGCTCGACGCCCACCTTCCCGAGCCCGGCGAGCAACGGGCGCTTGGCATCCGGTCGCACTTCCGGCTCGAGCACGGGCGACGGCGCGAACAGGTACAGATGGACCTCGCTCTGCGCGGCGAGCGCCACCAGGATGCGCACGAAAAGCGGCGGCAACGTCGACACGCCGAGCACCGAGATGCGCTCGGGCAGCCCCAGCGGACGCCCCTCACCGAGCCGCGCGAGCAGCGTGAGCTCGAGCTCGCCCACGTGACGCGCCCGGAGCCGCTCCGACACCTTGCGGAGGAGCAGGGCCTGGAAGCGATCCTCGGGGCCGACGCTCACGGTCCCGCCGCCCTCCCACGCGCGCACCCATTCGGGCCGATACGTGAGGTACTGATCGAACACGGTCGCGAGCCGCGCACAGAGCTCCCCGAGCCGCACGCCGTGCGGATCGTCCTTCACGTAGCGGGCGAGCTCGACGAAATCGCGGTCGGCGAGCATGCCCGGCAGGGCGGCACGGATGCCCCACTCGAGCAGCTCCTCGGACAGCGGCTCCACGCCGAGCACCTGCTGGCCGAGCACGCGCCGCGCCACGTCGTCGACCAGCCCGCGCGGGTAAACGATCGGCGTCGCCCACACCCCGAGTCGCCTCGAAAGCTCCATCGAGAGCCACACCTTCATGCCGTGGCCCGGAACCACGACCGCCTCCGGATGGAACGCCCCACCCCGCGGCGTCTCGAGCTCCGCCGCAAGCGCCGTCACCAGGCGTTCGACACGGTTCGTTCGGTGGACGTGAAACGTCATGCCGGGTGCGAGCGGTGTCTTTTCAGACGCTGCCCGCCCCGAACGTACGCATGCCTTGCGCGGCCGCGCAAACCCACTAAAGTGCGGCCTTTCCGCGTGGCCTCAAAGAAGAAACCGAAGCCCCAAGCACAGCCCCTGGTGGGTGTGATCATGGGGTCGAAGAGCGACTGGGAGACACTTCGCCACGCTTCCGAGACGCTCGACGAGCTCGGCGTGCCGCACGAGGTCAGCGTCGTCTCCGCCCACCGCACCCCCGACCACATGTTCGAGTACGCGAGCAGCGCACAGAGCCGCGGCCTCGAGGTGATCGTCGCGGGCGCCGGCGGCGCGGCGCACCTTCCCGGCATGGTCGCCGCCAAGACCTGGGTCCCCGTGCTCGGGGTGCCGGTCGAGAGCCAAGCGCTGCGCGGCATGGATTCGTTGCTCTCCATCGTGCAGATGCCAGCCGGCGTGCCGGTGGGGACGCTCGCGATCGGCCGCGCGGGTGCGATCAACGCGGCGCTGCTCGCCGCCGCCATCGTGGCGCGCGGGCGTCCCAACGTCGCCGCCTCGCTCGAGCGCTATCGCGCGGAGCGCATGCAAAGTGTCCTCAAGGAACGAAGCCCCCGAAGCTGAGACCAAGGCGCCGCTCGTCGGGGTGCTCGGCGCCGGACAGCTCGGCCGCATGCTCGCGCTCGCGGGGCATAACCTCGGCCTGCGGTTCTTGTTCGTCGACCCGGCGGAGGCTCCGCCCGCCGCGAGCCTCGGCGAGCACCTCCGGCTCGACTACTCGTCGCCGGCCGCGATTGCGGGGCTTTCGGCCTGCGATGTCGTCACCTACGAGTTCGAGAACGTGCCGGTCCCGCCGGTCGTAGAGCTCGCGGGCCTCACGCGGGTGTTCCCCCCGGTCGATGCGCTCGCGATCGCGCAAGACCGCCTCTTCGAGAAGACCTGTTTCCAAGAGCTCGGCATCCCGACGCCGCCCTTCTTCAACGTCGAGAGCGAAGCGGACCTCCACGCCGCGCTCGCCGCGGTCGGGTTCCCCGCCGTCCTCAAAACGCGCCGCCTCGGCTACGACGGCCGCGGCCAAGCCGTGCTGCGCACCGAAGCCGAGGCCGCGCGCGCCTACGCGGAGCTCGGCTCGACGCCGCTGCTGCTCGAGGGGTTCGTTCCGTTCGAGCGCGAGCTCAGTCTGATCGGCGTGCGCGGTCGCGACGGCACGACGCGCTTCTACCCGCTCCTCGAGAATCACCACGAAGGCGGCATCTTGCGCCTGACGCTCGCGCCAGCCCCCGACATCAGCCCCGACCGCCAGCGCGCGGCCGAGGGCTACATGACGGCGCTCTTCGATCGCACGGGCTACGTCGGCGTGCTCACGCTCGAGCTCTTCCAGGCGAGCGGGCGCCTGGTCGCGAACGAGATCGCGCCCCGCGTCCACAACTCGGGTCACCTCACGATCGAGGGGGCACACACGAGCCAGTTCGAGCAACATTTGCGCGCGATCCTCGGACTACCCCTCGGGTCGAGCGAGCTCGTCGGGCCCTGCGCGATGCTGAACGCCATCGGCCGCTTGCCCGATGCGGCGGCCGTGCTCGCCGTCCCGGACACGCATCTTCACGCCTACGGCAAGGCCGCGCGCAGCGGTCGCAAAGTGGGTCACGTCACGGTCCGCGCGCCGGATTGGGCGACGCTCGCGGAGCGCCTTTCCACCCTCAGGCCCATGATATGGTCGCCGCCATGAAGAAGAGGCTCTCGCTCGCGCTCGGAGGAGCTCTTGCGCTTTCGTCGTCCGCCGCATTCGCACAAGCCGTGCAGGCGCAAGGAACGGCCGGCTTCCCGCCCGCGGGCCCGCAGTATCAGCCCGCCCCCGCGTACTACCCGCCCCCGAAGACGATCGAGAACATCGGCCGCACGGGCCAGTTCATCTTCGGCATCGAGCGCATCACGGGACTCTTCCTCGATCGCCAGACGATCACCTACCGCAACCCAGCCACCGGCGCGAAGGAAGACTTCAAGTACAACGCGACCTCCTTCGGCTTGCTCGGCGTCGACAGCAACAGCCCCGCGGCGTTGCCCCGCTTCGCGCTCGACTACGTCGCGTACCAAGGCATCACCGTCGGCGCCTCCGTCGTGATCTCGACGCGCGATCTCTCGTCGAGCGGCGACAAGACGGCGCAGACACCCGTCGCGCCGCCCTCCGCCAGCCCCGACGGCCTCACTCTCCTCGGCGGCGTTCGCGCCGGCTACGCGTATGCGTTCGATTCGACGTGGGGTATCTGGGGACGCGCCGGCCTCTCCTACACCTCGAGCTCGGCGGAGTCGGCGTTCGTCGATCCGACGACGGGCACCGTTTACGGCCCGTTCCTCCGGAAGTGCCACTTCACGAACGTGAACCTCGATCTTCTCGCGACCCTCTCGCCGATCGAGCACATCGTGATCACGGGCGGCCCTTACGTCGACATCGGCGCCGAGGGCGGGTACTCCGTCTCGCAGGCCGGGCGCGAAATCGACACGCGCGATGCCCACCTGACCTCGTTCGGTATTTTGATCAACGCGGCAGGTTACTACTAAACTATAATCGTTTAGTTACAATGAGTTACGCTGGTTTTGGGGAAGCGACCAGCGAGCCCAAAGTCTTGACCCGTCGGACGGGGCGGGTGTAGGTATGGGGCCCACATGCGAACCCTTCGCAAGCTCCTCGAGCGCCTCCGGCTGCCGCTTCCGGTTTTGGCCTGACCCCTCAGGGATGCCGGGCGCCGTGACTGGCGACCGCGACCAACCTGACGGTTCCTGGGGGCTCTGTGCGCGCTGCCGCCACGTTCGCGTGGTGAAGTCAGCGCGCGGTTCAACTTTCCTTCTTTGCGGGCGCTCCATCGCCGAGCCCGAGCGCTACGCCAAATACCCGCGCCTACCCGTCCTCCGCTGTCGAGGGCACGAGTCTCCGAATCATTCGAAAATCTAGCGCGTGGGGGAGGCTCCGCCGAACTTGCTTCGGCGGAGGGGGCGGCGCGTGCCGCCCCCATGAACAAGGCCAGAACGCCGAGCAGTCCACTGCGCAGCGTTCTAGGGTTGTCCCTAATTGTCCCGACGTCGCTCAACATGAGTGAATTGACGCCGAAGTCGATAGAAGGGACCGTCACAACGATGTATAAAAGAGGGGTGCGGCGACAGCGCCGCGCCCGACCGCTTTAGGGAAGGGTCATGACCGGACTGGGGACCGTCGTCGTCATTTTGTTTTTGGGACTCGCGGGCGGGCTCGTCGCGTGGAGGGTGTCCATCCGTGCGCGCGTCAAGCGCGAGCAACGCGAAGCGCTCCATCCCGGCTCGGTCGTGCTCGTTCACACGCCCGATCGCAAGAAGCTCGTTGCCACCGTCCTCTCACGGGGGCCGAGCCATTTCTGGATCGAGCTCCCCCCAGGCGATGCCCGTTGGTGGGTGCCCGTCACCGCCGTCGAGCCCGCACCGGAGGATGCCGTGCGCGCGACGGAGGGACTCAGGCGCAGGCCTGAGCCAGAGCCTCGGCCAATGTTGGATAGCGAAACTTGAAGCCCGCTGCCTCGAGCTTGCCCGGGTAGGCGCGCTGACCCGTCAGCACTGGAACCGCTCCTTCCCCGAAGAGCAGTCGGAGCGCGAACGCCGGCGCGGGAAGCCAGGACGGCCGGTGCAGCGCGCTCCCGAGCAGCCGCGATGCTTCTCTATTCGTGACCGCGTTCGGCGCGACGACGTTCACGGGGCCTGAAAGGCGTGCGTCCTGCATGCAGAGCTCGACGGCGTCGAGCGCGTCGTCGAGGTGCACCCACGGGAACACCTGCTTGCCGCCGCCGAGCGGGCCGCCGACCATCAGCTTGAAGGGGAGCGCCATCACGCTGAGCGCGCCGCCGCCACGCCCGAGCACGGGCGAGAAGCGCGTCGAGACCACACGCAGGCCGAGCGCTTCGGCCCCGCGCGCGGCTGCTTCCCACTCGACGACGACCTGCGCGAGGAAATCGTCGCCGGGCGGCTTCGACTCGTCGAGCGGCGCGTGCTCGCCCGCGAAGCCACCGTAGTAGCCGACGCCCGACGCGCACACGAAAAGGCTCGGCTTCTGCTTCACGCGCTGGAGCGCGCTCACGAGCGTTTTGGTGCTGTCGACGCGGCTCGCGACGATGTCGTGCTTCACGCGCTTCGTGTACCTTTGACCCACCGCCTGGCGCCCCGCGAGGTGCACGAGCACGCTCGCCCCTTCGAGCTCCGCCACCCATTCGCCGGCCGAGTCGGGATGCCACACCGCGCCGCGGACACCCGGCAGCTCTGAAAGATCGTTCGGTAGACGAGCCGACCGGGACAGCACCGTGATCGCTTTTCCCGCAGCGGATAGCCTACGAACGAGCGCCCGGCCTACGTAGCCGGTGCCTCCCGTGACGACGATCTTCTCGGACTCGCTCACTGCCATCGTGCTCCGATCTTCATGTGGCTCCCCAGCCGGGTTCGACAGTGGTAATAGGAGTGCCCATGCAAAGCCATCCGTCGTTGCATTCGTCGTTCGTCGCGCCTTGCCTCGTGGCAGGCCTCCTCGGCATGGGTTGCGCCAGCGCACCGGCCGCACCGTTCGACTCGCTGAAGAGTGCCAATGCCACGGCGTACCGTTTGCAGAACTTCGAGCCCCCGGCTGCGGCAACGCCCGCGGCTGCAGCGCCCGGCGCGGCTCCCGCCCTCCCCGGTGTACCGCCCGAGATCATGACCTGGATCCAGACGGGCGCGCAGAGCCTCCAGCAGCTCATCCCGCCGGGCATGATCCCGGGCCTTCCCGCGGCGCCTGGTGCCGCCCCCGTGGCGGCGGCACCAGAAGCTCCGCGCTTTCACAACTTCCGCATCCTGAGCCAGACCCAGGTCATCGATCCCGATCTGCGCGAGAAGCTCGGCGAGATCCTCGGCAATCCCGACAGCTACGACAACCAGTACGCGCGCTGCGCCCCCGGCGTCATCTATCCGGAGATGGGCCTCTCGTTCAGCATCGGGCCGACGGCGCAGCCGAGCGACGTGCTCGTCTCGTTCTCGTGCAGCCAGGTGGTTTCACGGAGCTTTGCCTGGCCGCATCCGGCCACGGGCATGAAGCCGGACACCGTCGCGAGCCTGACGGAAGTCGTGCAGAAGCTCTGGCCGCCGGGCACCTGATCTCTGCGAAAAACCGCGGGTGAACGCCCCCGCGCTGGAACCGCGGCTCTTCGGATAAGCTCGGGGGTCCGTGGTCATCGAGACGCTCCTCCGAGCACCGCCGGCCGTCTACGGCATGGCGATCGGCCTCGTGGCGACGGTCGTCGTCGCGCTGATCCTGCCGCGCGGCCAGCGGCGTCTCGTGCGCGGACCGCTCCTGCTCTTCGCCATCTACGGGGCGGCGCGCTCGCTCGTCGACTTTTTCCCGCCGAACGACGTCGTGCCCAAGGCGCTGCGCTTCATCGCGGCATTCGCCTGGTGTGCTGCGCTCGTTCGCATGGGGTTCGCGCTCTTCTCGAGCCGCCACGTCACGCGCTTCGTTCGCCCCTGGCCGAAGATCATGCGCGACGTCGCGCAAGCCGTCATCTACTTCGGCGTCACGATGGTCGCGCTGCGCGCCGTCGGGGTCGAGCCGAGCTCGCTGCTCACGACGTCCGCGCTGCTCACCGCCGTGCTCGGCTTCTCGATGCAAGAGACGCTCGGCAACCTGTTCGCGGGGCTCGCCATTCAGAGCCAGCAAACGGTCGTGGTGGGCGACTGGGTGCGCTTCGCCGACGGCCCCGACGGTACGGGCGAAGTCACCGAGATCAACTGGCGCGCGACGCACTTCCTGACGAACGCGCACGTGCAGGTGGTCGTACCGAACGGCGTCCTCGCGCGCTCGACCGTGCACAACTACTCGCGCCCGACGAGCATCGTGCGGCACGAAACCGAGGTGACGCTCGCGTACGACGTGTCACCCGAGCAGGCGCGCGCCGTGATCCTCGGGGCGCTGCGCGGTGCCGACGGCGTCCTCGCCGAGCCCCCGCCCGCGGTCATCGTCGGCAACTTCGGCGACGCGGGCGTGCACTATCACGTCCGCTACTTCATGCACGACTACTCACGCCGCGACCCGATCGAGAGCGGCGTGCGCCAGCGCCTGTTCTACGCTTTCAAGCGCGCGAACATGGAGCTCCCCTTCCCTCACCGTCACATCGACATCATCGGCCACGCGGCGCCGAAGCCCGCCGAGCCCGTCGTTTCCATCATGCCCGGCGCGCCTGCCAACCCGAGCGACATCCCCGAGCGCCTTTCGAGGACCCCCGTTTTCGGTGCGCTCGACCCCGCCGTGCTCTCGCGCCTGGGCATGAGCGCGCGCCCGATGCTGTATGCCCCGGGCGAATCGATCATCCGCCAAGGCGAGACCGACACCGATCTCTACCTGCTCGAGCACGGCCAGGTGGAAGTCTTCGTCGCCGGCGCCGAGAACGGCGGTCCCGCGGTGCGTGCCACCTACCTCGACGCCGGGGCCATCTTCGGCGAAGCCGCCTTCATGTCCGGGGGTCGTCGCGCGACGACCATCGTCGCCATTACCGAATGCCAGGTCCTGCGCATCCCACGCGACTCCCTCCACCACTTGCTCGAAAAGTATCCCGCTCTGCAGAAGGGGATGACGTCGCTGCTCGCGGAGCGCATGGACCTCTTGAGCCGCGCGCTGAACGACGCGCAGGAAGCGCGCCTCGGGGAGGATCGGCGGAGCGATCTCTTGCTCGAGAGAATTCGGCAGTTCTTCGAAAACTAGAAAACGCGAGGTGATGAGTCCGTAGCGGTGCGCCACAGCGTGCGGGCACATCTGTTGCTTCGTTCCTCGGGATCGACCCACTGGGGGTCGGGGAAGGACGACAACATGGACACGGGAGCAAACCCCATTGGGGCAGGGCGGATGTGTGTGCGATTGGCGCTCGCGGGGGCGGCGCTATCGCTCGGATGCGGTCACAAGACCGCGGAACCGCTCACGTTCGGCGTCGAGCGCGCGCCGCTCACGACGAGCTTTCGGCAAGGAGATTCGGGCTATTCCGGAGTCTCCGATGTGTACATCTCGAGCCAGAACGGGGGAAACGGCTTCAACGACGCTACCTCCACGCAGATGCTCACGTGGAAGGCGACGACGGGCACACCCTATGAGGTGAGCAGCCTCATTCGGTTCGACAATCTATCGTTGCCAATTGGCGCACAGGTGACTTCCGCCACCCTCACCCTCACCTTCGAGAACTGGTGGACCGGGTTCACTCTGCGCGGTTATTACCTCAAGAGCCATTTCAACCCGACGCATCAAGGCCCACTCGGGTGGCTCAATCGTGACACGGGGCTCGCGTGGAACACGCCGGGGGCAAAAGGCTCCGGCACGGACATCATCGCGGGCGCGTCGTTCTCGAACTCCACCTGGACCGGGAACGGGGACGAGACCAGGACGTTCGCGCTCGATCCCGCGGTCGTGCAGGGCTGGATCAACGACCCCGCCGCCAACAACCACGGCATCATCCTCGTCAACGATCAGAGCAACGACAAGTATCTCCGCATCTACACCTCCGAGGATACGAACACCAATCGACGCCCGCAGCTGAGCATCGACTACACGGTGGGCTCGGGCTGCCAGACGGGGACCGTCGGAACCTGGGGAAGTTACGCATTTTCTTCGGGATCGAGCCCCTTCACCGTCACCTTCGACGCGACCCCGAGCGCCGCACCGACGGACGCCGTCGTCGGGCTTTCTTCGGGAGCGGCCGACGCTTACTCGGAGCTAGCGACCATCGTGCGCTTCAGCTCCGCTGGGGTGATCGATGCGCGCAACGGCAGCGCGTACGCACCCTCGAGCGTGACGTACAGCGCTGGCACGACGTACCATTTTCGCCTCGTCGTCGACACATCGACGCATCTCTACTCAATCTATGTGACGCCGAGCGGCGGTAGCGAGCTCACGATCGGGTCGAACTTCGCATTCCGTACCGAGCAGAACACGGTCTCGACTCTCGACCACTGGGAGACGACACTCGACGCGGGAGCGCAGGGGACGCTCTCGGTCTGCAACTTCGGCTCGACAGGCAGCAGCGGTAGTGGCGGAACAGGCGGAACGGGTGGAACCGGTGGAACCGGCGGGACGGGAGGCAGCGGCGGAACCGGTGGCACCGGAAATCCACCACCCGGCTCGCACCCGCGCATCTTCCTCGACCCCGCGACGATTCAGACGCTCAAGAACAAAACCTCGGGCAACACGCAGTGGACGAACCTCCACAACCGTTGCAACGCGTATCTCGGTGGCCAAACCCACGGGGTTTGCACGGGTGGGCCGCTTTGCA